>DVNR01000011.1 GCA_018714205.1 Candidatus Aphodousia faecipullorum
ACCTATATTGGTCGCCGCATTGATGTCAGCATTGATCAACAACCCCTTTGCCGAACGATATAATCCACGCTTGATTCGCTTACCGGAAAATATCGGTTTAGGGTTCGATCCTTTTTCATCAAAGCTCGGAATGTCGTCAAAGTCCAAGGCGCTCGCTTTCGACGTATAACTTTCCTCTCGAATCGTCACATTGATACCATAGTCTTGCGCCTTATACCGAATCATCTCCACAAACTTTCCGTGTGGCAACATCACAAAATTCTGGTTATTGCGCTTGCCGATGTTGACTTCCTGCTTCCACTCTTTATTGACTCCGATGACAATGTGCCCCAAATCATGCGCCAAACAGAAATTGATCACCATACGGCTTGCCTTGTGTAGCAGATCATGCAATCGCCAATAGCGCTTGACCCCTTTGGTGCGAATGTGTGTTTTGTGTCCCTTACTTCGAAGTTCAGCCACTTGTTTGTTGTAGTTTTGATTGATGCTCTTTAATACTTTGCCCTTGATCAAAAACGGTCGTACCCCGGGTTTGGTCGAAACGAAGGTTGCAAAATTATCGAGACCCAAATCACAAAACAAGGCTTCATTCGCATCTAAAGAAACGCACTTCGATAAATCTTTCTCCTGCTTTTCGCTCCGATAGGTCAATTCCACCACGAAAGTATTACCCATCGGAACAATTCTCAAGTCTCCTGCCACGGCTTTATGGGCTTTGGCATTGAACACTTGATGCTCGCAACACAAAACCGTCATCGGAGAAAAACCTATCGCCTTACCCCCAGTGATGATGAGTTGATGATTTTGAATTTGACAGCCGTTGCGCCCAACGTAGAACGTTCGATATTTTCGCTTGTAGCCGGGTAGCTTAGGTTTACCGCGATATTTTTCCGGATGTTTATAGTAGTCGGCCGTGACTTTCACAAACGCTTTGAATTGCTTGGCAATCACTTGACTTTGTCTTTGAGCCGAGGCGGCCGATGGCATGGCACGATAATCGCTGATGTAATGAAGCTTGAGGGCTTCATTGAGCTCTTTTCGAGTTAGAACAGGTTGCTTTTCAAAGTGATGATGGCGCAATAAATAGACAGCACAGTTACCGAGTTTGCGCGACAAAGAGCAAAGCTTATGGCAAGCTTGCCAGTTCGGATCGCTTTTTCGAATAACGTGTCGCTCGACTCTTTGAATCATAGGCAATTTTCAACCGGTGCCCACTGTGTTGACAATCTCAAGGCTCACTTGATCTTTGGGGTAGCTTATCGCCGTAAGGCGATTTCTTCAAGGATTTTACAAAGACTTTTTCAGAAGTCTGCAAAAGTGAACAAGCGCAACTTCTCGAATGCTCCGCAGAACGCGATCACGTTCACCTACTGATTTCATACCCACCGAAACGTTGCCTTTCAGACCTCATAAGAAAGCTCAAAGCCACTTCGTCACTAAAAGTTCGTCAAGAATTTGATCGTGAGATTCATCACCTGCTCTGGGGCAAGCGCTTCTGGACTAAAAACCACTGCGTGATCTTCGTAGGTGACGGTGCGACAACCGCAATCATCGAACAATACATCAAAGATCAACGACCGAACTAACGTTCGCTCGACCGCTATCCATCCCCGCGCTTACGCACGGGGAATTCCGCGGCATACGTTAAAATGGTTGGCGTGTTACGTTTAGAAGGTGTTCGATCCTATGAATGGCAATCCTCAGCTGAAAGATATCCAAGAGCATCTCTTGGATCGTAAAGAATTATTTTCCGGTAACTTTCTTCACGTCTGGTGCGATACGGTGAAAACGGCATCCAACCTCATCCGAACCCGTGAGTATGTCCGTCATCCGGGTGCGGCGGTTATCGTTCCCATTTTTGAAGATGGTTCTGTTTTATTGGAATACCAATGGCGCCAGCCATGTGAAACGGCGTTTTGGGAGTTGCCAGCTGGAAAACTTGATCCTGAAGAAGATCCTTTGGTTTGCGCAAAGCGGGAACTCTCTGAGGAAACAGGGCTGACAGCTGATGAATGGCACTACCTGGGAAAAATTCACAATGCAATCGGATACTCTAACGAACAGTTGAAAATTTATGTTGCAAAGCGTTTGACGCAGGGAGCACAGCATTTGGACCCGGGAGAATGTTTGAGTTTGCATCGATTTAAACTGTCTCAGGCGTTGCAAATGGTTGCGGATGGTCAAATCACAGATGTTAAGACGATTATTGGCTTAATGTGGGTTGAGCGATTTCTTAAAGGCGATTGGCCTCGCAAAACTGGCCAGACGGAATAGTTTTTCGACAAAAGCGCGCTATTTATGAACAAATTGTTTTTTTGAGTTGGCTCAAACTTTTTACTCGAAATGTTGAAATATTTCCCCTAGACTGATCAAAGTGCGCCAAACTTAGCGGCGAAGTCATTGAATAACAGACTATTGCGACAAAAGCGAGGAATTATGTCTCAAACAATTTTGCAAAAAGTACCGGTTGGAGAAAAGGTCGGTATTGCTTTTTCTGGTGGCTTGGATACGTCGGCGGCATTGCGCTGGATGAAAAACAAAGGGGCTTTGCCGTATGCCTATACGGCGAATTTGGGTCAACCCGATGAAGATGATTATGAGGCCATTCCGCGCCGTGCGATGTCCTATGGTGCAGAAAAGGCACGGTTGGTTGAGTGTCGCCCTCAATTGGTCGCTGAAGGCATTGCGGCCATTCAGTCCGGCGCTTTCCATATCACGACTGCCGGCGTGACTTACTTTAACACCACGCCGATCGGTCGGGCAGTCACAGGCACGATGCTGGTGAACGCAATGCGAGAAGACGGCGTTCATATTTGGGGTGATGGGTCTACCTATAAAGGCAATGACATTGAGCGTTTTTATCGTTACGGTCTGTTAGCCAACCCTGAGTTAAAGATCTACAAACCGTGGTTGGACCGCGATTTTATTAACGAGTTGGGTGGGCGCGCGGAAATGAGTGCGTTCCTCAAAGCGGAAGGCTTTGACTACCGTATGTCAGCTGAAAAGGCTTATTCAACAGATTCCAATTTGCTTGGCGCGACGCATGAGGCTAAACATTTGGAAAGTTTGCAAACCAGCATGAAGATCGTTAAGCCGATCATGGGTGTCGCCTTCTGGGATCCGACAGTTGAAATTCAGCCTGAAACGGTTACCGTGACCTTTGAAGAGGGTGTTCCTGTCGAATTGAACGGCAAACATTTTGACGATTTGGTTGCTTTAATGTACGAAGCCAATGCAATTGGCGGACGGCATGGCTTGGGGATGAGCGATCAGATTGAAAATCGTATTATCGAAGCCAAGAGCCGCGGCGTTTATGAAGCTCCGGGGATGGCGCTTTTACACATTGCTTATGAACGCTTAGTTACAGGTATTCACAACGAGGACACCATTGAGCAATATCGCATTAACGGTATTCGATTGGGACGTTTGTTGTACCAAGGTCGCTGGTTTGACTCTCAAGCGGTTATGTTGCGTGAATCTGCTCAACGTTGGGTTGCTCGTGCAATCACAGGCACTGTGACGCTCGAATTGCGTCGTGGTAATGACTACACCATTTTGGATACTGTCAGTCCGAATTTGACTTATGAGCCCGAGCGTTTGACGATGGAAAAGGGAGACTCCATGTTTACCGCAGAAGATCGCATTGGCCAATTAACAATGCGCAATCTTGACATTGTGGATACTCGAGCAAAGTTAGGCATTTACGCCAAGAGTGGATTGATTGCCGGCTCGTCTGCGGTAGCTATGCTTGGTGGTAAAAAAGAATAAGATCTTATAAATCATTTTGACGGGCGTAATTTGTGATGAATTACGCCTTTTTTTGTATGTTGGTATGGAATTGTGTTGTTATGTAAAAATGTACAAAAACACAAATAATCATTTGATTATAACATTAAGTAATCATTTGGTTTTTTAAGTATTTGACTGGGTTGACGGGTTGTTGGCTGAGATTTTTGAATCGTCAAGTTTTTGAAAAAATCGTCAAAATTTTGGCATTCGTCCTTTTTTTTTGTGATCGAGACTATAAAATCAGAGCGTTCATTGAGTAAAAATAAGGTGTTTTGTGATTCCATTTGAATTGGGCATCGGCTGGCGTTATACGCGACAAGGTCGACGTGGACGAAACAGTAGCGGCTTCATTTCTTTCATCTCGGCAATTAGCGTCGCATCAATTGCTGTTGGTGTGATGGCGCTCATTGTTGTTTTATCAGTAATGAACGGCTTTCAAAAGGAAGTCCGAGATCGAATGTTGTCGGTTATCCCACATATCGAGGTGATTAATTACGGTGGTGTTTTAGCCGATTGGGAAAGCACAGCAGAGTTATTGAAGAAGAATCCTCATGTTTTAGGAATCGCTCCTTATGCGTCTGGCCAGGGTTTGGTCAGCTCAGGCAGTAGCGTTCGAGGCGTGGTGATTCGAGGCATTGATCCAGTCAGTGAGCCGAATGTCTCGGAGATCGATAAGCAAATGTTAATTGGCGAGCTAACTGACCTGAAAAGCGGTGAATTCGACATTATTTTAGGGCGGGATCTTGCATCCATTCTTCATTTACGGATAGGGGATAAGGTCAACGTCATCATTCCACAAGGACGCACAACACCGGCAGGCATTGTTCCTCGCATGCGGGCATTTACTCTCGTTGGGGTGTTTTCTTCCGGTCACTATGAGTATGACAGCACCATGGCGCTCATCGGTCTCACTGACGCTGAAGCGCTTTTTCGTCAAAACGGACCAAGTGGATTACAAGTGCGGGTGGATGACATGAACAAGGCCCCCGCTATTTCCTATGATCTGCTCAAACTGTTGCCTAGGACATTTGCGGTGACGGATTGGTCCAAGCAGAATCGCACATGGTTTGCAGCTGTTCAGGTTGAAAAGCGAATGATGGCGATTATCCTTTTCCTTATTGTTTTGGTCGGCGCTTTTGGCTTGGTTTCCAGCATGGTGATGACCGTCACTGAAAAACAGTCTGACATAGCCATTTTAAGAACGTTGGGTGCCTCCCCGGCTTCAATCATGGCGATTTTCATGGTGCAGGGAGCTGTTGTCGGTTTTATCGGTGTGACAGTTGGGGTGGCGTTGGGTTTGGGCATCGCATGCAATCTTGATGTGATTGTTCCTGCAATCGAGTCGCTTTTTGGGATCCAATTTTTACCCAAGGAGGTATATTTCATCAGTTCATTGCCATCGGACCCAAGAGTAGGGGATATTGTTCCGATTGCTCTTTTCTCATTCCTATTGTCCCTTGTGGCAACGATTTATCCAAGTTGGCGCGCATCTAAGACAAAACCGGCGGAGGCATTGCGCTATGAGTAAAGATGGGTTGGTTATTAAGGCTTGTAATGTGCAAAAAAGCTATCGGGATGGCGTTCTGACTGTACCGGTTCTCAAAGGTGTTGATCTTTCGGTGAAACAAGGTGAACTGGTGGCGATTGTGGGGGCTTCCGGTTCCGGCAAGAGCACGCTGCTACACATTTTAGGTGGCTTGGATAACGTTGATGCCGGAACAGTTGATGTTGCCGGGATGGCGGTGCATTCTTTATCGGAAAAGGAGCGAGGTCGACTTCGCAATGAAAAATTGGGATTTGTGTATCAGTTTCACCATTTGTTGCCGGAGTTCACGGCGATTGAAAATGTTGCAATGCCTTTAACCATTGCTCGGCAAAATCCCGTGCATGCGCAAGAGCGGGCCGCTCAAGTTCTTCAGGCGCTGGGTTTGGCCCACCGATTGAATCACTATCCCTCGCAAATGTCAGGTGGCGAGCGTCAGCGTTGCGCCATTGCGCGTGCCATGGTAGCCGAGCCCGCTTGCATATTGGCTGATGAGCCGACCGGCAATTTGGATCAGGCAACGGCTAACGCTGTTTTCGATCGTTTTGTTTCAATCGCGCGTGATCATCAAACGGCTTGTGTTATTGTGACTCATGATTTGCACTTGGCTCGGCGTTGCGATCGTGTGTTGACGCTTAGCGATGGGCAGATTCAGGAAAACGAGCATGCTCATTGATACTCACTCTCATGTGTCGCTTGTTTCGTCCGTTCATGACTGGGACTCTGTTCTAGAACGGGCCCGGGTGGCGGGGGTAGTGTGCGGTTTGATCACAACCGGGAGCGATTCGGATTTTGAGGTCGCCAGAGAAGCGGCGCACCAATACCATTGGGGATATTGCGTTGGCATTCATCCATTATTCATAGATCAAGTTCATGACAACGCTCTGGTTAACATGGAGCGCTTTTTGGAAAATCATTTTGATGATCCTCATTTGATTGGCATCGGTGAAATCGGTTTGGATTTATATGAAGGGCACCCGGACTACGGACGGCAACTTTCGTTCTTTCGCGCCCAGATGGCCCTAGCGGAAAAGTTCTCGCTTCCGGTATCCGTTCATGCTCGACGCGCGTTGTCTCGGGTGATTGAAGTGATAGATGAATTTGGCGCCGTTAAAGGGGCGGTCCACGCTTTTCCAGGTTCTGCCGAGCAAGCCCGCGAAGTCATTGCTCGGGGGTATGGAATAGGGTTTGGAGGCGCCATCACCTATGAAGGTAGTAAAAAGCTGAGAAAGTGTGCTGTCGTAGTGCCCGAAGAGGTCATTTTATTGGAGACGGACGCTCCAGACATGCCGCCGTCTTATCGACGAGGCGGACAATCGGAACCCAGTGATTTATTTCAATATTTGCAAACACTCAGTTCATTAAGGGCGCAATGTCCCAAACAGTTAGAGGAGCGTGTTTTTAAAAATTCGCTTAAGTTTTTTCCGAGGTTGCGGTTTTTCTTTGCGACCAACGCTCGTTAAGATCGGATTTACTTGTTTTTTCGTGCGTTTCTCTCTTTTTTGTCCGAGGCTTTTGCTAAAATCCGAGCTAAACGTGGAGCGCATTGCGCTTGACGTGATTGTTACTGTTTTTCATTGAAAAAATTCTCGCTCTAGTTGGATCGAGAAGTTTTGTCGTGGAATTTTCACTTTTAACCTTACTATTTTTGGGGAATAAAAATGGCTATTGAACGCACCCTTTCCATCATTAAACCCGATGCTGTCGCCAAGAACGTGATCGGTCAAATCTATACCCGTTTTGAAAATGCTGGTTTGAAGATTGTTGCCGCTCAAATGCGCCAATTGTCCAAGGCTGAAGCCGAAGGCTTTTACGCTGTTCACAAGGATCGTCCTTTCTTCAAGGATTTGGTCGCTTTCATGACCTCCGGTCCTGTGATGATCCAAGTGTTGGAAGGTGAAGGTGCCATCGCTAAGAATCGCGAATTGATGGGCGCTACCGACCCGAAGAAGGCTGCTCCCGGCACAATTCGCGCCGACTTCGCCCAAAGCATTGACGCAAACGCTGTGCACGGTTCCGACGCTCCTGAAACCGCCGCGGTTGAAATTGCCTACTTCTTCCCGACGTTGGCAATCTGTGAACGCAAGTGCTGCGGTTGCTGCTGCGACAAGTAATCGTACTTAATGCTTCTCCGTGTTCGCTTGATCGGAACATTTCGATTGAGCGATCCGGAGATTTCTCATTTTGATTAACCTAAAACAACATCATTGGTTTCGAAATTTGTCTTATGACTGAACAATCTCTGAAAGTCAATCTGCTTGACTTCGATCGTGACGGCTTGGTTGAATACTGCGAAAGTTTGGGTGAGAAGCGTTTTCGCGCCATCCAGCTCTTGCGCTGGATTCATCGTCATTGTGTCGGAGATTTTTCCCAAATGACGGATTTGGCAAAAGCTTTTAGGGCAAAACTCGAAACGAACTGTGAAATCCGCGCCCCTCATCCGATATGGGATAAGCTTTCCGCGGACGGCACACGCAAATGGTTGTTTGACGTGGGCAATGGCAACGCTGTTGAAACGGTGTTTATTCCTGAAGATGATCGGGGGACGCTGTGCGTATCGACTCAGGCCGGTTGCGCCATGGGGTGTTTGTTTTGTTCCACAGGAAAGCAGGGCTTTAATCGGAACCTGAAAACCTCTGAGATCATCGGACAGCTCTGGCATGCAGAAAAAACACTTCGAGAAGACATGGGAATTACAGATCCATTGGATCGAGTGATCAGCAATGTGGTGCTGATGGGCATGGGCGAGCCACTTCAAAATCTCGATAACGTAATAGCGGCGCTCAAACTCATGCTTGATGATAATGCCTATGGCTTGAGTCGGCGCCGGGTGACTGTTTCAACTTGCGGTCTTACCCTTCAGATGGATAAATTAGCTGAGGCAGTTCCTGTCGCTTTGGCGGTTTCGTTACATGCCCCGACGGATGAATTGCGTGATCAAATTATGCCGATTAACCGCAAACATCCGCTGGCGGATTTGATGTCGGCCTGCAAACGATATTTGGCGCATGCCCCGCGTGACTACATTACCTTTGAATATATTTTGCTTGGGGGCGTTAATGACCGCCTTGAACATGCTAGGGCGCTTGTTAAACTTGTCCAAGGGATTTCATGCAAGTTTAATTTGATTCCGTTTAATCCTTTCCCGGACAGTGACTTGCGTAAGCCGGAAGCGTCCGATGTCAAGGCTTTCCAGGACTACCTGATTAACCGCGGCTTTGTGACGACGGTTCGCAAAACTCGCGGTGACGATATTGATGCGGCTTGCGGCCAATTGGCTGGCAACATCAAAGACAAAACGCGTCGAGCAGAGCGTTTGGCTGAACAAAAAGCTCGTGCGACCTTTCTAAAGAAGGTTCAGTGATGTCTCAAAGTGTTTTCTACCCAAGACATACGACCCATTGTGTTCATATTCGCTATGCGAACAATGATGTGACAATTGGGGGCAAAAGCCCAATTCGTGTTCAATCGATGACTAATACGCCGACAGCGGACGTTGATCAAACGGTTGAGCAAGTGTTGTCTTTGGCTCGAGCTGGCAGTGAACTAGTGCGTTTGACTGTCAATACTCCTGAGGCGGCTGCCGCGGTTGTTAAAATTCGGGAAAAGTTGGATGCGAAGCGTTGCTTCGTTCCTCTTGTTGGTGACTTTCACTATAACGGTCACAAACTATTGACTGAAGTGTCTGAGTGTGCTCGGGCACTATCTAAATATCGAATTAATCCCGGCAATGTTGGCAAGGGCGAGCGTGGAATGGAAAACTTCGCCCGTATGATTGAAGTGGCGTTGGAAAATGATCGCCCGGTACGCATTGGTGTGAACGGTGGCTCCTTAGACCCGATGATCTTGTCCCGAATGATGCAGGAAAATCGCGATGCTGGGATGCCGGAAACTCCCAACGAAGTTTTAAGGCACGCTCTTGTTGCATCTGCCATTGAAAGTGCTCAGGCGGCTGAGGATCTCGGCATGTCTTGCGATAAAATTGTGCTCTCAGCTAAGGTGAGCGACGTTCAAGATCTGGTGGCTGTCTATCGGGAAATGGCTTCCAAATGCCATTATGCGTTGCATTTAGGCCTAACTGAGGCTGGTATCGGAACCAAAGGCGTCGTGGCCAGCAGTGTTTCAATGGGCATGCTCTTGGCCGAGGGCATCGGCGATACGATTCGAGTGAGTATCACACCTGCTCCCGGCAAGGCAAGAACAGAAGAAGTTCGAGTGGCACAGGAACTTTTGCAAACGATGGGATTGAGAAGTTTTATGCCGCTTGTGGTTTCTTGCCCTGGGTGTGGACGAACAACCAGCACATTGTTTCAGGAGCTGGCCGCTTTGACTCAACAATACCTCTTAGACAACACCCCTAGATGGCGCGAATACGCTAGGGGCTTTGAAAATATGACTGTTGCGGTGATGGGGTGTGTTGTAAACGGTCCCGGCGAAAGTAAGCATGCCAATATCGGGATTAGCTTGCCAGGAGCAGGAGAAGCTCCGGTTGCTCCGGTCTATGCGGACGGAGTAAAAATCGGTACGATTAAGGGACACGCCGGCGAAGCGTCGGTGATGGCTGAAGAGTTTCACAAAATCATTGATCGATATGTCGAAGAGCATTTTGTGAAAAAAGACAAATTTTTGAAAGAAGACAACAATGGCGAAAGTGCAAAAAATTAACGGCATTCGCGGCATGAATGACATTTTGCCGGCGGATGAACCGATCTGGACAGAGTTCGAAGAGGTCTGCAAGGATGCGTTGCGCATGTATGGCTATAAGCAGATCCGTACACCGATTTTGGAAGCGACCCCTCTTTTCAAACGCGGTATTGGCGAAGTGACCGATATTGTCGAAAAAGAGATGTATTGCTTTACCGATTCATTAAATGGTGAAGAACTTGCTTTGCGTCCTGAAAACACGGCCGGTGTGGTTCGTAGTGTGATTGAACACAATCTCACGTATAACGCTCCGCAGCGCTTGTGGTATTTCGGTCCGATGTTTCGCCACGAACGTCCGCAACGCGGCCGCTACCGTCAATTCCATCAGTTAGGCGTTGAGGCTCTCGGATTCAAGGGCCCTGATGTTGATGTTGAACAGATATTGATGGCCCGTCGTATTTTTGATGAACTTAACATTTTGCCCTTGAAGTTGGAATTGAATTCTTTGGGCAATTTGGAAGAGCGTCGTGAACACCGTCAGGCGTTGATCACTTATTTTGAAGCTCACCAGGACGTTCTGGACGAAGATGCCAAACGCCGGCTCTACTCCAACCCGCTCAGAATTCTTGACACGAAAAATCCAGATATGCAAGCCTTGGTTGAAGGCGCTCCACGTCTGTTGGATTATCTGAAAAACGACAGTCTCGCCTTTTTGAATCGACTTGAACATCTTCTTTCAGTTAACGACATAGAGTACAAGATCAATCCACGTTTGGTTCGTGGGCTCGATTATTACAATCACACGGTTTATGAGTGGATTACCGATAAGCTTGGAGCTCAGGCCACGGTTTGCGGAGGCGGCCGTTATGACCCGCTTGTTGAGATGCTGGGTGGCCGTCCGACACCGGGCGTGGGCTTCGCCATGGGAGTGGAACGTGTACTTGAAGTCATGCGGGAGTGCGGCTTTGAAAGCAATGAGCCGGACACGGAAATGTACATTCTTCACATGGGGGGAGAGACGCAGGGTTACGCCATGGTCTTGGGTGAGATTTTGCGCGATGCCGGCTATGATGTGATTGTTCATGCCGGAGAGGCAAGCTTCAAGAGTCAGATGAAAAAGGCGGACCAAAGTGGAGCGACATTTGCTTTTATCTGTGGTGAAGAAGAGGTCACGCATAGTCAAGTGACTATCAAACGCCTTTTTGGCGATCCTAGCGAACGCTTCATGAAACAGGAAACACTTGACTTAAATGAAGCGATTCAATATTTTGTTGACGTTCAGAAAGAATTTCTTGACGAGGAATAGCTAAATGGCTTACGACTTACAGGAACAAGAGTCCATTGACGAGTTGAAAGCGTGGTGGGACAAGTGGGGTAATCTCACGTTGGGTGCCATCACGGTGGTTTGCTTGGCCTTTGCTGGCTATAACGGAATGAAATGGTATGACCGTTACAAAGCCTCGGAAGCCAATAAAGCCTATGCCTCTTTGCAAACAGCGATCGGTCAACAAGCTGAGCCCTCCTCCGTGTCCAAAATTGTGGATGCATTGCTCAAGGACGGTTCCTCGACCGTGTACGCCCCGATGGGAGCGCTGACGGCATCGAAGTATTTTGAAACGAAGGCTGATCCGGCAAAAGCTCAATCGCTTTTAAATTGGGTTATCAATGAAAGTGATCATCCGGAGTATCGGGTTGTCGCAAGTGTTCGTCTCTCAGGTTATTTGATGGATGAACAAAAGTACGACGAGGTCATTAGCCTCTTGACAGCCCTTAAGCCTGCGGACAGTCAGTTGCTTCTTGTCAATGACCGATTGGGCGATGCTTACTTTGCCAAGGGGGATATTGAAAACGCCCGCAGAGTGTGGCAGCAAGCGCTCGAGCATCCGGTGGATCAGGCATTGACAGGCTTTGTTCAGTTAAAGCTGCAAGCTCTTCCTGAAGTTCAAAAAGTTGCCGCAGCTGACAACAAGTAATAAAAACAAGGGGTTTGTATGAAGAAAACTCTCCTAGCGATGGCCAGTGCCTGTGTGCTTGCCGCATGTAGCTCTCCGAATTCGCAAGCACCGACCGAATTGCAGGATTATCAATCATTGGCTGAACCGGAAGTGGTTTGGTCCAAAAACGTTGGCGAAAGTCTGACGAATTTTCTGACCCCTGCGGTTGTCGGTCAGACAACCTATGTTGCTGGCGATAATTCCGTTTACCGCTTGGACACAGCCGATGGGCACGAGGTGTGGCGTTATGAAACAGAAGCTCCAATTGCCGCCGGTGTTGGCAGTGACGGCTACGTTGTCGCTGTGGGAACTGAAAAAGGCGAATTGGTCGTTTTAAGTGCGGAAGGTCAAAAGCTTTGGTCCACCTTCTTGACCAGTGAGATGGATGCGATTCCGTTGGTTGGTCACGGGCTTGTTATCGTGCGTACCGCTGACACTCGTGTGACCGCTTTTGATGCAATGTCTGGGGAGCAGCGTTGGCGTTATCAACGCCAAGCGCCATCTCTTACTGTTAAAAACGCCTCCGGAATGCGCTTTTTCGGTCCGATGATCTTGGTTGGTCAAAGCAATGGCTTTGTGCTTGGCCTATCCGCTGATGGTCGACCGGTTTGGCAGGCTTTGATTTCCGAGGCACGTGGCATTACGGAAGTGGAGCGTTTGGTTGATATTCTGGGTACACCGATGGCTGATGGCGATTTGCTATGCGCATCGGCTTTCCAGGGTCGCTTGGTGTGCATGGATGCGCAAAGCGGTCGTTTACGCTGGACACACGATGTCACTGCGATGACTGCACCAGCTGCTGATGACCGATTCGTTTTTATTGGTAACACGGCAAGCGAATTATTTGCGTTCGATCGTCAACGCGGCATTCCGGTGTGGCGCAACAATCAATTGAAGTGGCGTGGTATCCGTGCCGTTGTGCCCTTTGCTGGGATCGTCGCGGTTGGGGATTCGGAAGGTTACGTTCAATTCCTTAATCCTGAAAGTGGCGATATTATCGGCCGTACGCACTTAGATGGTGCTATTGTTGCCCCCGCTCAGGTTTATGAACAAGGCGCCGTCTTCCAGACTGAGGAAGGTGAAGTCGCTTATATTAAGGTTCGCTAAAGATGCTTCCTGTCATTGCGCTAGTGGGACGCCCAAATGTTGGCAAGTCCACGTTGTTTAATCGATTGACCCGTTCGCGTGACGCGCTTGTGGCCGATTTTCCGGGGCTCACGCGCGACCGACAATATGGCGAGGGACGTGTGGGCCCCCGACCCTATATTGTTGTGGATACTGGTGGTTTTGAACCCGTCAAAAGTGAGGGCATTGTCCGTGCGATGGCCAGTCAAGCTGAGTTGGCTATTGAAGAGGCTGATGTTGTCATTTTTGTGGTTGACGCTCGAACTGGGTTGTCTCCGCAGGATGAGCGTATCGCGCAACACCTGCGTCGCTCACATCGTCCGGTTGTTCTTGCTGTCAATAAAGCAGAAGGGTTGGACATCACTCATGCAGTTGAATTTTATGAACTGGCAATGGGTGAGCCGCAGATGATCTCAGCTTCTCATGGACACGGCGTGCATAACATGATCGAGTTGGCTTTGTCGTTGTGCCCACAAGAGGAGACCGCTGAGGATGATGACGCTGAAGTTGAAGGGGATCGTTTGCCTAAGGTTAAAGTGGCTGTTGCTGGTCGTCCAAACGCCGGTAAAAGCACTTTGATCAATGCGCTGCTCGGAGAGGATCGCTTGATTGCATACGATATGCCGGGAACCACCCGGGACTCTATTCGAGTCGATTTCGAGTATGACGGTCGAGACTATGCTTTGATTGATACGGCCGGCTTGCGTCGAAAAGGAAAGGTTTTTGAAGCTATCGAAAAGTTTTCAGTGGTGAAAACTCTTCAAGCGATCGCTGATGCCAACGTAGTGATTTTGGTGTTGGATGCCAAGGAGGGTATCGCTGAGCATGATGCCCACATTGCCGGCTATGTGCTTGAAAGTGGACGAGCCTTGGTGGTCGCCGTCAATAAATGGGATGCGTTGGATAGTTACGAGCGCAGCCGTATTGATGAGGAGCTTGAGCATAAACTCCACTTCCTGAACTGGGCGCGCCAGATTCATATTTCTGCCTTGAAGCGAAATGGATTAAATCATTTAATGAAGGCGGTCTCTGACGCACACGCAGCTGCTTTTGCTAAATTATCGACTCCGAAGTTGACCCGCGCGTTGATTGAAGCTGTTGAAAGGCAATCTCCTCCACGGGTAAAGGGTGTTCGTCCGAAATTGCGCTATGCACACCAAGGGGGCCAGAATCCACCGGTGGTTGTTATCCATGGAAACAGCCTTCAGGTTGTTCCCGATAGCTATAGGCGTTATTTGGAAAGTTGGTTTAGAGAGAAATTTAATTTAGCAGGCACCCCCCTGAGAATTGAATTCAAGATCAATCGCAACCCGTATGTGGAAAAAAAGGATTAAACTACCCACGGTGTTGCCAAATATTTTGGTGGCTTAACAAGAAGGCGTATTGAAACGCCCGGAGAAAACAAAAATGACAAACAAAGGTCAACTTTTACAAGATCCGTTTTTGAATATTTTGCGCAAGGAACATATTCCTGTCTCAATTTATCTCGTCAACGGCATCAAATTACAAGGGCAGGTGGAATCATTTGACCAATATGTTGTGCTTTTACGCAACACTGTGACTCAAATGGTTTACAAGCACGCAATCAGCACAGTCGTACCGACAAAGCCGGTCAATATGCCGGTGAGTGGTTCTGACGGCGAATAGCGCAGTTTTTCACCAAACTTTTGAAAGAGTATGTCCGTGCAGATTCGCATAGGCATGCTCTTTTTCGTTTTTAGTTAATTCATGACAGTTTTTCAAATTGATCAAGCTGAGGAAAAGTCTCCTCGTGCCTATTTAGTCTGTATCAGTACCTCAAAGTCTCCATTGCCCGATGCGCCTCAGGAGCTTACGGAGTTGGCGCGAAGTGATGCGCTCGATCCTGTAGGCATGATGTTGGCTAAACGTGACAAGCCTGATCCTGCGACGTATTTGGGGAGTGGGAAAATCGAGGAGCTTCGCGAAGAAGTGGACCGGTTAAGCATTGGTGTTGTGGTTTTTGACGTGGCGTTGACTGCAGCTCAACAAAGAAATATTGAGCGAATTATTAAAGTGGCGGTTTTGGATCGAACGCAATTAATTTTGGAAATTTTCCAGCGCCGGGCCAAAAGTCGCGAAGGTCGTTTACAAGTTGAACTTGCTCGTTTGGAGCATTTGTCCACTCGCCTGGTTCGAGGTTGGACGCATTTGGAACGTCAACGCGGCGGTTTGGGCAAAACAGGTGGTCCTGGTGAAAAACAGATCGAATTGGACCGTCGTATGATTGGTGTTCGAGTGAAACAACTACGAGAACAACTCAAAAAATTATCACGTCAGCGCGATACTCAACGTAAAAGTCGAGGTCGTAGCGATGTGGTTACTGTTTCGCTTGTGGGTTACACTAATGCGGGAAAATCGACGTTATTTAATCGTCTGACAAAATCCGATCTTTATGCGGCCGATCAGTTGTTCGCGACATTGGATACAACCGCTCGACGTTGTTATGTGGGTGAAGGGGAAAGTGTCGTCTTGAGCGATACAGTGGGATTTATTCGTGGACTACCACATCAACTTGTAGAAGCATTCAAATCAACGCTCGATGAAACGGTTCATGCAGATATGCTTTTGCATGTGGTCGATGCTGCCAGCGCAGCCAAAGATGATCAAATTGTTGAGGTTAATAAAGTTCTTGACGAGATTCATGCGCTGGATGTTCCGACAATTTTGGTACTCAATAAAATCGATCAAACCGATTTAGATCCTGAAATTTTGCGCGACGCCGAAGGAGCTATTCAAGCTGTGCGTATTTCCGCCATAAAGGGCGATGGATTGGATTATTTGCGGCAGGCGATATTAGAAAAATCTCGTGAGATCAAGGAAAAGAAGAAAAGTGTTCCCAGAGAACTTGAAGATTGGGAAAGTGAAGAGCGACAGTAGGGATGAAATATAGAAAGGGGATTGCCTCTCACGGCATCCCCTTTTTGCCTATATAAATCTCAGAAGTGATTTACTTGCGTTCGGCGATTAACGTGAAGAAACGCTCTGCGACTTTAATGTGTTTTTCAATCGAATTGATTTCCAAATATTCACGGTCACAATGCATTTCACCTCCAACAGGTCCCAAACCGTCAAGGGTGGGCACACCCATTGAAGCCGTTGTGTTACCGTCAGAAGCGCCACCGGCCTTCATCCAGGCGATATCAAAGCCTTCCAGCTTGGCAGCTTCTTCAATAAGGCTTGCCATTGCTTGAGTGGCTTCACTTAATGGCATGGCTGCATGGTGGTTAAGTTCGGTGATTTCTTGTGTGACTCCCTTAACCCATTCTTTCTTAGCCAATTCCAAAATCTTGGCATTGATTTCTTCGTAGTCTTGGTCATTCCATACACGGAGGTCAAGATCCGTTTGGGCAAAATCGGCAACCACGTTTGCAACCGTGCCACCTTTGATGGCACCGAAATTAAGCGTGATACCACGATCCCAATCCGCAAGTTGCTTGACTGCCATAATAAATTGAACCATGGCGTAAATAGCGTCACAGCCGCGTTCCGGATTGTTACCTGCGTGAGCAGAGACTCCGTGGAAAGTAATCCGATAGGTTGAAGAACCCTTGCGGGCGCAAACCAATTCACCACCTTCGCGAGCCGGTTCGAAAATCAGAGCGCGGTCAGATTTGGCAGCGCATTCTTTCAACCAATCGTGAGAGGAAAGAGAACCGGTTTCTTCATCCGGATTACAAGCGACCAAAATAGCGAGCTTGTCGAGAGTTTCTTTCGGCAAATTCTTCAATGCGTAGAAAATTGTCATGCAACCGGCTTTACAGTCCAAAACGCCAGGACCATAAGCACGATCACCCTTGATAGACATCGGACGCACGGCAACTGTTCCGGCCGGAAACACCGTGTCTAAATGGGCGTTAAGCATCACGTCATAACGGGTGGCATCCGGCTTGTTGGTTGCAAAAAGACCCGGACCAACCTTATCGCCCAAGTCAACGAGCTTAGCCGTAAAGCCGATGCTTTCGTAATGTTTTTTAAAGGTTTCTGCAACTTGCTTCACACCTTCAGTGCAAGCCGTGCCGCAGTCGACATTAACCACTTCTTTGAGGTCTTCTAAGAATTCCTGAACCATTGGAATACTCCCGAAAAAAAGTTTTCAATTTGACACGCAAGCTTCGTGCCGAACCCATTTGATTTTAACGATTGCTATGAAAAAATGAAGGTAATTGTTGATTTCAGATGATCGGGGGTAATGACAATGCCTTAGAGAGCAAGTGCAGGGAACAAGACAGCCAAAACAGGTATCAGACGAATGAAGAAATGTA
Organism: Candidatus Aphodousia faecipullorum; assembly: GCA_018714205.1. Classification (GTDB taxonomy): domain Bacteria; phylum Pseudomonadota; class Gammaproteobacteria; order Burkholderiales; family Burkholderiaceae_F; genus Aphodousia; species Aphodousia faecipullorum. The sequence continues at coordinate 17,379 of DVNR01000011.1, forward strand.
TTGTCCCTGAAATAAAAGCCTTTAAAAAGGACTTAGGTTAATAGCAAATAATCTCAAGCATCGACGCATCCCTTTTATTTTGCCCAACTGATTGCAATGGAAGAACCAAGATACATACTTCTTAACATAAATTCCTATCAATAAATATT
>DVNR01000012.1 GCA_018714205.1 Candidatus Aphodousia faecipullorum
AACCTGCGCGAATTGGCTCAGGAATGGCGCACGGTCGCCACGGCTTGCGTTTCCATGGCGGTCATCTGGATCGGCATGATCGTTTTGATTCCTCTTGTGGGTTACAACGAAACCATCGTCGCCATCCCGATTATCAACGGTGGCATTGTCGCGACGCAAATCATGACATCTGCCGCGATGGAAAATGGGCTTACCATGGCGGCGGCCTTCGGAACCATTTTGTATGCGGTGCAAAAGTTCTTCGGAACTCCCTTCGCATCCTATTACGGTCTTCGTGAGGCTCGTCTCGTTTTGGATGAGTATCGCCGCACCGGGATCAATCCCAACAAGGCGCAACCCAAGATTGAAAACGGCGAAACGAAACCAACGTACTTTGAAACTCATAAAAAATTCTATGGCCAATTCTTATGCTTGGCCATTACCGCCCTCTTTACATGGATTGCTTCGATTATCGGAAGCTTCACCGGTTTGAGCTACACCATTTGGTGCTTGGTGCTCGGGGCCTGCATGGCTTCAACCGGTTTGGTGCCGAAAAACATTTTGGGTCAAGCTAAATCGTCGGGCATTTTCAATGTCGCCGTTTTCGCCACCATTATTCCAAGCTTAGCGAGTATCGACTTAAATGACCTTTGGGTTTTAAGTTACAGCACCATCATCATGTTCATTGTGGTGTTTGTCCTGCTTTATGTGTGCTTCGGGATTTTGCCTTTATGGCGCATTCAAGGTAAGAAAAATGTGGCTTTGGGTGTCGCGGCCTGCCAACTCTTAGGGTTCCCGGCCACTTATTTGATCGCTAACGAAGTCGCGACTGCCGCCGCTGAAAACGAAGAAGAAAAACAGGTTGTTTTAGACGCCATCATGTCTAAATATCTGGTTGCGGGTTTTACAACCGTGACATCTGTTTCAGTGATTATTGCTGGCTTCTTTGAAAAATTCATCGCCGTTTAGCACAAGATTTCCAACTGTTTGAAAGGATTGGTTATGTTTAAATACGACGCACAAGATTACCCTTACGCTTCCAAGCGTCATGTGGTGTACGCCAAAAACGGTATGGCTTGCGTGGGCAATCCATCAGGAGCCAGCGCCGGCCTTCAAGTTTTGCTCAAGGGCGGCAACGCCATTGACGCGGCAATCGCCGTCGCTACCGCTCAACCGGTAGTCGAACCAACCGGCAACGGACTCGGTGCCGACTGTTTCGCCCTCATCTGGTACAAGGGGCAACTTTATGGCATCAACGGTTCCGGGCCATTGCCCAAAGCGGCTTCCATCGCCAAGCTCAAAGAACGTGGTTTTGAAAGCATCCCTCCCTACGGCGTCGAACCCATCGACGTCCCCGGCGCCGTTGGCGGTTGGATGGCCATGCATGAGCGATTCGGACGCTTGCCGTTGGAAGAAGTGATGGCGCCGGCCATTGACTTTGCCGAAAATGGCTACCCGGTCTCCCCCAACATGAGCCGCCTTTGGGAAGAAGCTTGGCAAATTTATTCGAAATACCGTGATCGTCCTGAATTCAAGGGATTGTTTGACACGTTCTTTCCGAATGGACATTACCTGCAGCCGGGCGAAATCTTCAAAAGCCATGATATGGCTGAAACGCTCCGTGAAATTGCACGAACCAAGGGTGAATCATTCTATCGGGGTGAGCTCGCGCAAAAAATCGACGCTTTCATGAAGCAGCACAACGGGTTCCTGTCTGCCGAGGACTTGGCGGCCTATCATCCTGAATGGGTTCAGCCCTTGAAGACGGACTACCGCGGTTATGACGTTTGGGAAATTCCGCCCAACAGCCACGGCATCACGGTTTTGATGGCCTTGAACATCCTCAAGGGCTTTACTTTTGGCGAACGTGACACGGTTGAAACGATGCATAAGCAAATTGAGGCCATGAAGCTCGCGTTCGTTGACACGATGGAATATGTCGCAGAGCCTTCTCACATGCTTGTAACAAGCGAACAACTGCTTTCGCAGCGCTATGCCGATGACCGTCGCAAGCTTATTGACATGAATAGCGCCATGAATCCGCAAGTGGGCGATCCCCGCTACAGCTCCACGGTCTACTTTGCCACCGCTGACGCGGAAGGCAACATGGTGAGCATGATTCAAAGTAACTTCCGCGGCTTCGGCTCCGGCATTGTTATTCCGGGCACCGGGATTTCCTTGAATGACCGGGCTCAGAATTTCCGCTTTGACGAAACTCACCCGAACGCGTACGAAGGCGGTAAACGCCCCTATCACACCATTATTCCCGCCTTTATTTCCAAGGGAGATAAACCGATTTCCGCCTTGGGCATCATGGGCGGCTGGATGCAGCCTCAAGCTCACCTGCAGGTCATCATGAACATGATTGACTTCGGCTTGAATCCTCAACAAGCTCTTGATGCGCCACGCTGGCAATGGATTGGCGGCAAGAAGGTGGAAGTTGAACAAGATGTGCCCAATCACATCATTCGCAAGCTGCAACGCATGGGTCATGACATTGTGGTGCAGCCCGATCCCTACCACATGGGTCGAGGTCAAGTCATCTTGCGTGATGAAGAAACAGGCGTCTTGTGTGCCGGGACGGAAAAACGGACAGACGGTCAAATCGCCTCGTTCTAAGCACATTAGACACTGAGACTAGCTCATGCCCGAAGCAAAATTGCTTCGGGCATTTTTTATCATGGCGAATACCGATTTAAAAAATTGACGAATTATGACGATAATATGACAATAGCATTACAAAACAGTGACATTGGTCATTCTGCTGTTTAGATCAACGCTGCTATCTCTTATTAACCTTACAAAGGAAATGCAAATGTCGAAACGTCTCTCTGCGGTTTTAGCCGGCCTTGTCGTGCTGACCGCCTCGGCAAACGCTGCCGAGCTCAATGCTTACAGCATCATGCCGGAAAAGTACGCCTCACAAATTTTCGCCGAATTTACCAAAGACACAGGAATCAAGGTCAACTTCTTGCGCTTTTCCACCGGTGAAGCTTTGGCGCGTTTAAACGCTGAAAAAACCAATCCTCAGGTTGATGTGATGCTTGGCGGTCCCGCGGACACGTACGCCGCCGGTGTTAAAGAAGGGATTTTCGAAGCTTACCGTCCGGCCGATTCGGATGCTATTGCTCCGCAATACCGTGATCCGGAAAACTATTGGACAGGCATTGGCTTAATTCCGCTTTGCTTCCTTTCGAACACCAAGTTCCTGGAAAAGAACAAAATGCAAGCCCCAACCAAATGGGCTGACCTCTTGGATCCCCGCTACAAGAACAATCTCCAAATGGCCGACGCCCGTACATCCGGGACGGCGACCGAGCGCATCTACTCGCTTGTGAAAGTGATGGGCGAAGATGAAGCCTTTAAATTCCAAAAAGCGATGAACGCCAACGTTCAAATGTACACAAAGAGCGGCGCTGGCGGAGCCATGCCCATTGCAACGGGTCAATGTGCAGCCGGTATTTTCTATATTGTGGACGCGCTTGACATTCAGCAACAAGGCTATCCGGTGACCATTACCTATCCTGAAGATGGCGTCAGTTTCGGCATCGAAGCGACCGGCATTATCAAAGGCGCCAAACATAGTGAAGAAGCCAAGAAGTTCGTTGACTGGGTCACGTCCAAACGGTTCGCGGAATTCATTGTCGCCAACAAGATTAACTACGTGCCGACGCGCAATGATGTGAAGACCAGCAATCCGATTCTCGACCTTTCAAAAATCAACATGATCTCGGTTGATGTCACCTGGAAGGGCGAAAAACGTCAGGAGTACACGCAACGCTGGATCAACGAAGTGATCAAATAATGCTTAACTTTTCGCGTTAACGACACAAAGGGGCCGTGACGATACCGTTCAAGGCCCCGCTTTCGATTTTGACGAATTATTAACGGATTTCCCATGGCATCGTCATCCGCTTCAGCAAACAAGGACGTCGTCACCAAGCTCACCGTGTTGATGCTTTGGCTATTGTTGGGCGTCTTTGTCGTCTATCCGCTTTGTCGCCTGTTTGCAATGACTTTCTGGGTAGACGGGTCATTCACTCTCAGCAATTTACGACCCTTTATCGATAATTGGTACGATCGGCAATCGGCCATTAACAGCATCCTCTTGGGTTGCTCCGTCGGTGTTGCCGGCACAGCGCTCGGCTTTGTTTTCGCCTTTGTGACAACCCGAATGAACCTGCCGACCTGGCTTAAATTGCTCATCAGCGCCATAACCATTCTGCCGCTTATCTCCCCGCCTTTCACAAGCAGTATCGCTTTGACTTTGCTTTTAGGACCTAACGGCATGGTCCTGCAATGGTTAGGCTTGGATAACTTTAATTTTTACGGCTTCTGGGGCACGTTCATCTCCGAAACGCTCACCTTTTTCCCAGTGGCTTTTATGACCATTTCAACGATTCTCGCCCGCATAGACCCGAACTTGGAGGATGCGGCTTATTCGCTCGGAGCCTCCAGCACCCGAGTCTTTGCTTCGGTCACTTTGCCTCTTGCGGCCCCCGGCATCGCCAACGCGTTTCTTCTGGTTTTTTCTTGCTCGCTCGCTGATTTCGCGACACCACAGGTGCTAGGCGGGCACTCTTTCCCGGTCCTGCCCACGCAAGCCTATTTGCAAATTACCGGAATGTACGATTTCAAGGGCGGCGCGGCGCTTTCGTTCATGTTGCTCATCCCCGCTCTTGTCGTTTATGCGCTGCAGCACTATTGGATCAGTCGTAAAAGCTACGTCACCGTTAGCGGCAAAGCTGGCGGACGAAGCAGCATCAAGGGACCCGGTCTAGTGTTAACCACAACGATGGGCGTCATCGTAAGCGCGGTCATTGCGCTAATCATCGCGATTTACGCCGTAATTGTCATTGGTTCACTTGTGAAAGTTTGGGGAATCAACAACACCATTTCTTTGGACAATTACCGCTACGTCTTCACCTTTGGCATGAAAGCCATTAAAGACACGTTGATTATCGCTTGCATCGGCACCCCTCTGGGCGGCTTGTTGGCCGTTTTAGTCGGCTATGTCACCACGCGGCTGAAAATTCGCGGACACAAAACCCTGGAAACGATCTCGCTTTTGAACTACACGTTACCGGGAACGGTTGTCGGTATCGCCTACATCATCGCGTTTAACGACAAGCCGATCGTACTGACAGGCACTCTTTATATTTTGGTGGCTGCGTACCTTTTCCGTTACTCTTCGGCCGGAATCCGCAATGTGATTGCCTCATTGACTCAAATTGACCCATCCATTGAAGAAGCCAGTCGAAGTCTGGGCGCAGGATCAGCCCGCACCTTTGTTTCCATCACGATTCCATTGGTGCTGCCGGCCATTCTCTCGGGAATGAAATATCTGTTCATTCACTCGATGACTGCGATCAGCGCCACCATTTTCCTGGTCTCGGTTAACTGGACACTCATCACAACGCGCATTCTCGAATGCATGACAGAACTGCAATTTGCTCAGGCCTGCGCGTTCTCAGTCGTCCTAATTTTGCTCGTCTTCGCCGCCAGCGGCGCCATGACTTTACTTGCCAAGGTACTGTGCCGTACCGGCGATCACATTGGAGCTCGATAAATCATGTCTGTGTCACTTACATTAAAAAATATTTCCCGCCGCTACGTGAAAGATAACGAAGAGTTCATGGCGGTCAACAATATCAACCTAGAAGTCAATCCCGGCGAGTTCCTCACTTTTCTCGGACCGTCCGGCTGCGGCAAAACGACGACACTGCGCATGATTGCGGGTTTTGAAACACCGACAAGCGGTCAAATTTTCATGGATGGCGTTGACATCACCAACGTTCCGGCCAATGAGCGCGGTCTCGGGTTCGTGTTTCAAAACTACGCCTTGTTTCCCCATATGAAAATTTTTGACAATGTCGCTTACGGTTTGAAAATACGAGGGGAAACCGGTGAGGCTGCCGCTAAAAAGGTTCGCGACGCCTTGGCTATGGTTGGACTTACAAAAGCGGAAAGACGGTATCCCAATCAGCTTTCGGGCGGTGAGCAACAGCGTGTTGCCTTGGCTCGAGTATTGGTCTTGCGACCCAAGCTCCTTTTAATGGACGAACCGCTCTCAAACCTTGATGCGAAACTTCGATTGCATATGCGCACGGAAATCCGCCGCATCCAAAAGGAACTTGGCATCACCTGCCTTTACGTCACGCACGATCAGAAGGAAGCATTGACAATGTCTGACCGCATCATGGTGATGAACCGCGGTCACATTGACCAGTTGGGAACGCCGATGAAATTGTACGAAGATCCTGCCACGCCTTTCGTGGCCGATTTCATCGGTCAGGCAAACCTCATCCGAGGTCGGCTTGATCATATCGACGGTGACGGCTGGGGCTATTTCGCGATCAATGACACGATTTTGAAAGCCCGCATGGGTCAACAAAATCCGCCGGCTGTCGGCGAGGAAGCTTTATTGGTCGTTCGTCCCGAAAACCTCCATATCGGCGAAACGGACAACGCCATTCGCATGCGCATTGTCAATCGTTTATTCGAAGGCGATCGAATTGACTACCATGTCATGATCGACAATTCCTCGCAGGAAAAGCCGTTCAGCATGTCTATCCCATTCCTGCCAGGGACCGAAATCGTTGATACCGACACCGTTGTGAATGTGGCTTTCCATCCTCAAGCCGGCGTGATTATTAAAGGTTAACAAGGAAAACGCATCACTAAGCCTGACGCATGCATTCTTTAAAACCCGCTCACATGCTGTGACGGGTCTTGCGGATTGCGACGTCAGGCTTTTTATTTCCAATAGCAACGCTGCCCATGGCTGGGCAGCGAAACAAAATTTTAGATTTTCGGAGATTAACCAAACAAAATTTGGTTAAAGATCAGTGTTGCGATCATGCCAAGAAGCATGGGAATCCACGTACGGCGAACAATGGCCATGGGAGAAACCCCTGCGGCGCCGGCCACAGCGATAATGACTCCCGCAACAGGACTCATCGCCCGAATCATGCCGCTAGCGAACTGCATCGGGGTCACCAGGGCCTCCACAGAACCACCGAAACCCGCGGCGACATCCGGCGCTAGAGAAGCAAAAGATGAATAGGCTCCGACGCCTGAACCGGTAAGAAAGGTCACCAACGATACAATCGCGGTCAAAATAACCGTCATCGCCCCCATGCCGGCGCCCACGTTATTTGCAGAATCAATAATCACATCAATGAGGCCGGATGTCTTCAAACCGGTTGCGAAAAACTCCGCGCAGATGATCAACGCCACAATACCCGTGAACATCTTGCCCATGCTCTGGAACATCGCCATGGCATCTTTAAAGATCTTTTTAATGTCACGCAGACGGATGATTTCCACAATCACCACAAAAACCCACACCATGAACAGCGATGCAACCGTGTCAAGTTTGATGGAGGTGACGACAAGTTTTGAGAAAATGATCAACAAGGCAATCGGCAGCACTGGGAAAAGAGCGTACCACTTAGGAACCACCGGAACGTCCGATTTTTTGACATCCACCACTTCGGCCGTCTGATCATCACCCTTCTTGTCATAATACCGTTGCACGAAATAGTGAGCGATAGCGGCAACGATCAAGGTGGGAACCGCTAGTGGCAGTTGATATTGCACAAGGTAAATAATTGGATCAAGATTAGCGACTTTAGCAGCGAGGCTAGCCGTGCCCGCCGTTGGCGCGAATGTCATCCCGGCAGAGGTGCCGATCACCGCGGCAGCTGCCGCGCCCGAAACTCCGACTGCCTTCAGAATCGGGAAAAGGGCCACTAACAGAAGCATGGCAAGACCTGCCGCAGAAGGAATCACGATTACAAGAAGCTGGCCGATAATGTAACCGAAGGCCAAAACAAGATAAGGAGCCTTCAGAGCGGCAAGCGGTTTGACAGCGACATCAACCAGAGCCTTGGCCGCGCCAATGCGATCCATATAGGCGGCAAAGCCCCCCGCTGTCATAATGAGAAAGCCGATGCCTGCGCTTTGTTTCGTGGCAATGGATTTCAAAGTGGCAAAGATGTCAAACAGCCAAAATCCGGACGGTTTGACGCCTTTGGGTAAAAAACCGGTGCCGGCGAGGGCGACACAAATCAGGATAGCCAACCCTGCAAATAGCAGAACCATGTGTGTCTGAACGCGTTTAATCAGCGCCCAGCCAGCGATCACCGTCACAATCACGGCAATAAATGGTAAAACCGAAGACATAGTGAGATCTCCTTATGGGTTAATTGATCAGAGATATTGAGCGAACTCACGTTGCAAATTGTCGATTGCCATCTCGACTTTCAAACGCAAAGCATTCGTTTTAGCGGTTTCTTCTTTGAGTCTTGCCGCAAAACTTGAACGCATGGCGTCAACTTCAAAGGGCGACGCGCTGCCAATGGTTTTGCGGTTGGCAATGATTTTGCGAGGATCAAGCGCGTCAAGAAATTCTGCTTCACTCATTGGAAGCTCCTGCGGTCCTTCAGGGAATTCCTCCGCAATTTCTTCTTTGTAGATGCGCCGCATTTGCTCGTAGGGGAAGTTTTTAGGCAAAACATTGTTGGCGCGCGCCCAAGAGACCATGCGACTGGCGAGATGATGACCGATGCGAAACGGCAACCCATGTTCGCGCATGAGGCGATCAGCGATTTCCTGAGAGGCTGTCCAGTCGCTGTTGAGCTCTTCAAGTGCACGTTCGGGATTTATACGCAACGCGTTGAGCACTTTGAGGAAACGCTCAAGCATTGACACGGCGGTTTTTGTCATCCGAGTGTTTTTAGCGACACTCTTGCCGTCGACCATGCCGGGCACCAGATTGTGCACCCTGGTAAAAACCGCGCTCATCTCGGCAACTACGTCACTTGCGTCTGCGCGACAGTTGTTCATAAGACCCGGATTTCGTTTTTGCGGCATGGCCGAAGAGATGTAAGTGTTTTCTCCGCCTTCTTGCAAAAGGATCCAGGGGCGGCTTTGCGCATATTGCACCATGATGTCATTGACCATGGAACCGACGTGAATAGCGATTGAGGCCGCAATGCTTGATACTTCCAACGCAAAGTCGACCGGGGTTTCACACGTGCAGTCAAAAGCGTTCCAACGAGGGCGATCAAATCCCAAAAGTTCCGCCATCCGGTTGCGATTCAAAGGCCAACCGGTGCCATTTAAAACCGTGGCGCCCATCGGGCATTCGTTGTAGCGAACGAGACACTGACCGAGGCGTTCACGATCTCGCATAAATGCCGCTATGAATCCCAGCAAATAATGGGCATAACTGTTGGGCTGGGCGGCAACGCCATTGGTGTAATTAGGAACCACCGTGTCGCGATGAGCCTCTGCCAAAACGAGAAGTTTTTCGATTACCGCATCGAATGCGGCGCATAGGTTAATCGTTTGCTCACGCAGGATCGCCACTCGCATCGTCGAAAGAATATCCTGACTTGAGCGACCAGCATGCAAAATCGTCACCTCGGGACCCGTCGCGGCAATCAGCATAGGTTCATAGGCGATGTACTTGTTGACTCGCTTGGAAACATCCGCCTGCGCTTGCTGCTCGACCGTCACAATGCCGCGGGCGGCAAACTTGGCCGTTGCTTTATCCAGCAAGTGCTCCTCGCTGTTGGAAACAACACTGGCTTTGTTGACCTGGGAAATCCAGTAAAACTCATCATGAATCATGGCATATAGCTCCAAAGAAACTTTTGTCCGAATCGTGATTAGTATCAACTGAATAGAAAAATAGCACAAATGTGTTTAAACAAAGATATTTTGCGTAATACGCAAACTAAGATAAAATATGATTAAATAAAATCGATGAGGGATGAGAATCAAAATGAGCAGGCTCGATGATTTGACGGCATGGCGCTACTTGATCGCGTTCTCCAAAACAGGCACTTTTGCGGCGGCGGCAAACCTGCTCAAAGTTGACGTTTCCAACATTTCGCGCGGCGTAACGGCACTGGAAAAAGCGTTGGGCTGTGACCTCATACGACGCAATTCCCGACCAATGGAACTCTCGGATACGGGAAAACTCGTCGTCAGGCGCATGACGCAGATTTTGCGTGCGCATGACTCACTCATGCAGAAAATCATTGACGACAACGGCGCTCTCATGGGCAATATTCGGCTGTCGTCGGCTCCCGGTTTTGCTGCCCGTCGCCTGACGCCTTTGCTACAACGTTTTCACGAAATTCACCCTGACATCACCATCGAGATTTTGGGCGGCCTTAAACCCGCCGACGTTCAAAAGGGGTTGTGCGATGTGGCAACCATCACGGGAGAGCCAACGTTGCCAGGGCTTTGCTACATGAGCCGCGGACGCAATGTTTATTTGCCGGTGGCTAGTCCCAGTTATATTCAAAAACACGGCATGCCCATTGACCCCATCAGCCTTCGTCAGCACACTGGCCTTGTGTACAACGGCCCCGTGCGCGAAGAAACGAAAGTTCTCTATCGTGGAGATAAATCAGTTCCCATCACTTACGGTTCCTACATTCGCTCCACTGACATCTTGGCCATTCGGAACGCGCTGCTTGAAGGAATGGGGGTGGCAGTTGATATGCCGCTAGTGCAGATTTATGAGGATATTCTGGCGGGGCGCCTTGTTGCCATTTTACCCGGGTGGTTTCATCCCCCCGTTGAATGCTTTATCGTTGCCAGCCACGAGGCCTGGCACATGAAGCGCGTTCGCATTTTTCTTGAGTGGTACGCCAAAGAAATGCAAAAGCTTTTCGACTCCTACGAATCTCAAGTTTCTGATGTTGTAGGTCTGCCCAAAGACAACAGGAAATACGATCGAAACATGCTTTACCGAACCTAAGATTTGTTTTTCTATTCACAAAGAATTCCCATTGAAAGCTATATTGCATAAAACGCAAAATAAATTTGCTTAAATGCCTTCGATCTCAAACACTCCCGAAGGCATTATCTAATCACTTTGACAGAGGTCATGAACGCCGATGTCGTCGCGATTGTTCTGGTGGGATGGTTATAGGCAGTTTTCGGTTAAGCCAGGGCTTTTCAGACTCCAAAGAACACTGAATGCGTTCCTAGCCTAGGGGCATTGGGTAGATTTACCTCCACCACGTCTGCCATTGTGAAACGCTCGCCCAAACAAGTGATGAAATGATAGCGGTAGTCAGAACACTCTTGGATCTTTTCCCTCTACAATGTTGAATTTCAGAAACAGCCGTCCAACGCCCAGTGATGGCATTCCAAATAGACTTGTAGACTTTGTTCATGATGACCTCGTATACTTAAAAATTTCGAAGTCATTTTTTCAGAATACCCCCCCCCTGCTACAGTGTTTTCCACTAAGGTGGGGGAGACAAAATTTCCCTTTCAGAGAAAACACTTAACTTATTGAGACAAAATTAATAATTTCTATCTAGAGAGTGATGAAATCAACATGAAATAGCTAGCCGCGCACTCGAATTTAAAATTGCCTTTCAATGGCTAACCCTTGATTTAGCTTTAATCTTTAATTGAATGAAGATCTCAGATACCTGGTGCACTATCAGGTGGCGGCAAGGTGGCGCCCATCATGTAAAACGCGGCTTCCACATTTCGCATGGGAGTCTCTCCCTTTAGCCAATCAGGCGTTCCGTCTTCAAAAGTCAGTTGTAACGCGCGATCAACCAACCACGAAGCCAGAATATTCGCTCTTGCGAATTCGCTTTCTCTTTTGTGCCGGCGTTTCATGGCGTCAAGCATCGGGAACTGGTTGTTTCCCCAACTGGCGTTGCGACCATTGTCTTTCTTATTCTTCCCCCACCCCTGCAGCCGCGATAGGCAAAGTTCTTGAGGCAACGCCATATCGTTTGTTCGGCAATACTCCCGAATAAATAAACAGGTCGTTGCCGAGACACGACTTTCGTAGGTTAAAAAATTACCGAGCACGATCGCGTAAATTCTGGATAACACAGCGGACATTCTCGGACCTTGTTCGGTTCCGAAGAGACGATAATCGGGCGAGTCGCTACTTAGAATGTCACAGGCGAAATTCAATAACTCACAAAGATGCGCCTGATTGCTGTCAAACCACTGGCTGTAATTATTCTTGTTGAGTCGCTGATCATAAAGAGAATCGATCAGAGCCCGCATTTTTTGATTATCGCCGGCCTTCAGAGCCTCAATCATCGGTAAACGCAAGTCACGCATGCGGGCGAAAGGCAGAGCATTGCCCTTTTCCTTCAAGTATTGCTCGTACCCATCTTCAAGCGACGCGATGCAATAGAAGGCTTTCGGCCTAAAGGTTTCCGTCGTGTACACAGGATTGAACTCTTTGCCCTTCAGGTACTGAGCCAAATAACGACAAAAGCCATCAACAACCGGATTATGTAGATAATGATCTCGAGCTGAAATAAGTCCGTTCGTACTCGACATAAAAGCTTCCCTAAAACAAAAAGGAAGAAAAAGTATACCTAAAGAAAGACTTTGAGCATGCGGAAAACTCAAGGCATGATCTGCGTTCCTTTTGTGCCTAAAAACAATTCATTGATATCAGACAAAGCGCCGATTGCCGCACGATTTCCCGTTTGTTCAACAAATCGGCAAGCCGCCTGCACCTTGGGTCCCATGGAGCCCGCGGGGAAAAACATGCTCCGCAGCACTTCGGGCGTGACTTGATGAATGGCTCTGGCGTCCATTTCGTCAAAATGCGTGTAAACCGCGTCAACATCCGTCACGATCAAAAAGAGATCCGCATGAAGCGCTTGAGCCAGAAGCGAGGCCGCCAAATCCTTATCGATGACCGCTTCAACGCCACGCATCTTGCCTGTTTCATCACGGATCATCGGAACACCGCCACCGCCGGCGGCAATCACCGTGAAACCGGCCCACATCAATGATGCGATGGCTGCAGTTTCCAACACTTCCAGCGGTTCGGGGCTAGCCACCACCCGTCGCCAGTGACGGCCATCAGGCTTAACGGACCAATGATGCCATTTCGCCAACTCCATAGCTCGCTCTTTCGAATAAACCGCACCGATGAATTTCGTCGGATTCGTAAAAGCCGGATCATCCTCGCTCACAAGACTTCGCGTCACCACGTTCACAAAGGACTTTTCAGGCAGGACGCGCTGCAGGGCTTCAAGCAGCATATACCCCACCATCGCCTGGCTTTCCGCCCCCAAAATATCAAAGGGATACGGAGGCACCTCCTTGTAGTTTTGAGCTTGCAGAGCCAACAGTCCGACCTGGGGACCGTTGCCGTGAGTAATGAGCACCTCATGCTCTTCGATGAGGGGCTTCATCGCCTGCACTGCCTCGGCAATATTTTTCTGCTGCGTGGCAGCACTCATTGCCTCGCCACGTTTTAAAAGAGCGTTACCACCCACCGAAAGCACAATTCTCATGACTCGTCTTCCTCATAAAACGGAATAAACATCGTTTTGGCACTCCCGCAATTAGGGCAGGTGAAGTAGTCGGGCAAGTCATTGAAGGCAGTCCCCGGCTCAATTTCAAACATTTCACAGCCTTGATCGGGATCGTACACATACCAGCAAACTTTGCACTGCATCTTGCCGCACTCTTCGCTTCGCTTTCGATTGAGCCGATCAAGCACTTCGTCAATTCGCTCTTCACGATCTGGTCGCATTTTCCGCTCCTGCTACAGCCTGCCTTCGTTCAAATCGGCCTCAATCCAAGCAAGAATATCGTCGCATTGCTTGACCCCGTCATGAAGCTCATCCTCATCATTGGGTACTTCTTCGGGCAAGGTGACGACCACGTAGGCGTCAAAAAGGGCTTTGCCGGCCTTATTGAATATCTTGCTGCGCCAAATTCCCCTGACGGCCGTGCTTTCAATGCTCGCGTCGGCAAACCCGGCGATCCCAATTTGCAAATTTCCTACGCCTAGCACGGCTTGCAGATAATCGAGGTCTTCCGGCGTCAAAGGTTGACGAGTCAATTCAATCGTGTAGGGAGAAACGCTTTTTAAGGCTGAAAGATCAAGCTCTGCCTGCGCTTTTCGCAATTCTTGCAAAATAGCCGGCGCCGCGAACGCTCCCCGCGGCAGCTCTGGCAACGCTTCCGGGAAGTCGCCCGTCGAAAGAGTTTGCAACACAAATGAAGGAACGCGGGTTACTTCAAAGCGATCAATTCCGCCTTGCTGCACACGCCAAAGGCCGTGAATTCCGGTTTCTTCAGCACGCGAATCGCCCGCCACCGCTCGAACTTCACCGGTGCCTATCGCCGCCAATAAAAACTTCAAGTGCGATTTTTCAAATTGAGAAAATGGCACGCTCAAAAAGGAGCGCGCTTGCTCGGGATTGACAGACTGCAGGGCGGACTTAACTTGCAAAAGAAAGTCCCGCGTCACAAGTGCCGCCTGATGTTCAGTTTCACGATCCAAGTCGACATTGACCCAGTCTTTGGTATTTGTCCATTGCATATGTTTGTCGCCTTCCCTAATTATTCACACTCGGAATGCTTTTCCGAGTTCGCCGATAAAATCGCGATGGTTCGGGGTGCGGCTTTTTGTCTGGCCGCAATCTCCATAAGCAGCGAGATATACTCGTCCCACGGTTTTAGGCCTTGAACCGCCCCCAAAAACTCGCTGTCGCGAAAAATCGCCACCGCGGGCATTGACCGCAACCCCCAACGGGCGGCAAGGCTTCGGGCTTGGGTGAAATCAGCGCAAACACAGCGGCTGAAAGCTTCCCCAAACGCTTTTTTAATTTCCGGCGCAATCACCGCAATGTCCAGTGTCGTTTTCCGATCATTGGGATCATCGGCGAAAACCGCCATTTTCAAGCCAGCGGTTTTCAAAAATTCATCGATCGTTTCCTCATCAACTCGGGTGAAACCGGCCTGACCGAAGAGCCGTTTGAAAATGGGGTGCGTCACAGGATCAATTCGAGCAATTTTTTCGGTCACGGGATTTAAAGCGTTTTTCATCATTTACCTCGCCTAAAGCACCTTTTTACCGACCATCGACACCAGGTGATCGGGAAGTTGCGCCGGATGCTCCACCAAGTCGCTAAACGCATCCTCAATCCGAGCCGACTCCCCGCCTCCGTCCATGACCTTTTGAACGCAATCAAGAGCCGCTTGAATTTGCTGAGCCTCTTCTTCTGAAACCACACGAAGGGCTTGACCTCGAAACACGAGAACATAGTCGCCCTGCTTGACCTCTTCAAGTAGCGACGTATCCACCTTTGAAACGCCTCCGGTGACTTCAATGTCAGCGCTGGTTCCGTTGGCGGTGAAATGCACGCCGACAACACGATGGGGAATGGCAACACACATCACTTGCTCCTTGCGAAAAAACGGCTATCACCGGTCCGACAGGCTGAGCGTTCGTCAGGTCGACCGGACTCATAAGCATCCATTTCCAACTTTTCTTCACCCAATGGGGTGACGACCGAGCCCACTTCTCTCACACGCGGCTCGAACCCCCAATCGGTCAATTCCTTTGCCGCGCAATTGACCGCCTTCTCAACAGTCGCCTTAACGACATCAGTGAGACTGCCGCCATAGTCATTAAGCTCCAGCGGCTGCACTCCGATCACCGCGAGCTTCTCGGGCTCATAGCCTTGAAGCATGGCGCTAGCGAGCACATCGTTCATGCCGGTTTGGTGCGGAGAGATTTTTGTCGCCGACCAGATTTTGATGTCCTCCCCACGCAAAAGGCGCATCGTTCCCGGCGCCTCTCTCAAGTCGCAACAATCAAAGATCAACAATCGGCGAGCGTTGATCACTTCATTGATAAGATAAGCGCCAAGCGTGCCGCCGTCAATCACGCGCACTCTCGCGTCATCGGCGAACTTCTCGTGAAAACGCTCCACAGCCCGCACGCCGAACCCTTCATCGGCCCAAAGAATATTGCCAATGCCCATGACTAAAACGTCATACTGAGCTAACTCACG
>DVNR01000013.1 GCA_018714205.1 Candidatus Aphodousia faecipullorum
TTTGGCCCGCTGCCTTTTGATCGGCAGGGTTGAGAATTATGCCGAAGCCTCATTCTCTTGTCAAGTCGTTTTCAAAAAATCTTTTCAATCCCGACCTGACTTTTCCGCCTTGACGCTCATCGCGTCGCAGCGGAGTCGGTATTTTAAGAACCGTTTCCCGTTTGTCAAATCATCCGCTGAAATGATTCGGGGAGGCTACCGCCTCCCCTATCATCCAGAACTCTTAGCGTCTTAACAAACGGCCTAATCCTTCTATCAATTTTTCCGGCTCATTTTTAATAATGTTTTCCACATTACTCACAATAGCTGCCGCAATATCAACCCCGTACTTAGGTTCTTGTACTGTTCCTGACAAGGCAATTGGGACTGTTATACGGCGACCATCCGCTGACGTCGCCAATTTAGCCGACACTTGGCCACTTAAAGAAGAATTTATAAGACCTATTTGCATCCGACCACTGACTTCTGCCACCGAACTTTTACCATTTAAGCTCGTCACGCTAAGCGTTCCATTACCAATAGAAGCTGTGGCATTTAACGCCGAGAATTGAGTACTGTCGTTTGGAGATATCACAAATCCCGCAGGATTTTTTGCACGAACAGCAGAAGCTACTTTTTCGAGCGAAATGCCCCTCAACACCGCACGGTCGATTTGCGCGCTCATACTTCCCTTGGCCGTTTTCTTGATGGCAGTTTCATCCAAGCCCGTACCGGCAATTTTCATGCTAGCTCGAATGCTGCCAGTCAGTTGATCAGGCATTGACAATCCTTCAAGCAAACAGCGCGAATCCACCTTTGAGGCTGTTAAGTCGACACCCCACTGCTGTAACGCAGTTAAACTCAAGTGCCCCGCAATCGTTCCTCCGCAAATTTGAGCCGAAATATTATTTAACCCCAAGGTCCCGTTTTGCAATTTCACAGTTGTACCGATATTGTTAACGGACAATTTCTGATATTTCAGCTTATTGAGTTTTACTGAAATATTCGTATTTGCTGCATCTAGAGCTGTCAAACGTTCAACCTTTTGAGCAATAGCCTCACGAACAGGGGACCAGTCAATCCCACTGGCAGTTTTAGCGGGCGTGGCAGCAATCCACTTATCAACTGTCAAAGCGTTAAGCTGAACTTGTCCTGTTACTGTCGGTTTGGAAAAACCTTTCACATTTGCATTAACACTGAACATCTCCTTATCAAATTCACCATTTAAGCTAACGGAAGCGCTTTCTTGAGGAACTTGAACAGAAATCATCCCATTAAATGGAATACTGACAGCCATGTTGTTGATTTTTGTCTGAATGGCCCCTGTCAGGCGATCGCTTTTCACACTAGGCACCTCAATGCCACCGGAAAAATTACCGCTAACTGATGCCGAGGTTACCTTATCCAAATTTACTGAACCACTTACGCCCTCGACCATCCAATCTTTCATTGCTGCTTGTGTTGTCAACTGCTTGGCGCTTAACTGGGCACTTAACCCAGACCCCATTGACAAGGAGGCTTTGGCATTATTAATCTCAACATCCGACTTGACATACTTGACAGAAGGCGTTTCCAACGAAGCCTGCACTGAATCTTTATTCTGGTTATATTTCAATGTCGTTTTTAAGTCTGACAACTGCACATCAAGTGACTCAAGATCGTAAGCCGCTGTCGTGCTGACGCTCAACGAGCCACTAACTGACTGTGTTTTTTCTGAAAAATTGGCATTAAAAGAAATCGGGGTTGTCCCTTTTAGTCCGAGTGCTCCGGTTTTCAAATTCATGCCACTGATCGTGTAAACCTTGTCACCCTGTACACCGTAAACATTAAATGCCGCATTTGTCACCTCAACACCGGCGACTTCCAATGTTTTGATAAATGATTCCTCGGCTGTTTTGTCTTCAGCTACCTTTGCCGTTGGCTGAGTTTTGGATTCATTAGTCTTCTGTGCTATGCGTTTCACATTAACTGAACCCCGCAAGCCGTTAATGATCACCTCGTCAAACTGAATATTTCCACTTAGAAGTGGTATGACGGCCACCCCGACACTTGCATTCTCAAGCATAAATTGCGGATCCTTCCGCCCCTCAAACGACAGCGAGGTTTCAGGCAAAACAATTTGAATTTTCGGGAAAAAGTTAGTTCTTAGCTCACCGTTAAACACGAGATCACGGTTATAGCGGCTAGCCACCTCCTTTTTCACTTGCTGGGCAATTGTTGCGCTATCGAGGAAAAACGTTGCAGCAGCCCATAGCCCACCAACTACAATAACGACCAAAGCAACAATGCCAATGATAATTTTTCGAAGCATAAACCGCCTCCTGTACTGACTATCAATCTACCTCTCTAGTTTAGTACAGACGAGGTCGCAAAAACGAAAAAGAAATGCAACAAAATCGTTAAAAAGAAGCGCTTGATGGCCGTAACGATTTCATCACACCTTTTTGCGTTTGACGCCAACAAGCCACTTGATCAGAAGCTTCAGCCACCAAGCCCGGTCCATTGAAAATCAAGCCCGAGAAAATCTGAACCAAACTTGCTCCTGCGTTCACCCTTTCAAGGGCATCATCAGGCGTTAAAATCCCACCGCTAGCGATAATCGGTAAATTTCCCTGAAGATGATTTGACAATAAGCGAACCACTTCGATAGAACGATCTTTGAGCGCATTCCCAGAAAGCCTTTCTCCAGCGATACCTACTCCACCCCCGACGGCAACGATGGCATCAAATCGG
The DNA here is from genome assembly GCA_018714205.1 of Candidatus Aphodousia faecipullorum. GTDB lineage: Bacteria > Pseudomonadota > Gammaproteobacteria > Burkholderiales > Burkholderiaceae_F > Aphodousia > Aphodousia faecipullorum. Next base: position 2,713 of record DVNR01000013.1, read on the forward strand.
TAATAAAGCAGTTGATCAGCCAGCCATAAAAGCGTGTCATTATCTTGACCACCCGCGACTTTGACCGAAATCGGCAGATATGGGAGGCCTTCTGTCTGCATGAGCCGTTCTCGCTCCTCTACCACTTTTTTTAGTGTTAATGCGACTTGGCCTTTATATTGGGCGGAGAACCCTCGACTCAAACCAGAAGTCAGGTTAAGCGTCACGTAATCGGCGTGACGATAAAGCTTTCTTAGTGGCGCAATGAATGCTTCAGAAGTTTTCTTCGAATCTTCACAAATTTCCCCGATGATATTGATTCCCAAAATACCGCCACGATTCCTGTAGGCTGCCGCACTTTTTAAATTTTCTAAAACCCTTTCAACACTTGCACAAGCAATCCCCTCGGAGCAAGCCACCGACTGCGAAGGACGTCGCAATGAACATTTCTTGATTGGACGAGCGATTTCGGAAACGCTACCAACTTCGATATGTCCGAACCCCAACCCACCAAGCCCGGAAACACACTTCGCTTCATAATCAAATCCTGCCGCTAACCCGATCGTATTGGGAAATCTAAGTCCCATCAACTCTATTGGATCTTCCATCAAATCATGAATATAAGGGTCTATAAAACCCAAATTCATCCAACGATCAATATTTGACAAAACAAACCGCTGGGCTCGTTGTGGCCCCATCAAAAAAAGAATATTTTGCAAAAAATTAAATGGAATTTTGATCATCACACTAAGCTGGCAATTGGTAATGGTGCAAAACAAAATGATCCTTGCGACGGTCGGAGAAAAAATGCTCCAGCGTTGTTCGAACCGTTGTAAAACTAATCTCATCCCAGGGGATTTCATTTTCAGCGAACAACCTTTGTTCTATCGTTTCAGGACCTGGATGAGCGGTCAACGAATCAATATAGGAAAGAAAGAATACATGAATCTGGCTGGCATCTGGTACATCGATAAGTGTCAAAATCGGTCCCATTTGCACTAGCTCGCCTGTTTCCTCCAACGTCTCCCGATACGCGCCTTGCTCCAATGTTTCGTGAGCTTCCATGAACCCTGCCGGCAGAGTCCAATACCCCTTTCGTGGCTCAATCGCCCGTCGACACAAAAGCACTTTATCACCACAAATAGGGACAGTTCCCACTACAGGAATTGGGTTGACGTAGTGAATGTAACCACATTGTGGACAAACTTCCCGTACACGAACATCCTCCGCTGGTTGTTCTAACACAATCGGCGAGCCACAATAAGGACAAAAACGAAATTTGGGACTATCGAGCATAGAAACCATGTTTAAAGCGATACAAACATTCTAACGAAGCCTGATGTAAAAAGAGGCCTCACTCGAAGGCCTCTTTAAAAGTTAACGATCGGTCGGATAAACCACCCATTCGCCTTTATTCCGACGTATGTAATCCTGACCTTTATAGGTCAAAACAACAGATTGGCCATTTTCGGAAACTGGGTTCGTCTCTGGTAAATCTTGAATCAGTTCCTGCAACGGAATGCTGCCACCGTCAACACTAAAGTAGTTTGATTCAATAACTTTACCAATGAGTTCCGCCATTGCTAAATAACTCGTGTTACCTGTCACGTGAATTGTTTCCTGAGGCATATTTTTGATACCGATGAATTTCACCATGGTTGGTACCTGTGTGATGCGCATGCTCGGAATATCACGCAATCGAGCCGTTTGTACCCGGTCGCCACGGACTGCTGCCCCGTGCTCTGGAACAACCACCAACATGACTTTTCGACCCGAACGCTCAATCTCTCTAATGATACGTTGTAAGTCATCCAGGAAAACTTTCAAACGAGGTTTAAATGCCTCCCACCGACTTTGACGAGGTAAGCGATTGCCATCATGCAACGCAATGAAATTAAAGAGTGTCACCGTGCGTTTGACATCTTTATCTCGATTGAGCGTTCTTAACCAATCTCGCATCACAGCTAAATCATCGGAAATCGGTTCATCATCAAAAGCAACATAACGAACCGGATATTTTTTCGAACTTTCCAACGGAGCTGTCAATCCGGCTTTATCACGCATTGTTTGCAGATAATTGTCATACTGACCATGATGGTCAAAGAACATATGTTGTTTAAATCCGAGTTGGTCAAGCCTGTTCATTATCTCGCACTCGGGTCGGCGCTCATCATAGAGCGTGTCGTGGTCAACCTGACCGCACATCGCATTGAGTAATCGTAAAGTCGCCGGACCAGAATAACTGGTCGCTGAGTTAAATCGATCAAAGCGGATATTGAATTGATCAAAAACGGGATGTTGGGCTAATTCTTCGGATGCAATTAGGTCATCATTGGACAAGGAGCAAACATTCAAAAGCACAATATCGAAAGGAGTGTCTTTTGCCGGTATTCCTTGGGGAAATGCTGCGCGACGCTCTTTTTCATATTCAAGAAACGCTGTATACCACTTTGCAATCGTTTCAGAGGTAATCGTTTCCGGATTCCCCGGTGTTGGTTCTGCAACCACCGCAGTTGAATCAACCGTTTGCTCGGGCACGGCCATAGCTCCATTTGTCGGTATGACCGCTTGCTCCTGGGCATGCCAAGCTGCCAACATAGGCTGTAGGGCGAGTACCGCAAAGTAACCGACCGTCAAGACGGTTACCCGAATCCAACGCCTTAGTAAAAAATAGACAAATAAAATCAGGAGTCCCCAGGCCACCATTTTCAAGTTAACGAAATCAATCGCTAACTGCATGATGTAATTAAACGAGAAACCCGCAATATTTTGTGTGTTACTAGTTATGCTGTCCAACCCAGGTAGCCAGCTTTCCGAGTAAATTAAAACAAACCCTGCAATTAATCCAACTACTGTTTGCAGAATTCGAACAACTTTACGATCGAAAGGCAGAAGAAGAAACGCCAATAAGACCGCGTTGGCTAACGGATTTAATGTCAAGTAACCAAAATAAGCTAACGCAAACTTACAAATAAAGTAGACGTTCCAAAGTCCTAAACCTTGAAGAAAATTTTTTTCTACCATGCCTTAGAACCCCGCCTTAAGACGATTGAGACTCTTTGGATTGGGCCTGTGTTTGCTGAGCCTTTGGAAAATACAGTCGACCATCGCGATCAAACGCAAAAAGCCCCTGATCAAAACCTAAACCATAAAGCGCCAAAACGTTTCGATAATAGTTGTTTTTTTCAATAGGCGTATTTTCCAACACTGTGCGGATAAAATCAGCCGTTTTAGACTCTCCCAAATACTCGAGTAAGCAGGCACCAAATCCATCGCCAGCGGCCTGATTCACCTCAAGCGTATTGACGTTCACCTTTTCGGGAGGCATATTCAATTTTTCCGTTAATGCCACCATTGGTGCAAAGTGCTCTCGCAACGTTTTATATGACGGATCTCGCGGAGACATCATTCCAGCCCAGAGATAAACGCGGATTGAGTTATAACTTCCAATGGTGTTATCGATGTCATCAACAGGCAACAACTCGCCATTTTTTGAAAAAGTCGCCCAATCTGGCGAAATACCTGCAGGGGCAGAACGCAAAAGCACTCGCAAAGAGCCATCGAAGACTTCATTCCAATACGAATCCTCTAATGCAAAACGCTTCAAAATAAAAAGAGGATAATAACTTGGATTCAACTTAACACTATCACCTTTATCGAAACCAACCCGACCAGGTAGCAACACCTTACCTAAATTATCAACGTCACGCACCTGCTCTTTAAGCAGCTCAAGCATCTTTTGGCCTTTTTGAGTGTAACTCGGATCGTTCCAAAGCCGGCCCGCCTCCAAGAGACAATAGGCGATCCACATGTCTGAATCCACGGCGTTATTCGTATCAAGGATAATCCAGTTGCTCCCAGACCTCCCCCAAAGCCATGACGGGAGCTCTTTAGTGATATCGCCTGAAGACAAATTGTCCTCTGTCCACTTTAGCAAACTTGCAAAACTCTCCTTATCACCGTCAACCAAGGCAAAGAACATGCCGTACGATTGCCCTTCAGAGGTTGTAACGGCACGATCGTCGCTATAGTCAACCACCCGACCGTTTTCAATACCAACCCCCTTGAAGTCTTCCCATAAATCCCAAGCAAATGCCGGTGCGATCATGCTACAGCCCATGGCCAAGGCTAAAATCCAATGTTTCATTATGAGCGTCTCCTGATCCATAAGCGCATGAAGTAGAAAATACCGCCGCCAACTAACACAGCGCAGACTAAAGCACACAACACCAACAGCAGCGGATAGTTACTGATTGTCTGCCAAACTTGGTGATACCACGGCAAATAGCCAACATGGTAAGTTTCCCCGACCTTAAAACTCAAGACCTCAGAATCCGTGATAATGCCGACTGAGCCGGTCATTGTCGCCAGAGAGGAAGGATTCTTAAGTCGATCATTCAACAGGAAGGCTCCACGTTCACCTTCGCTACCTAAGGCCACAATGGTTCTAGCCGAACTAAACGGTGACTGTAACGAGACAATGGCTCCAATGCCATTATCCGGCGTAATCAAGGACTGCTCAATGCTAAGCGCTTCCAACTCTTCGGTATTGGGAGCTCCGCCCTTAAGCTCTTCGGCAATAGCGTTTTGCAATTCAGCTGCATTGTCTTCTTGCAAGTCTGTCAATGTCGACGGCAAGGCACCGATCATAATGATGTCCTTGTCTTGCAAGCCCCGGGCATTGACTTCACTTGTCACTGTCAATTTCGTTGCCGGGTATCCGGTAATTGAACCGAGGCGACCTAAGGTGTTTAAAAGTGTCGTCATCTCTTCAGCATTGGCCGATTGAGGAATCAACACAGCGGTTTCTGCCAAATCAGCATACTTTGTGAATGGGAAGCCGCTTTGAGTGAAAAGCGAGAGGTTCGGCAACTCAGCATAGTGATAAAGCCCCTCCATTGAGATCGTCGACGTGGGGTCAATTTCCAACTGATGCGGCAAAAGTACTGCCGACTTACAGTTATCGGCAGAGCCCTCCGAGAAAGTATGCGTATAAGCAACCGAGAAGCTCAAATCATTTTGAGCGCTGAACGCATAACCGTTTTTAAGACTGTCAACCAAATAGCCTTCAAACCCAGGCAAACGCAACTGCATCTGACCTCGAGTTGCATCTCCGTTGGCGTTGATTGAGTCCACCAAAACATTGTTAATGTGCATGCGCACTTGGGCATAGTCGCCCGGTTGCGGTTTGGTGTAACGATATTTCAGGAGAGAACTCACCTCACTGCCGCCAACCATGTATAAATCAGGCGCCAATCGCATCGAAAGATGCACCGGTGGCGGCGCATAACCGCGACTGCTAAGCTGACCGGTGTATTGCATGAGCTGACTAAACGACACGGCGCCGCTTTCGACATTAACCCAATTGGGAGCGTCGTAGGCTCGTCTGCGAGGTTGTTCCTTGACATCCTTTACCAACAACTTGTCACCAATGAGAACTTGATCCCCTTCGGCCAAGGCCCGAACAGCCATCACGAGATCCTCAGAATTTCTGCCGGCAATCACCAACATCTTGGCATAGCGGCTATTGGGCACATCGGCGATTGAAATTTGAGGGCCTTGTACGGTCGGCATATCTTTTAAGAAATGCGGACGATTTTCATTGGTCACAAAAACGACAAAATGCCCCTCGGCTGGCAATTGGTTGTAGTACACCGGGAAATCCACCCCACGCCATTGGGCGGCACGTCCGCAAAGCGATGCCAACACCGCAGCGGCAGTTTTTGCCTGATTGTCAGGAGCTGAGGCAAATACGACTGGCAATGTTGTGCTTCGATTGGTACTGACGTCAACAAAAGGAGCCGGTAACCTCGCCAAATCGCTGGAAAGTTTGATTTTTTGCTTTTGCAAAATCAACTGACTCGGCGCATTGACATCCAGCCAAAGCGTTTCACTGGTGGGAGTTTCACAAATGTTTTGATAATGGCCGACAAACTCAAAAGAAATTTGGTTTGCCTTCTTGATTAATTTAGGATCCAGAGCAACCTCAACAGAAGCAACCTTTCCCAGCCATTCTTCAGTCACGGGAACACTTTTTTGCAGTTGCCCGTTAAGGTAAACATTCAACTGAGAACGTGTCGGTATCAGTGCTGGTGAAGCCGTCACATTAAGCATCAGCCGGGCATCGGAAACCAAATCGTCGTCATGAACCCCAAAATCAAAAAATTGGGAATTGTTTAAGCCTGTTAAGTGAAGTGTCTTCGTTTGTCCGCCAGGAATCAATCCCAACAGAGGTAATGCGTCACGATAGGCGCCTGTCACATCGGAACGCCAGACCGGAGCGGGCTCTTCTTGAGCAGCCGCAACCGGCGCCACAGCCCCCGTTGATATTAAAGCGGTCACCAAAAGCGCGACCTTCCATTGCTTCAATGTCACTTTCTTTTCTCTCTCTACAAAAAATTTTTACGCCGGTTTTTTAGGCACAAAACTTGCACACCACTCAATAAAGAGCCTTAACCAGACAATGCGCTGAGGTACAAACTCAACCATTGAGCGGTACCCATACAGAGCGAGTCGCCCTAGGTTAACAAATCCGGTCCAAAGTCGATCATCAATTTTGCGTTCAGGCAACACCCACATGCCTGCTCTCGAGAAAGTACAACGATTAAATTGTCGTTCTTGAGCCAAATTTTTAAGTTTAACAGCCAATTCCAATTGATCAGAGCCTGACACTTTCTGAACAACGGCATCAAATTGATATTTTTCCCCGTTCAGGATCAAGACAAGTTGAACTTCATCTCCGAGCTTAAACAAGGACGCCGCCCCCAAACTCAGACAAACATCTTCTTGAGAATACTCGCTGATATGCGCCTCATGAACATTGCTTTGACGATCAATAATCATTGCCTCAAGCGACGTTCTCACTCTTGGGAATCGCTGCGTTTGAACCTCTTCGACAGCCACTCCCATCGAAGCGCCAAGAATCATCAAGTTATAAGCGATCCACCCAATATTGATCGCAAGGGTCAGATATTCCGGTTGCGGGTCAAAGAGCGCTTTATAGATACCGATACAAAGACCGATACCATTTAACGCAATCAAAACCAAAAAAGGCTTGGAGATGTGCCAGTCCAAGTACTTTTGACCGATTGTTCCACCTTTAGCTGTCACATTAAATTTTCCTTTATGTGGCATGATCAACGCAACGGTCGTCGGCAATAAAATGTACCAAGACAGCACTGTTTCATAGACCCCACTAATGAAGGGATAACGATGTCCGCGTTGCAAAATTTGGTTCGTCAACGCCGAATGAATCATGTGCGGCAAAACATATGCGAAAATGGCCATCGCTGTAGCGTAGATGACATAGATATTGCCAAACATGTAAGGTAGCGGGGCAACCAAAAAGATCAGACGCGGCAAGCCATGGAAAAAGTGCACCATGGCATTAAAAAAACAGAGTCGCTGCGCTAGTGTCAATCCTTTACCGAAAAAGGGATTATCCAAACGGAAGATTTGGATCATGCCTCGCGCCCAACGAATGCGTTGTCCAATATGTGCAGCGAGCGTTTCCGTGGAAAGACCGGAAGAAAGCGGCACATCAATAAAAGCTGACGACCACCCTAAACGATTGAGTTTTAACGACGTATGCGCGTCTTCAGTCACCGTTTCGACAGCGATACCTCCGATCTGCTCTAGGGCCTTCCTGCGGATCACTGCGTTGGAGCCACAAAACATTGTCGCATTCCACGTGTCATTTCCCTTTTGAATAAAATCGTGAAACAGTGCATTCTCACTCGGCAGCGATCGATCCAAATGCAAGTTTTTTTCAAACGGGTCCGGCGAATAGAAGTGGTGCGGTGTTTGCACCAATGCTATATTGCCGTCTTTAACCATCCACCCAACCGTTTTTGTTAAAAAGTCGCTCGACGGAACGTGGTCACAGTCAAATATGGCAATCAAATCACCATCGGTCTCTTTAAGTGCATTGTTGATATTGCCCGCTTTGGCATGGTTGTGAATTTCACGCTTGATATAGCCAGCCCCCACCAGTGAAGCGAACGCTTCAAAAGTTGGTCTGGAACCATCATCAAGAATATAAACTCTCAACTTCTCGGCTGGCCAGTCCAAATTCAAAGCTGCGAACACAGTCGGCTTAATGACCTCTAGCGGCTCGTTATAGGTTGGGATATAAACATCAACTGTCGGCCAACTTGACCGATCCTCTGGCATTGGATAAGGCTTTCTGTCTAAAACCCAGCAAACCTGAAAGTACCCCAACACCATGACAACAAAAGCATAAAGTTCTGCCGCCAGCAATGCGATACTTAAAAAGATGCCCAGTGCAGAATCCGTATTAAGCGTCGAGGTACATCGCCACCACAAATAACGACCAGAAACCACCATGGAAATCACAAATAACAACATCAACGTCAATCGAGCTTTAATTTGGCGCAACATCAGAGCCAAAATCAACATCACTGACAAAAAGATCACTTGACCTTGAATGTTAAAAGGTTGAGTAATGCATAATGCTGCCAAACCAACCGCGATAGCGCCCATTCCCCATAAGATGGCCAACTTCACAGATTTCGGCAGTCTTGAGCTGTGCTTGTCAATCACATCCACGCTGTGATCAGGTCCTGCGAGAATGACAGAGCCATATTGATTGAGAAGGTTTCCAAATCGTTCAAACGCGCCGTGAACCTTCCGATAAGAAGCCGTTAGTATCTGTTGAAGCGCGCTCGGTGTTCCAACTGGAACACGAAAAAGAAGTAAATAAACGCTTTGTGTGAGCCAACGAAAAATATCCAAACTTTTTGGAGCGTTGAAATTAATTAACGGATATAACCGCGGCAGTGCCTTGCGATAGCCACTAAGAAGCTCGTTTTCAAGCGGCAACAATATCCAGGCAAGCAAAAGCCACAATAAATTGATTCCCACAGCAAGCCACGACGAACCATTTTCGTGCCAGCGGCGCGCTGTCGAAGAAAAATAGTGAAAAACTGTCTTCAAACGAGGAAATCTCATTGAGTATGCAGATCGTCAAACGTAAAAGGGAGATATTTTACTCGTACCGAGCCTGATCTGAAATTCAAAGCAAAACCCGAACGCCCCGGGACAACCCAAACAACAAAAACGCAGAAGCCGTGGATGTAAAAGCTAACCCAACGGCAATTCTAATCAACATTACTTATTCATGAACTCTTCATAAAAAAGTCGTTACAAATTCTCCCAAAAGACAAAACATTTATCCCAACTTTCAATGCACTGCTTTATTTTGAGCTTTTTGGATTTTCGGGGAAATTCAAGTAGGACATTGCGATAAAATGTCAAAAGTGAAAATTACTGCAGATCAGGAGAGTATATGCTCTACGAAATGGCACGTGCCGTGCTCTTTAAAATGGACCCAGAAGACGCTCACGCGCTCATCATGAACAACATTGACTGGGCTGTTGCGCTCGGATTAACCAAGTTAGTCTCCGGACCGGTTATTTCCGACCCCGTTAAAGTCATGGGGTTAACCTTTCCCAACGCTGTTGGATTGGCTGCCGGCATGGATAAACAGGCTGCTCATGTCTCGTCAATCGGTGCACTCGGGTTCGGACATATTGAAGTGGGCACCCTCACACCTGCGCCTCAACCCGGCAACCCCAAACCCCGTCTATGGCGCCTAATTCCCGCCCAGGGCATCATCAACCACATGGGGTTCAATAATGTCGGCGTTGACCAAGGGATGGCCAACCTGGAACGAACCGGTCAAAAATACCGTGACAAGTGCGGCATTGTCGGCGTCAACATCGGCAAACAAAATTCAACCCCCCTAGAAAACGCATTGGCTGACTATAAGACCTGCATGCAAGCCGCTTATGGTGGAGCGGACTACTTAGCGATCGATATTTCGTGCCCGAACACACCCGGTCTGTTGGACTTACAAGGCGGCGATGAGTTGTCAGTATTGGTCCGTGGGATCGCGGAGGAACGTAAAGCGCTTGAAGATAAACATGGCCGGTACGTGCCGATTACTGTAAAAATCGGCCCTGATTTACTTGATGATGCGATCCGCAGCGCAGCAGATGTTTTCGTCAAGTACGGCATGGATGCCGTCACTGCCACCAATACCACCTTAAGCCGCAAGGGGGTTGAAAATGAACCCAAAAGCGAGAACGTGGGCGGTTTGTCCGGTCTTCCACTTTTTGAACGTTCCACGGAAGTTGTCTCGATTTTAAATGAGCATTTGAAAGGAGAACTGCCCATTATCGCTTCAGGCGGTGTAATGTCTGCCAAACTGGCGGTTGAAAAAATGAAAGCCGGCGCCTCCTTGGTTCAAATTTACTCGGGCTTTATCTACAGTGGACCGATTTTGATATCGGAGGCTGCGCAAGCGATCCAAGCTTGGCGAAAAACTCAAAGCTAGTATCAACGGAGGTGAGTCATGCAAGAAAAAAGCACCATCATAAACCAGCGTTATCACTCTTCGGTTAGGGACTTTCAAGAGCGACCAGTTGATGAGGCGCTTTGCAGACAAATTTTAGAGGCCACAACAATGGCCTCAAGCTCATGCTTCATGCAGGCGACCTCCATCATTCGAGTCACAGACCCACAGGTCAAAGCTCAAATCGCTGATTGGTGCGGACAACCCTTTATAAAACAAGCTCCTCAATTTTGGATTTTCTGCGGCGATTTGCACCGAGGTCATGTCTTAAACCCTGATGCCGATCTCGGATGGACAGACCTTTTTCTGACTGCTTGCCTTGATACAGGCATCATGGTTCAAAATGCCATGGTCGCTTTGGAATCATTGGGTCTAGGAGGGGTTTTCGTCGGTGGAATCAGAGACTGTATCGAAAAAGTCTCCGAACTGCTGAAATTGCCCGAACATACCGTTCCTTTTTTAGGATTGGCGTTCGGTTATCCGGTCTCTCGCAACGAATGCAAACCCCGACTTCCTCACTCAGTTACTGTGATGGAGAATGTTTACTGCGAGCCAAATCAAGGGACAATCGCTCAGTACGACGCGCTCATGCATGAGTACTACACCATGCGGGCAAGCAATAAAACCGATACAACCTGGACAAAGAAGCTTCGTTCGGTTTTAATCCGCGAGCAACGGCCATTTTTAAAAGACTATTTGAAAAAACAGAAATTGAACCTGTATTAAGAAACTAAGGCACCGGTTCCCGGTGCTTTAGTTTTCTGTCATCCCGATGATTCTAAACGAATCTCACTCTCTGCCTTTAGGCTGTGGCCTGCCGTTGCCGAATATCTTTCAAAGGGGACAACCCGAATTGGCGCCTGTACTCTCGAATAAACTGAGTTGGGCTTTCATAACCGACAGCATAAGCGGCGCTTGACACATTGGCTTGTGAACTGATCATCAATCGCTGAGCCTCAAACAAGCGGATTTGCTTTTGAAACTGCAATGGACTCATTCCAGTCACCGTTTTAAACTGACGGTGGAACGCGGAAATAGACATATGAACCATGTCGGCGATATCTTCCACTTTAAAAGCTTTCGCATAGTTTTCCTTCATCCATGAAACAGCTTTTAAAACGGCGTGACTTTGAGTTCCGTTTGACATCAAAGAACGAAGTTCCTCGCGGCAAGGTAACAAAAACAACCGATAGTGAATTTCTTTAACAAACAACGGTCCCAAAAACTTCGCTTGTTGCGGATCCTTTAATAAGCAAAGAAGACGTAAAAATGCTTCCCCTAAATCGTCGGGACAGTCAAACGTAAAGATGCTGTCTTCAACCATTTTCTTTGGAGTGCTTTGGTTGAGCTGTCCAGCGCAATCAATAAGTGTCTGTAAATCCAAGCGCAACGACACTGCTAAAAAGGGATGCGCCGGTGAACTCCCTACGGCATGAAACGATGATGGAGCCGCCACTCCACTTAATAAACATTGTCCCTGACGATATAGAAAGCGTCGCCCCGTGATCATGGTTTCCTTCTGACCATTGACAATGAATGAAACCATGATCTGCCCACTGTCGCAAGCAATCGCTTGAGCAGACTCCCAACGATAAAGGTAAAGCCCCGGAATGACCGTTTCAAACGTTCCAGATTTTTCCACTTGGGACTCAATAATTTTTGCACACTCATCAATGACACATTCTGCCAACATAAATGGCTCCTATAATGAAGACATCATATATTTTAGAATAGCAGAATTAGGCAATTTTTACTGTCATAAATATAACAAAATGTTAAGTTATTCCATTAATAATCAATAAATTGTCATGACACGATTTAGCAAAAAGTTTCAAAGATCAATCAACATTGTTCAATTAATTTTTTCTAGAATCATTTTGTACGAGAATGGGGATTTTTAATGTTTGATCCGAGCAAACGATTAGCACTGAAGTTTGGGCTCACCGCTGCAGGCATGGTGGGGTTGCCGTCAGTTGTTTTTTCTCAAAAACCATGGCTAACATTAACCGATTTAGCCCAACGAACAGTCACTTTGACAAAAAAACCTGAAACTTTTGTTGTTGCCAACTACATTGCCAATTTTCTTTTTGTCGGCGGTGCGTCCTGCGTTGATCGCATCGTCGGTATCACCGCTGACGGTTGGGAATCAACTCGTTATGCCGAATATATCCGGTTTACGGAGGCGTTCCCGATGCTAAAAAAAATCCCCAGTATCGGCGGTTACCATGATGACATTTTGAATACTGAACGAATTCTCGCCATTAAGCCCGATGTGCTTTTACTGGGGGTGACTCAATATGCTCAAAATGCTCAACGTCTGCATCTGTTAGAAAAAGTTGGTATTGCTGTTATCGTGCTTGATTATCATGCGATAACCCTTCAAAACCACGTCAAAAGCACTCAAATACTGGGGCAATTGCTAGACCGAGAAAAAGTTGCCTCAGAGCAGATCCGTCGTTATCAAGAGGTAACGAACACCCTTCACTCGCGAACCGCAAATATTCAATCCAAGACAAAAGAAACCCCAGTTTATGTTGAATGCGGTAATTTAGGTGTTGGTTCTTACGGCAACTCTTACAATAAAACCGTCTTATGGGGCGGTATTTTGCAGCAACTTCAAGCCAACAACATTGCAGCCAATATGCCAGCTCCCTATGCGTCGCTATCGCGCGAGTTTGTCTTGTCGACAAACCCCGGCATCATTTTTATTGCTGGCAGCATCTGGCAAAACGCTGCAGAAAATGACCAAATGCGCATGGGGCTGATGGTTACTCGAGACGAAGCTTTAGCGCGTTTGAATGGTTTTACTAAACGACCTTTATGGGATCGAATTGATGCCGTTAAGAATAAACGGATTTACGGGGTTGATCATGGTAGTCTCCGATCAATGCTTGATTACACTTTGGCATTATTTATGGCACAGGTAATTTACCCTGGCGTTTTCGAGGACTATGACCCGGAAAGTGAAATTCAGACGTTTTACAAACGGTTTTTGCCAGAAGTTGACTCTAGAGGAACTTTTACTTTAAAACCCTAAAGGGTCTTTAAGATGAGTTGTCATTTCCGCTACCAGCAAACCAATCGAAAACGCACAGCCATCTTGAGCGTGGGCGCGGTTTTGCTTTTGATTTCGATCGGCTTGGATTTAGCGATTGGCGCCTCTTCCATGAGGTTGCCGGCTTTACTATCCGCCCTTTATGCCGGACCGCAAGCGACCGACATCGACGCCACCATTGTTTGGTCATTACGCCTACCGATGACATTGACTGCCCTCTTTGTCGGCACCTCGCTGGCAATGGCGGGACTTCAGATTCAAAACATTACCCAAAATGCGTTGGCGAGCCCATCCACCCTTGGCATTACATCTGCCGCGAGTTTCGGCGCTGCCTTATCCATTAGTTTAGGATTAAGCGTCTTCAGCCAATTTTGGATTGCCACTGCCACGAGTGCCCTAGTTTTTGCGCTACTTGTCTCCTTTGCCATTTATTTCTTGAGTGCCCGCCGGGGTATGACGCCTGAAACCGTCATTTTGGCAGGCATTGTTGTTAACTTTTTCTTTTTAGCACTGCAACAAGTTTTGATCTACCGTTCCAGCCCGGAAGTTGCTCAAATCATTAACGGATGGACTTTTGGCAACTTAGAACGCTCATCGTGGCTTGCCGTTGCGCTAAGCGCCACCCTCACCCTTGTCATCGCTGCTTTTTTATTGAAACGGAGCTGGGCTATTACAGCCCTGACTTTAGGTGAAGAACGGGCTTTGAGTCTTGGCATTCCCGTTAAACGGCTTCGGGTCGAAACTTTTTTCCTTTCAGCGCTCTTAATTGCGGCTGCCGTCGCTTTCATTGGCACAGTAAGTTTTGTTGGGCTTGTCGCGCCGCATATTGCTAAATTGCTTCTAGGTGAAGATCAACGATTTTTATTGCCAGGAACACTTCTCGCCGGAGGCTTATTGATGGTCCTAAGCTCGCTTCTTGCCAAATTCATCTCCACTGGAGCCATCATTCCTGTGGGCATCATCACCTCTTTGGTCGGCGTTCCCTTCTTATTGGCACTACTTATTCAGCATTGCGCAAGGAGGTCGACATGATTAAATTAAAACTCGACCAATTCGGCGTCTCCTACGGTCACTCATCCGTTTTACATGACATTGACGCCAAAATGACAGGAGCTCAAGTCATTAGTGTGATTGGACACAACGGGAGTGGAAAAACGACTCTTTTAAAGGCAATCGCTGGACTAATCAAGCATCAGGGGAAAATCTCTACCTTGCGAGATGGTCATGAGATCCCACAAAGCGCCATTCGTTACGTGCCACAACTCTCAACCGTTTCGTCAACGTTGAGTGTGTTTGAAATGGTTCTATTGGGTCTCGTGAATTCATTGCCTTGGCGAGTGACGCCAGAATTATTCGATCAAGTTGATGAGACCTTGCATGCGCTTGAAATCAATTCCCTGGCCCACATACCGGTCAACCGGCTATCAGGCGGACAACGACAATTGGTTTTTCTGGCACAAGCATTCGTTTCTCAACCTAAAATTTTGCTATTAGATGAACCCACCAGTGCGTTGGATTTGCGCCATCAACTGATTGTTATGAACGCGGTGCGTGAATACACTCAAAAACAAGAAGCCATTACTTTGGTGATCATGCATGATCTATTGACTGCAGCACGATTTAGCCAACAAATTTTGCTCTTGGAAAACGGCACATTGTCCATCTTGGATGAACCTGAACTGGTTTTACAAGCCCAGCGACTCGAACGTATTTACAATGTAAGCGTCAGTATTGAGAAAACAGCCTCTGACTTCTTGAATGTCGTTCCAATTAAACCGCTATAACTTGAACATATTGCTCGCAAAAAAGCGTCGATCAGGCCTTTAGCGTTGTCATTATCCCGGGACAACATAAAGTTAATTTCATCAAAAAGGTAAAAACTGAAATAAGGTTGTAGATTCGGAATTTTGATTCTCACTTTTTTAAAATACTTGACAGAAATGAGGATCAAAATGCACAAACGCTTTTCTGAAGAATTTAAAACATCAGCCATCATCCGTGTCCAAAAC
>DVNR01000014.1 GCA_018714205.1 Candidatus Aphodousia faecipullorum
ATAAAAATTTGGGTTTCACCCGCAGCACTTTTCTTTTGTGCGTCCAACAGAATTTGAGTTCGTGTCGGCTCTTTAATCGGCAGGTAGCCTAAAAAACGAAAATTTTGACCGTTAAGTCCGCTTGCCATTAATGCCAGCAGTATCGAAGAGGGGCCGACTAACGGTTTAACCGTGAGGTTGTGTCTCTGAGCGTAGGCGACAATATCGGCTCCGGGGTCTGCGATGCCGGGACAGCCTGACTCGCTGACAATGGCGATGTCGTGGCCTTGCTCAAGCGGTTTGAGCCACTCGGCAATTTTGCTAATTTCCGGCCTGTGACCGATTTCTTCAATATGCAAAGAAGCGATCGGCATCGGGTGTTCTGCTGCCTTCAGGTAAGTTCGAGCGCTTTTGGCGTTTTCGGCTAAAAAATACTGTGTATGGCGCAATACATTGAGTGTGTAAAGTGGAATCGTCTCTTCAACCGGCCTGTCAGCAATTCGGTTCGGTAATAAATACAAAGTGCCGGGCATGATCACTCCAAGCCTGGTAAAACGTGGCAACCCGCTTTGGATAAAAGCTTAACGGTTGCAATCAGTGGTAAGCCGATCAAAGCGGTGGGGTCGTCCGAACGCACGCTTTCCATCAAGGCAATGCCGAGAGTTTCGATTTTAGCCGACCCCGCGCAGTTGTACGGTTTCTCTCGCAATAAATAAGCTTCAATCGCTTCTGCCGAAAGAACTTTCATATGGACTTCAGTGGGGACCATCGTTTCGTAAAGTTGACCGCACGTGTCGATAATGCAAAGAGCCGTCAAGAAGTCAATCCGATGGCCTTGCATTGCCGTAAGTTGAGCGACAGCGCGTTCGTGAGTGTGAGGTTTGCCAAGGATCTTGTTTCCTAAGACAGCGACTTGGTCGCTGCCGATGACAATGGCGTCTGCTCTAAGGGCGTGGACTGCTTGGGCTTTGAGCCGCGCTAAACGCTGACATAAAGCCTGTGGCGTTTCACCAGACAGCGGTGTCTCGTCGACATCAGGAGAGACGCACTCGAACGGAATGCCTAAGCGACTCAGCAACTCTTTGCGATAGGGGGAACTGGAACCCAGGATAACTTTAGGAGTCATAACATAGGATGTAAAAATTTAAAACGTGATTATGATAGCGGATTGAGCTTGAATGAAGAAATTTTTCCACAAATGCCAGGCGGTTGATATTGTCTTTGATAAAATGCAGCCCTCGCCGCAACCAACACTAGGAGACGGGTCAATGTTAAAAAATGAACAACAGCTTGATCATATTGACATTTTTTCTGTGGCTAAAAATCGTCAACATGTGCAAACAACTGTGAGTTTGGAAGCGATGCCAGAGCTTGCCTCTTTGTTGAGTGCCGGAGAGGCTTCCGAGCCGTTTGTTGTTGATATTGAAGGAATTGAGGGGGATAAAGGCTTGCCCGGCGCTTTGCTCACAATTCACGGTTCGGTTTTCATGAACTGTGTACGGTGTACCCGACCGGTCAGTGTCAATATTGACCGTGAAGTCCCTTTCCTTTTTGTTAAAGATGAGGCGCAAGCCAACGCGGTGCCGGTTGAAGATGAGGACTGGGAGATTGTGGTTGGCAGCGAGCACATGAACATTGCTGAGTGGGTCCAGGAAGAGATCATTTTGTCTTTGCCGGGTTTCCCGCAACATGACGATTGCGAGGCTCCTCAAGTATCCGAAGATGAACAGTTTGAGCGGGCTATCGAAGTCAAGCCTAATCCTTTTGCTCAGTTACGGGAAATGTTGAAAGAAAAGCAAAAAAACTGATATAATCGCCAAACTTTTCCAAGCCCTAGCTGTTCGCATTGGTAAAATGCGTATATCTAGGGTATAATTCTGCGTTTTTCAATAGTGGGGTATTGCTATGGCAGTCCAACAAAATAAAAAATCGACCAACAAGCGCGGCAATCACCGTGCTCATGACTTTTTGACGAACCCGGCTACGGCTGTTGAACCGAAGACCGGTGAAGTTCATCTTCGTCACCACATCAGCCCGAATGGCTTTTATCGTGGTAAGAAGGTGATCGACGTCAAGGGCGAATAAGATCGCTAGACAACTGCTTCAGCTGAGGGCCCCGTTGTATTCGCCTTCGCCGGCAACGCCTTTTAACCCCACAGCCAATGTGCAATCGTTGCGGTGGGAGACAAGACAATAGGCAGACAGTCTGAGGTTGATCGATTAAGAGAGAGGAATCCATTGTGGGTTCCTCTTTTGTTTATATCGATTACAAATTTGATCAAAAAAAGGGCAACCAGAAAGTTACCCTGTTTTGGTGTTTATTTTCCCTCAAATTCTGCATCCGTTACCGGTTGCAGCCATTGTGATTGGTTGTTCGGCACATTGGTTTCAACTGAAATATGAGTCATCCAAGTAGTCAAGCCGCCACCATGCCAGTGCTCGACATTCGGCGCGATGCGCACCACATCGCCTTTTTTAATGATTTGGACGGGTTTGCCTTTTTCTTGATATCGTCCCTCGCCTGAAATTACCAGCAGAATTTGTCCGCCCGTGTGTTTATGCCAAAATGTCCGAGTTCGCGGTTCAAATGTCACATTGCCGATTGGCGCATTAAACGTTGAATCGTTTTCCGAGAGCATGGTTAGATAAGATGTTCCGGTAAAAAATTTGCCGTAAGGGTTAACCGGCCCTTGAGCAAAAACCGTGTCAATCGGGGCTTTTGTTGTTTCAACATTGTTAGCGGCAACGGCAAATGTCGAACATAAGGCGATAGCGACAACGCCCAGTCCTTTTAGCATTTTTTGCATAACTGTTCTCCTTTTATGTCAATAACCTCTGTTGTTAGTGGCAATTTGCCAGCCTGAGCGATTCGCTCGGATTTTTGCATAAATCTCTCAATGTTTACGCGTTATCATTGCGTATCGGATAATTTTGAGGCGACGATAATGACAAATTTTCATGATCTGGTTGGCGGCTTTCGCTATTTTCGTGAAGAGTATTTCCTGAAAGAAAAAGAATTTTTCGAGCAACTGGCCCAGGGACAAAACCCTAAAACGATGGTCATCGCCTGTTGTGATTCTAGAACCGATCCGGCGATTCTATTGGGTTGTAAACCGGGCGACTTGTTTGTTGTTCGAAGCATTGCCGCGTTAATTGCGCCGGAGTCCAAAGCCGGTGTGTATGACGCGGTGGTCGCTGCCATTGAATATGGAGTCAAACACCTCTTGGTGCACGACATTGTCGTGATGGGTCACTCTAATTGCGGGGGCATTCAGGGAATCTTCAACCCTGAAAAATTAGCATCTGACCAGTATGTGGCTCGATGGGTCAGTTTAGCCTGTCCCGTTGCAAAAGAAGTTGTTCGTGAAAATCCTGAAGCCACATTGGAAGAAAAATTACGTATGAGCGAAGAAGCCGGTGTCTTGTTTTCAATGGAAAACTTGCTTTCTTATTCCTGGGTAGCTGAGCCTGTGAAGGCGGGGAAACTTTCTGTCCATGCCCTTTATTGGGACATGAATGCCGGCCATTTGCTAATTTGGAACTCTCAGAAAGAAGATTTCGAGGTGTTGGCGCACTAAGGGACACGGAGAAGGTTTTTCTCCGTGCCTGATCGAGGTGCTCGGTTTATCGTTGAATTTCCTTTTTAATATTTTCAGCTTTCTCTTTCCATTCTTCAGACTTCTCGTTGATTGTCTCCTGTGCGTTTTGGAGCTTTTCTGTGACAACGTTCTTTGTGTCGTTGTAGGTCTCTTTAGCAGCGTCATGTGCTTTGTCAACCTGTTGAGCCAGCCCTTCATAACCGCCCTTCACGCAGGCTTCGGTCAGGGCGCGAGCTTTTTCCAATCCTTCTTTTTGCGCAACTTCGTTGATGTGGGAGATGCTGCACGTTGAGTCAGAGATATCCCACTCGTTACTGCAGCCACTCAAAATGAAGCCGACGCTGAGAGCGGTCAGGAGATAAAGTTTTTTCACGGCAACCTCCGAAAAAGTCTGTCATCGATAGGACTAGTATAGGGGAATAGGTACGCTAATCCCTTTGGCTGAAAAAATTAGTGACACTTTCCCTCTTAAAAATTGCCTACAATAAGACGGACTTTAAAAAGGAACATCATGGCTCAAATTTTTTCTCGCATTGTTGCAACGGGATCGGCCTTGCCGGAACGGGCAACTACCAATGATGATTTGGCAAACGAATTATCACTTCGACATATCGAGACAAGTGATGAGTGGATTCGAACGAGAACCGGCATTGAAAAACGCTATTTGGCAGAGAAGGGGCTGACAGTCACGCAGCTCGCAGAACGTGCGGCGAGAGCCGCTCTTTGGGATAGCGGTCTTGCCCCCGAGGACATTGACCTCATCATCGTGGCGACCACGACGCCGGACATGGTTTTTCCAAGTACGGCTTGCCAGCTACAAAAACGTTTAGGGTGCGCCAGGGGGGCGGCTTTCGATTTGCAGGCGGTTTGTGCAGGTTTTGTTTACGCATTGGCGAATGCCGATGCGCTCATTCGGACAGGGGTTTATAAAACCGCGCTGGTTGTGGGCGCTGATATTATGAGTCGCATCGTTGATTGGGATGATCGATCAACTTGCGTGCTTTTCGGTGACGGCGCTGGAGCTGTCATTCTCCAGGCTTCGGATGAACCGGGCATTTTAGCGGCAAAACTGAGTGCGGATGGTCACTTGGATGAAAATGTTTTGGGTTGTGCGGGACATTTAGCGGCTGGTGAAGCGGTTGGCGATCCCTTCGTTCGTATGGACGGACGACAGGTATTTCGCACAGCTGTTTCGGTTTTAAGTGAAAATGCGTCAGAGGTTTTGACCGCTGCAGGCATTTCTGTTTCCGATGTCAACTGTTATGTCCCTCATCAGGCGAACTTGCGTATCATGCAAAAGGTGGCTGAACGATTGGGTATCGCTGAAGAAAAGATGGTTGTGACGGTTGATCATCATGGCAACACATCGGCGGCTTCCGTCCCCTTGGCTTTAGATAATGCCGCACGGCATGATCGCATCCATAAAGGCGATATTGTTTTAATGCAGGCTGTCGGCGCCGGTATGGCTTGGGGCAGCGTTTTACTTAAATGGTAGGTTTATATGAAGTTAGCATTTGTTTTCCCCGGTCAAGGCAGTCAGGCAGTCGGCATGCTGGATAGCTTTGCCGGCAACGAATCCGTTCAAGACGCCTTGACGATTGCCGATAGCGCGTTGTCTGAGAAGCTTTCCGCCTTGATTCACGAAGGTCCGGCCGAGGATCTTAATTTAACCGTTAATACGCAACCCGCCTTGTTGACCGCGAGTGTTGCCATGTACAACGCATGGCTCGCCAAAGGAGGTGTTCGCCCCGATGTGATGGCCGGTCATAGCCTTGGCGAGTATTCTGCTTTGACAGCCGCGGGCGTGTTCTCTCTTCATGACGCGGTTCAACTGGTGCGCTTCCGAGCCAAGGTGATGCAAGAGGCTGTGCCGGTCGGTGTCGGCGGAATGGCGGCGATCATCGGGTTGGCCGATGATGTGGTTTTTGAAGTTTGCCGTGAAGCCTCAGAGTTTGGAGTGGTGGAAGCTGTTAACTTTAATTCTCCCGGTCAGGTGGTGATCGCCGGTGTGAAGGAGGCTGTGCAAAAAGCTTGTGAAATTGCCAAAGCCAAGGGTGCCAAGCGAGGGCTGATGTTACCGGTTTCGGCTCCGTTCCATTCCTCTTTGATGAAGCCCGCAAGCCTTGCCTTGGCTTCTCGGCTTGAAGAAGTTTCCATGAATGCTCCGGCGATTGATGTGGTTGCCAATATTGATGTGTCCGTGCACCAAACACCACAGGAAATTCGCACGGCGCTTGCCCGTCAAGCGGCTGGCGCTGTCCAATGGGTGAAGACCATTGAGTACTTTAAATCAATTGGCGTGACGCACATAGTGGAATGTGGTCCTGGTCGTGTGCTGGCCGGTTTGATTAAACGCATTGATTCAAGTTTGCAAGTTCGCAATATCAATTCGGCCGAAAGCCTCCAATCGGTTTTCGAAGAGTTTAACAATTTCTGATTTAACAAAAGCTTAGGAGTCTATTCATGAGTACAGTATTTACCCAAGAGGCATTGTCAGGAGAAGTCGCTTTTGTGACTGGCGCCTCTCGTGGTATTGGCGCCTCAATTTTAGAGGCCTTGTTATCGGCTGGCGCAACGGTCATTGGCACTGCAACTTCTGAAAACGGCGCCAATGCAATCACTGAGAAAATCGCTTCTTTGGGCGGTAAAGGGGAAGGCGTGGTTTTAAATGTGACCGACGCCGAACAAAGTGAAGCGCAATTGGCCGAAGTCGCTAAAAAATATGGTGCGGTGACCATTTTAGTCAACAATGCCGGGATTACCCGTGACGGTCTTGCGATGCGCATGAAAGATGAACAGTGGCAAGAGGTGATTGACACCAATCTGACACCGGCTTTCCGGTTGAGCCGAATTGTGATGCGCGGCATGATGAAGGCTCGCCATGGTCGAATCATCAATATCGTGAGCGTTGTTGGATCGATGGGTAACGCCGGTCAAGCTAACTACGCCGCAGCCAAGGCTGGTGTTGCCGGTTTAACGCGCGCGCTTGCCCGTGAATTAGCCAGTCGCAACATTACCGTGAACGCTGTAGCCCCCGGCTTTATTGATACCGATATGACGAAGGCTTTAACCGAGGAGCATCGGGCTGCGTTAGCTTCTCAAATTCCGCTCGGTCGCCTCGGCCAAACGGATGATATTGCCCAGGCGGTTGTTTATCTTGCTTCGCCTGCCGCATCGTACGTTACGGGTGTCACGTTGCACGTTAACGGTGGCATGTATATGGTATAGGACGGATGATCGTCTGATTTGGGTACATCGCTTTTAAAAAAGCTTTGATAAAATACCCAAAAAGTTTGCATGTGTATATTCTGTGTAATATCACGCATACAGTGTTGTTTTTCTATCAAGGAGACATTTCAAATGGACGACATCGAACAACGTGTCAAAAAGGTTATCGCCGAACAATTGAGCATCAACGAAGCTGATATCAAAAATGAATCCGCTTTCATTGAAGATCTCGGTGCCGACTCTTTGGATACGGTCGAGTTGGTAATGGCTTTGGAAGACGCTTTCAAGATTGAAATCCCGGACGATCAACAAGAAAAGTTGCGTACGGTTCAACAAGCGATCGACTACATCAAGGCCAACGCTAAGTAATTAAGCCCCATCTTCGGATGGCGTGCCCCGCTTGGTAGCCCTGATTCACACAGGTGTGCCCGGCGGGGTTTCTTTTGAGAATTGAAAAGAGGAGTAACGGAGAATGCGCCGTGTTGTTGTGACGGGTCTCGGTATGGTTTGCCCGATTGGCAATGATGTTCAGACCAGTTGGGAAAATGCTTTGGCAGGTAAGAACGGTATTGATAAGATCACGCGGTTTGATGCTTCAAGTTTCGGCTGTCAAATTGCTGGCGAGGTGAAGGATTTCGATATCGCCCAATACATGTCTCCCAAGGAGGCACGTCGCTACGATCGACACTTGCATTATGGAGTAGCCGCGGGCGTTCAAGCCATTCGGGATGCCGGTTTTGATTTTGACAAAGAAGATCTGACCCGTTTCGGCTGCGCTGTTGGATCCGGCATCGGTGGTTTACCGATGATTTGCGAAAACGATCAGGTTCTTTTAGAACGTGGTCCCCGCCGTGTTTCTCCGTTTATGATCCCGGGTGTCATCATTAACATGATTTCCGGACAGCTCTCGATCATGTTTGGCTTCAAGGGACCGAATATCGCCCATGTGACTGCTTGCTCTACCGGTCTTCATGCCATGGGAGAAGCCAGTTGGATGATTCGACGCGGTGATGCCGACGTTATGGTTGCGGGCGGAGCCGATGCCTCGATTTGTCCGGTTGGCGTTGCCGGTTTTGACAATATCCACGCTCTGAGCCGAAGAAATGATGATCCCGCTCATGCCTCTCGTCCTTTTGACAAGGATCGCGATGGTTTTGTGATGGGCGAAGGCGCTGGTGTCGTCGTTTTGGAAGAATATGAGCACGCCAAGGCGCGCGGTGCAAAAATCTACGCCGAGTTGGTGGGCTATGGGTTGTCTAGCGACGCTTTCCATATCACCACTCCCAATATGGATGGACCTAAGCGCTGTATGGAAATGGCTATGTTACGTGCTGGCATTACGCCTGATCAAATTGACTATTTGAATGCGCATGGCACGTCAACCGGTGTGGGCGACGTTAACGAAACGAAGGCGATTAAAGAGGCTTTCGGAGAGCATGCCAAGCATTTGGTGGTCAACTCCACGAAGTCCATGACCGGGCATCTCTTGGGTGGAGCCGGCGGTATTGAGGCCATCTTTACTATTTTGGCTCTCCAAAACCAAGTCTCTCCTCCGACAATCAATATTTTTGAGTTGGATCCGGAGTGTGATTTGGACTATTGCGCCAATGAGGCTCGTCCGATGAAAATCCGCTACGCCATGAAAAACTCCTTCGGTTTTGGTGGCACTAATGGCACATTGATTTTCAAACGTGTTGAAGACTAAAATCTCATCATCAGAATGATCAAGCAAAGCCCGGTTATCGGGCTTTGTTCGTATCGGAGATTCGCTTATGGATGAAAAAAAAGATAATGCAATGTACATGCAAATCGCTCAGATCGCCGCACAAAGAAGTTATGCAAGGCGACTGAAGGTCGGTTGCGTGATAGTGAAGAACCATTCCATTATTTCATTCGGTTGGAACGGCATGCCGACAGGGTATGACAACTGTTGCGAATACGAAGTGGACGGTCAACTTGTCACCAGACCAGAAGTTCAACACGCTGAACTCAATGCGATTGCAAAACTAGCCGAAAACGGCTACTCATCGAAAGGGGCGGCGATTTTTATTACTCATAGCCCTTGCATTCATTGCTCACTGCTAATTCAAAAATGCGGTATCACTCATGTTTACTATCATGAACAATACCGGGATGATACTGGGCTTCAATTTTTGCGTCGGGCAGGTATTCACGTTGAACAACTTTGACTTATCTCTCAAAGGAACGAAAATGTAATTTTCGTTCCATAAGGAGAGGTTTGCCCAAATAAACAAAAATTTCTTTTGTTAACAATCATTTTCGAGCGCTTTGCCATTCCGGGCATGATAGAATCAGACAACTTTCGGAGTAAAGGGAAAGGCAGTTTGTCGCAGCCGGTTTTCCCATTGGTCCGATCCTAATTTGACTGAAGGATTTTCCGGTACCTATGAACAATATTCGCAATTTTTCGATCATCGCTCACATTGACCACGGTAAATCAACCCTTGCCGATCGTTTGATTCAACGTTGCGGGGGGTTATCTGACCGAGAGATGCAGGCTCAGGTTCTTGATTCCATGGATCTGGAAAAGGAGCGTGGTATCACCATTAAAGCCCAGACGGCCGCACTGAAATATAAAGCCAAGGACGGCCAGGTCTACGAATTAAACCTGATTGACACCCCGGGGCACGTGGACTTTTCCTACGAAGTTTCACGTTCGCTAAGCGCTTGTGAGGGAGCGTTGTTGGTGGTTGACGCGACCCAAGGGGTGGAGGCTCAAACCGTGGCTAATTGTTACACGGCGATTGAGCTTGGGGTCGAGGTGATTCCGGTTCTTAACAAAATGGACCTCAACAGCGCCAACCCTGACGCAGCCGCTGAAGAGATTGAAGATGTGATCGGTATTGATGCGACTGATGCAATTCCGTGTTCCGCAAAAACCGGCATGGGAGTCGATGAAATACTTGAGCGCATTGTTCGTGACGTTCCGCCACCCAAGGGAAGCGACTCTGATCCGCTTCAGGCATTGGTGATTGACAGTTGGTTTGATAACTACGTCGGCGTGGTGATGCTTGTGCGTGTTGTCAATGGCAAGATAAAACCTAAGGATAAAATCTATCTAATGGGAACCGGTGCGACGCATCTGGTCGAACAGGTTGGGAAATTTACCCCGAAATCCACTCAGTGCGCTGAACTATCCGCCGGTGAAGTTGGTTTCGTCATTGCCGGTATCAAGGAGCTTAAGGACGCGCGAGTTGGTGACACTGTGACGCATACGGCAAAAATGGCAGCCGCGCCGTTGCCCGGTTTCAAACAGGTTAAACCGCAGGTTTTCGCCGGTTTGTATCCTGTCGAATCTAATCAATATGAGGCACTTCGCGATGCGCTTACGAAGTTGCAGTTAAACGATGCCGCCTTGCAATTTGAACCGGAAGTCTCTCAGGCTTTGGGATTTGGGTTCCGCGCAGGTTTCCTAGGCTTGCTACACATGGACATCGTTCAGGAGCGACTTGAGCGTGAATTTAATATGGATCTCATCACCACGGCGCCTTCGGTTGTTTACGAAGTTCTTAAAACTGACGGCGAGTTAATTCAGGTTGAGAACCCTTCCAAATTGCCGACGCCTGATAAGATCGCTGAAATTCGTGAGCCGATTGACACAGTGACTATTTTCGTGCCGAATGAATTTGTTGGCGCTGTGATGAAGCTTTGTAATGATAAACGGGGCATTCAGACCAACCTTGCTTACCACGGTCGTCAAGTTCATCTGACGTACGACTTGCCGTTGGCTGAAATCGTCTTGGATTTCTTTGATCGATTAAAGTCATTAACACGCGGCTATGCCTCGATGGATTATGAGTTCAAGGAGTATCGCGCAGCCGACGTTGTCAAGGTTGACATGTTGATCAACGGTGATCGGGTTGACGCGCTGTCGAGCATCATTCACCGTAGCAATTCGGTTGCACGGGGACGAGAAATCGTGACCAGGCTGCGTTCGCTCATTCCTCGTCAAATGTATGATGTGGCAATTCAAGCCGCGATTGGAGCCAACATCATCGCTCGTGAAAACGTTAAGGCACTTCGCAAAAATGTTTTGGCAAAATGTTACGGCGGTGATATCACTCGTAAACGTAAATTGCTGGAAAAACAAAAGGCAGGCAAAAAACGTATGAAGCAGGTTGGCTCGGTGGAAATTCCTCAAGAGGCATTCCTGGCCATTTTGCAGGTTGAGGAAAAGTAGGGGGCGACATGAACTTTTCTGTCATTTTGTTGGCACTGACGGTCGTGACCGGTGTTTTATGGTGTCTGGATAAATTTGTGTGGGCTCCGAAGCGTTTAGCCTCGGCCAAAGAGCGTGCTCAAAAATTTCAGGAAGACAATCGGGATGCGATTGACCGTGGAGTGATCAGTGTCATCGGTGAGGGGCAAAGCCTCTTTACCCGCACTGCCAAGCAACCGCTCTGGCTGGAATACACAGCCGGGCTTTTCCCTGTTATTTTGGCTGTTTTTATTTTTCGATCCTTCATCATAGAGCCGTTTCGCATTCCCTCGGGCTCCATGTTGCCAACTTTGCATGTCGGTGACTTTATCGCGGTGAATAAATACGAGTACGGCTTGCGGTTTCCTGTGTTTAATTTCGAGATCACGCGTGGTGAAGATCCCAAGCGCGGTGACATTATTGTCTTTAAATATCCGCTTGATAAAAACGTGGACTTTATTAAAAGAGTGATCGGTTTGCCAGGTGATGAAATTCGTTTTGTGGATAAAAAGCTCTACATTAACGGGCAATTGCAAAACACTCAAGCTGACGGCACTTTTTTTGATGAAGAGTCCTACACGGAGTTGAAGCAGTTTACGGAAAACCTTGACGGCGTCACGCACAAAATTTTGGAAAATCCAAATGTGCCGTCTTTAGCTCGTCCGGTCAATGGTCATAACGGGTTGGATCAATGCCTTTACAACATGGGTGATCTCGTTTGCCGAGTCCCGGAGGGCCACTATTTTGTCATGGGTGATAACCGAGATAATTCCGCGGACAGTCGTTTTTGGGGATTTGTTCCCAGAGAGGATATTGTTGGAAGAACATTCTTTATTTGGATGAATTTCGGTGACTTGAGCCGCATCGGTTCCGTCAAGTAGGAGGATGGTGAGATGTTGCCTTTAGAAACACTTGAACAGAAGATCGGCTATACCTTCAAAAATCGGAAACTTTTACAGCGGGCAGTGACTCATCGCTCTTTCGGAGCGGAAAATAATGAACGTTTGGAGTTCTTGGGAGATTCCGTTTTAAATTGTGTGATCGGGCAAGCCCTCTTTTTAAGGGATGCCCATTTTAATGAGGGATCACTATCTCGGGTTCGTGCGAATTTGGTTTGTCAGGATGCCCTGGCTGAAATTGCCAACCGCATTGTGTTGTCGGATCACCTTCGATTAGGTGAAGGTGAGATGAAAACGGGTGGTGCTCATCGACCCTCGATTCAGTCTGACGCGATGGAGGCGATTTTTGGAGCCATCATGACTGAAAGTGGTTTTGACGCGGCCAAGGCAGTGATTTTGCGTTTATATGAACCCGTGCTTTCTCAATTGACACCGGAGCGAATGGGGAAAGATTCCAAAACGCAATTACAGGAATTTTTACAAGCCCATCATATCGGATTGCCGGAATATTCGGTGATTGATATTCGTGGAGCGGCGCATGATCAGACTTTTGAGTGTGAGTGTGGAATTAAGAAATTGAGCATCGCGGTTCGAGGCGTTGGAAAAAATCGACGAACCGCCGAGCAGGTGGCGGCTAAGCGGGCGCTTGAATTAGCAATTGAGTACTTCGACAAAAAGCGAGGACACCAACATGATTAAAGAAGGGTTTCGTTGTGGCTATATTGCCGTTGTGGGGCGTCCCAATGTCGGTAAAAGCACACTGATTAATACTTTGATCGGTGAGAAAGTCAGCATTACATCTAAAAAGCCCCAAACAACTCGAAATCGGGTATTGGGGGTTGTCACTAACAACAATGCGCAGTTTGTTTTTGTTGATACACCGGGATTCCAGACTAAATACGGCAATGCGCTAATTCGTGGAATGAATCGTTCCGTGCGCTCCACTTTAAGTGACACGGACGTCGTGGTGATGTTGATAGAAAGCAACGGTTGGCGGGCGGACGACGAAAAGGTTCTGCAACTTTTGGATAAGAATGCCAAAAATGTCATTTTGGCGATCAACAAGATCGATTTGCTTAAGCAAAGAGATTCACTTTTACCTCTGATGGCTCAATCAATGCAAAAGTTTCCCTTTGCGGCAATTGTGCCTGTGTCTGCCGAGAAGTCTCGTCAAGTTGATGATTTGATGAGTGAAATTGAGAAGCTTTTGCCTGAAAATCCGCCTTTCTTTGATCCGGATATTTATACGGACAAATCGCCACGTTTCTTAGCAGCTGAAATTATTCGTGAAAAGGCTTTTCGTCTATTGGGAGATGAACTGCCCTACGGCATTGCGGTGACTGTCGATAAATGGCAGGAAGATGAAAAACACGCAGAAATTATTGCCACGCTGATTGTCGAACGTGAAGCGCATAAGGGTATTGTTATCGGAGCCCAGGGTGAGAAGTTGCGAGAGATATCTCGTTTAGCTCGACAAGACATCGCTGATATGTTGGGTAAGAGCACATACCTGGAAGTCTGGGTGCGGGTTAGAAAGGGATGGAATGATGACGCTCGTGCTCTTAAATCCTTAGGTTATGAGTAAGTCACAAGTTTTGTCCGTCGAAAAAAATAATCGCCGTGTCATTGATGATGCGGCGTTTGTTATACGTAGCTGGAATTGGAAAGAAACCAGTTTATTGGTGGAATTTTTCACGCTTAAGCACGGTAAAGTCCTTGCTGTTGCTAAAGGAGCCAAACGACCGGGGAGCCACTTTCGTGGATTGCTGACTGAATTTTCACCTTTAAGAATCGGCTATTATGGTCAAAACGAAGTAAAAACACTAAGTCGTGCGCAATGGATGGGTGGTTTTTTCAATCTTGAAGGGGAAGCCATTTTCTCGGGGTTCTATCTTAATGAGCTTTTAGTTCGTCTCCTGCCAAGAGAGGATACTTTTGAAGGTTTGTTCGGTTCTTATGTGCAAACTTTAAAAAATTTAGCTCAGCGGGACACGAATCATGAGGTCAGTTTACGCACGTTTGAATTGGATCTTTTGGAATCATTAGGTTACGGTTTACCTGACACTGGGCAGGATTGGTATTGGGATGGAGAAGAGCTTAAACCCTGCAACGAGCGACGGGTCATCAGTGAGCGACACATTCTCATTGAGCATGCCATGATTGATCGGTTGCGCCAAAGGGATCTTCGATTAAAAGAAACACAAACGTTCGCCAAAATGCTTCTTCGTGAAATGATTACCCATTATGCCGGTGACAAGCCTTTGAATACTAGGCGGATATTGCAGGAATTAAGAAGGGTTTGAACCGGTAACTTGGACGAGGACTAACTATGATTGTTGGAATCGGGTGTGACGTCGTTGAACAGAAGCGAGTCACTGAGGCGCTTGAAAAATATGGTAAGCGGTTTGTAGAGCGTCTATTGACGGAATCAGAAATCAGAATTTATGAAAAGAGAGTGAGTTTGAGCAAAGAGAGAGGCTTGTCCTTTCTTGCTTCGCGTTGGGCGGTCAAAGAAGCAATTTCCAAAGCCCTCGGTACCGGCATTAGCGGAGATGTGACGTTTCATGCGATGACGATTATGCATACTCAAAATGGAGCGCCGATGGTTGTGTTTTCCGCGTCGCTTAAAGAAAGGCTTCAAAGCCAGGGTATTTTTGTTCATATCACCATCACCGATGAAAAAACTGTAGCCGCTGCGTTTGCTGTAGCGGAGCAAAGGAGCTAAATATGTTTGGTCCTCTTGTGATTGACATTGAAAGTTATGAGTTAACAAAGGCAGATCGGCGGCGCATAGAAAATCCTCTTGTCGGAATGGTCATCCTTTTTACTCGTAATTATCAAAATCGCACGCAGTTAAAAGCTTTGTGCGACAGCATTCACTCAATAAAACCTGAAGTACTGATTGCTGTCGATCATGAAGGCGGACGTGTTCAGCGTTTCCGAGAAGGATTTACTCAGATTCCTCCCATGGCGTCTTTAGGTGACATTTACTGTTGTGATAAGGAAGCTGCATTACGAAAAGCTCAGGCGATCGGCTTTGTCATGGCTTCGGAATTGAGAGCTTGTGGCGTTGACTTGACCTTCGCTCCTTGTTTGGATATTGACTACTCGCGCAGCAGTGTTATCGGTCATCGATCTTTCTCATCGGACCCGAGTGCTGTCGTCGCATTATCCGCATCCTTGATTGAGGGGATGCGTGAGGCGGGCATGAGCAATTGCGGAAAACATTTCCCGGGTCACGGTTGGGTAAAGGCTGATAGTCACCTAGCATTGCCTGTTGATGAAAGAGATCTCCAAACGATCATGGACCGTGATACGGTACCATACCGAGAGCTCGGACACAAGCTTGATTCCGTTATGGCGGCTCACGTTTTATACCCAGAAGTTGATTCGCATGCGGCGGGGTTTTCCGAATTCTGGTTGCGGTCGGTTTTGCGGAATCAAATTCAATTCGAAGGGGTTGTCTTTAGTGATGATCTGTCGATGAAAGGGGCAGTGAGCCAGGGCAGTGTCTTAGAACGCGCTTGTGCCGCGCTACGCGCAGGCTGCGATATGCTGATCATTTGCAATGATTTTGCGTCGACTGACGAATTGCTCTCGCAGATGCCATTTTGCGATTCAGCGGATCGAGAGGAGCGTGTAAAACGTTTAGTGCCTTCTGGGGTTGCTCTAGATTGGAATTCTCTGGTGCATAACGAACATTACCGAAATTCTCTTTCGATCATGTCTGCCTAGTGTTGAATCAAAGTAAAAAACAATTATTTGAAAAAAGTGCGA
>DVNR01000002.1 GCA_018714205.1 Candidatus Aphodousia faecipullorum
AAACGCATTAGGCGCACCATGGCGAAGGCCGGCCACGAAGGGGAGGCTCAAGAAAAAAAAAAGCGACCACGGTCGAGGTCGAGACAATTATGATCGCATCTCATGAAGATAATGACCCAAGAGGTCTAGGAGAAACCCTTAAGCTACACTTAATATTTGACTCAGGCTAAAAGAAATTCGTTTCTTAATGATTAATAGGGCAACTGTTCAAAGGCTTTTTGCATGGTGTCTCGTTCAAGGGGATCCACCTGAAAATCATGAGCAATTTTTTCCCACTCAGAGGCGCAAAAAGAGGCGATGCGAACAGCCTCCTGCTCCGCATAAGCTCGTTTTAAGCCAAAATAAGGTGCCACATTGATAGCTTCTTGCAGGTTGGCGCGATCACAATCGTCATTAACGGCCGTTGCATGATGACGCCTTGAGACTGACACAGGTGTCGGCCTTAAAGAGTAGATTGGGGCCAATCGCCAACCTTCCCGCTCCCGAATAAAACCGATGTTGTCCAACGTGTCATTAACATTGCCGATAGACATATTAAAGACCATTCTTTGCCACAGTTCTTTGAGATCCTCCATGGGGCGGGCACCATCTTGATTTAGTATATCAGCCACTTCCAGGTAAGAGTGTTCACTGTTTGGACCGGCGGCTAACAGCGCTTTTGCTGAAGCAAAGCCGATAGGCAACCCTTGCCTATTTCTATCAAAGCGCTCGGTGACTAGTGTCTCCATTCCACGGGTTGTTCGAAGTTCGGCGTTGACGGTATGCAACCCAACTCGTTTAGCCAAAGACAGGGCGACAGCTTCCCATAGTATTAAATTTCGTTCCGGATCGGGGGTGTTAAATTTTGAAATAACATTTAAATTTTTACCCGTAATATAGCCAAGCTTGAAACGTGAACCGGGGAGGGCGTCTAAAGCACTATAGAGAGAATCTATATTGGCAATATTCAAGTGTCCAAGGATTAAACGCTCCAAATCAACAGCGATCGGACCGATCATTTTTGATTGAAGCGGCGGTTGAAAAAGCGTCGAAAAGCCCAATGCGCCCGGGCGAATCGTGTCTTGGGCGGCCAAGGTTAACTCCAACGGATTCAAATCTCTGCCGAATCGTCGTTTGGCTGCTTTGGCAGCCCCTAAACCGGGGATTAAGTCATATAAGAATCCGAAGTAAGGATGGGATCGAGTTGTCTTGAAAATGCGAGAGGCGAGGGGCAAATCCACCCCAAGCGCATATCCATCCCGGAGCCACTGTTCGTCGTAAGCGAATAAGATTTCACTGTTTTCGACACTAGGGTCAAACTTTAATCGTCCAACAATCAATGGGTTAGGATAACTTTTAAAGTAAAGGTTGAATGTTTGTAAAGCCATTTTCTTTCTAAATGCGACGGCGAGGAGCTCGAGCTCTTTGTGGCAATCGTTCAGATTCAAGTCTCAATCCTGAGGTGTCAGAGGCGGGGGAGGCGATCTCACTTAACGGGGTGCCAAGACCAATCGCTTGCATAACCGCTGCGACATTGCCAATGGCTACTCCGGGGTCACCAGCTTCTACTTTTGCTAGGGTGTTGAGCGATATGCCGGCTCTAGCTGCAACCTGAGATTGCGGCAAACGGCGGCGGAGCCTTGCAACTTTCAAATTTTCTCCGAGCGCCTTTAAAGACGTTTCGATGCTGATGGAAGGTCTCATATTATCTTTAATATAATGATATTTATTGCGTGTTAATACGCATTATTATGATAATTAAATGTTTCCTTGTCAAGTGTATCAACAAAGCTTTTTACTTGACTTAATTTTGCTATGTTTTTTACTTTAATAATAAAATAATACGCAATATAATGATGACTAAAATGATTTAATAATCACAATAAGCAATATAAACGTTTTTTAAAATTTTTAAAATTCCTATTTGCATTCCACTATTTGATACGTATCTTCACTTCAATTGACTTACTTTAGTTTTTATTGAATGGATTTACATTAAATAAAATTATCATTTAAATAAATGTAAAAATGGAAAGTGGTACTTCAGATAGATTTTTTCTATCAAATGAGTAACTTTGATTTTCTTTTTTCAGGCAGGGTTTTTATCTCAGTGCTTGATCTGTTTTTTCTATTTCAAAAAATACTCAACTTAAAAATGCTATTGATTTTTGGATTTCAGACAGAAAAAAGTCGGTGAAATGATCACCGACCTGCAAAAAATACTATTGGATTTTATTTAAACATCATTTAAAAACTTACCAACCGTAAAAACGATCCCAAATTTCTTTCACTTCTAATGAACGATCCACGACGACATACTTTGGATGTTGCGCTCCGGTTGAACAGGCATGGTTTGGAAGAATTCTTAAACGTGTTCCGATTGGAAAATCTTCAAGATGCAAATTGTTGCCTGATCGTGCAGAGATGATTCCATGTTCCTGATTGGCTGAGCTTACAAAAAGTCCTTCAATCAGTTTTCCGTTCACATCACAAACGAGCCCGTACCCTTGATCAATTGCTTGATTTGCGGTTCCACGATCGCGTGATAAAGCCATCCAGCCACCGTCGGTAATGACCCAGCCTTTTTCCTTTTGATGGCCGATCACAGTAACCAATAGTGACAGTGCAATGTCGTCGATATTGCAGATTCCGACTCCAGCCTGAAAGAGGTCAAAAAAGACATACACACCTGCTCGTAGTTCGGTGACGCCGGTCAAATCCGTATCCGATAAAGCAGTTGGAGTTGAGCCTACGGAGACTATCTCAATGTCATAGCCGGCCTCTCGGAGTCTTTTCGCTGCAGTGCAAATCCCGTCTCGTTCACCGGTAGCCCTTTGAGAAAGCGCCTCGGGCGTGTTGACGTCGTAGGAGCCGCCGGCATGCGTTAAAACCCCTACTAATCGTGCAGGTGAACAAATTGCTTTTGCTACGGCTAGCAGTTCCGTGTCGTTCGGTTTCAATCCTGAACGATGACCATCGCAGTCAATCTCGATGAGGACCTTAATAGGCAAATCTTGCTTTTGACAAAAGGCGCTGACAGCTTGAGCGGATTGAACATTGTCCAAAATGATTTTGAGGTCTACGCCTTGCCGTAATAACTCAGCTACTCGGAAGAGTTTTTGTGGAGCGATGCCAACAGCATAAATGATGTCTTTGACGCCATGGGTGGCGAATTCTTCGGCTTCTTTTAAAGTGGAAACTGTTGCCGGCCCTTGTGCCGTCCATAGTTGTCTTTTCGCAACTTCCCAACATTTGCTGGTCTTTAGGTGCGGGCGCAGAGTAACGCCCAGCGATTTTGCCTTGTTTCGCATCCGCTCAATATTGGCGTTCATTTTGGACTCTTCAATGATCAATGCGGGCGTATCTATTGTCAACAGGTTCATTTTTGCCTCCGCTAGAAGTAATTTGAGCCAATAAAAAATTATTGAATAAATAGAAAAATATCTTTAATTATAGTCAGCATGGCAATCTTTGTCGGGACTTTTACTTCAAACAGTGGATAGTTTTTCATCAAAATTTCTTAAAAACATTCATTTAATACGAAATGATTCATGAGATGGGTTAATAAAAAACCGACGATTTCTTTCGAAATGGTCGGTTTAAGCAAAAATCGCTAATGGCTAGTTTTTCCGATTCTGAACTTCCTCAAATAGCACCGGAACTTCGGTCAAGGAGTCAATCACGTAGTCAGCACCGGCGTTGAAGAATTCTTCACGGGCTTTTTTACGCAATTTATATTGTTCTTCAAGGCTCAGAGCATCCCAAGCGGCTCGATCCAAACCGATTTGAGAACTTCCTTCGGTCACGCCGACAGTGATCAAACCGGCATTTTTGCCTTCTCGAATGTCGCTCATGGTGTCACCGATCTTGACAATGCGGCGTACATCGGCCAGTTGCAGGCGACGCATATTTTCGAATACCATGTAAGGCCATGGGCGACCGAAGCCCCCGGTGTCATCCGCAGTGACAAACGTGTCCGGACTGTAGCCGGCTCGAGCAGCTTCTCGAGTGACAATCTCCATCATGCTCGTCGTGAAACCGGTGGTTGAGCCGATTTTGACCTCATTGTCGCGCCAGAACTTCACTGCATCCAACAGGCCGGGTTTTAAATCGCAGTGTCGGGGTAAAACAGCCATCAAAGCCGGTTCAAAGTCGGCGTAGATTTTTTCAACATCGTCGCTATTGGCTTCACGGCCATATTTTTCTTTCCAGCAAGCTGCTATGCGAGGCATCGCAAGCATGGTGCGGATGTGGTCGCGCTTCAAAAGCCCCATTGGCGCTCGGGTTTCATCGTCAGTGACTTCAACGCCGGCGCGGCGGAAAGCTTCTTTGAACGCGGACATGGGGCTTGTTGAGCCGAAATCGACGGCTGTGCCGGCCCAATCCAGAATAACACCTTGAATTTTAGCCATTGTTAACCTCTTTCAGATATTGCGCAAAAAGTTCGAGAACGCGATCGACGTCTTCTTCATAGATTTCTCCGATATTGCCCAAGCGGAAAGTATCGCGTTCGGTGAGTTTGCCCGGATAGATCACATAGCCGTGACTCTTTAGATAGTCGTACATCGAGGCGAATGTGAAGTTAGCGTTTTCCGGGTAAAAGAACGTTGTGATGATGGGACCTTGATGTTTAGGCGTAATGTAAGCTTCAAAGCCAAGCGCTTTCATGCCCTCGCGCATCTTTTGGTTGCAACGACTGTAGCGTTGGGCACGGGCGGCGATTCCGCCTTCAGCTTTCAATTCCTGCATGGCTCGGTGAAAAGCAGCCACAACGTGCGTGGGCGATGTGTAACGCCACTTGCCGCCGTCTTTTTCCATGACTTGCCATTGATCATAAAGGTCAAGTGAAAGGGTGCGGGCATTGCCGCGGCTTGCTTCCAGGGCACTGCGGCGGGCAATGATGAACGAAAAGCCAGGCACGCCTTGAATGCATTTATTGGCTGAAGAAACAATGAAATCAATGCCCAATGCGCCGACATCAATGTCAACCGCGCCAAAAGAGCTCATGGCATCGACAATAAAGGTTTTGCCGGCACCTTTCACCACACGGGCAACAGACGCGATGTCGTTTAAAAGACCGGTGGTCGTTTCGTTGTGGACCATCGAAACAATGGTCACTTCCGGGTGAGCCTTCAAATACACTTCGACGGTTTCAGCATCGGGAATATGATCCCATGGGAAATCCAAACGTTGGTAGTTGACCTTGTGGCGGGCAAGCATTTGGCACATGCGTTCAGTGTAGGCGCCGTTGACCAGTACAAGGACCGTGTCCTTGGCACCCGGCACGGAAGATAGAACCGATTCGACACCGAAAGTGCCGCTACCTTGCATCAGGACAGTCGTGTACTGATCTGGCGTCACATGAGCGAGTTCCAAAAGACCGGCTCTCACTTCCTGAGTCATTTGTTTGTAATCACTATCCCAAGTGCAGCGGTCGACAAGCATTTCTTCACGGACGGTGAGCGAGGTGGTCAAAGGACCGGGGGTCAGCAGTTTGTAACTATTTGGATCTTTCATAAAATTTTTCAGGGGTTCCGCTTTTTTCATCGGAACCCCGTCCTTTTAAGTCTAAATAAAATCTTTAAAAATCAATTGATTATTTGGCTTGGCCTTTGACGAGTTTTTGATGGGCTTCAAGCAATTCAACCGTTAACGGTTCTTTGTAAAGACTCGGATGAGCCGGTTTGTTTTCAGCGGAGACTGTTTCTCCCTTATAAAGAGCGACAGGATAGTACTGCAACAATTCAGGGCGCCCCTTTGTGATGATGGTTTCAACGATCTTTTGAGCATTGGGGTTGGTCTTATCGCCCTTGTCGATCACTGCGGCGGCTTCAAAGAGCTGGAAGTTGCCTTCAACAGGATCGATGTAGTCGATCGGCAAGCCTTTGGCTTTATCGGCGACAGCTTGGTGACGAAGGCCGAAACCGACGGCCACTTCACCGGCGCGCAGTTTCTTTAACGGCGCGGAACCGGATTTTTCCAGGTGAGCGCCGGCGTTCTTTTCGATCGCGGCGATGGTCTTGGCGCCTTGCTCTTCAC
This sequence comes from Candidatus Aphodousia faecipullorum, assembly GCA_018714205.1. Classification (GTDB taxonomy): domain Bacteria; phylum Pseudomonadota; class Gammaproteobacteria; order Burkholderiales; family Burkholderiaceae_F; genus Aphodousia; species Aphodousia faecipullorum. The sequence goes on from DVNR01000002.1 coordinate 6,019, forward strand.
CTTCAGCGCTTAAGACGGCTTGAGTCATCAGCCAAGAGGTGGAAGACCCCATGATGTCCGGTACAGAGATATGACCGGCGTACTCAGGTTTGGCCAAGTCGGCGATAGCCGTCGGAGCGGGCAAGCCGGAGGATTTCAGCACTTCGGTGTTCACGAACAAAGCGCCGGTATTGCCTAAAATCGGAGCGTAGTAAGAAGGAGTCGGGTTGATCGGGTCAATCTTAAAGGTCAGATCTTGGAAAAGTTTCCCGTTCTTTTGGAAGCTGTCCAAATAGTAGGTGGAGATTGTCACCACGTCGGCTTCAATATTTTTGCCTTCAGCGGCAAGCTTTCCGCCCAATTCGCTCGTTCCGAAAGATTGCATGAGGTAGGCGCCTTTGAAGCCGTTATTGTCCAACGCGTTCTTCATCGCTTGTTGAGCTTCTTCGTCAGCGTTGGTGTAAATCACCACTTGCTTGGCCGGTTCTTGCGCGGCCGTTTTCGTCTCGGTGCCGGAAGAGCCGTTGTCACCGCAGCCGGTTAAACCCATAACGGCTGCCGAAAGAACGGAAAGCGTGAGAACTGAGATGCGTTTCATGTGTTAACTCCTAAGTTATAGAGGGTTGACCGCGGATTTGCGGTTCCAATTGAGGTTTAATAGTTTTTTCAAACCGGATAAGGGGCCAAGGCCTGTCGCTGAACCTTTTTCGGCGTAAGAGGCCAAGGCGTCAAAAATTAACTTCGCGGCGACGTTGGTGAAGAACACCAAAAGCGAGAGCACGAAGATTTCTTCAAATTTTTCGAAGTACTGCAGCTCTTTGATCTTGGTGGTGAGTAACATCGTGCGGGCGCCGGTCAAGAAGACCACGGCGCTGATAGTGACCATGGCGCTCACGAAGAAGTACTGCAGCATTTGGAAGATGGTCGGCAAAGAGTTCGGCACAATGACTCGCCAAACTGTCTTAATCCAGCTATCGCCCATCAAGGCACCGGTTGTTTCCCAGCCGGCATTCATCTTGCTGAAGGCGGAGGTGGCCATCATGTAAGGCGTTGTGAAGAAGTGCACCAAGTTAGCCAACACCAAGATCGTGAAAGTATTGGCAATGGGTGTTCCGCTCATGGCAAAGAGGAACCCGATACCGAGGACCATGCCTGGAACTGTGTTGGTGATCATGGCAAAACTGTCCATGGTGGTTTGGCACCAGCCCGAAAGGTTGGAACGGGCTTTAACGAGGCCGGCCACAAAACAGACGATGGTGCCGATCACCGCAGAGACCAAGGCAACGCCCACGGAATGTTGATAAACCTGCCAGATGGAAGAGTCGCTTAAGATGCGGGTGATCACCGTCAAGGAGAAGACGGGTTGGTACGGCCATTGCTTCACGAAAGGCACTACAAACATCACCACGAAGACCGAAAGCAGAGCAAGGGTGATGAGACCGTAGAAGCCGAGGAAGAGTCCGTCACGGAGCCGGTTGACTTCCGGTTCCCCCTTGCTCAACTTGTTGTATCGGAAATTGAAACGATCGGCAAAGCGAAGCAGCATCACGGAGGCAATAGACGGCACCAGCATTGCCATGGCAATCACGGCACCTTGACCGAAATTGGGGATGGCGCCCATCATGGCCATGTAAAGGTCAATGGCGATCACCGAGTAGGTGCCGGCAATGGAAGCCGGAATGCCGAAGTCGGTAAACGAGAGGAAAAAGCTCAGGATGAAAGCCGAGAAGAGCGAGCCCAACACCGGACGAAGCGAAGTGATGTAAAAAGTCTGCCAGGGACTATCGCCCATGAGTTTCGAGACCGTCACAAAATTACGGTCAACGTAATAGAAAGCGTTATACAAAATCAGGAAGGCTGGCGGTAATGTATAAATTACATCAGCGATCAAAAGCCCCCAGAAGCCGTAAATCGAGAAGGGTAATTGACCGAAAAGTTGGCTCACCAGCCCCAAGCGTCCGAACGAATAAATCACGGCGAAGCCGTAAGTGATCGATGGCAAAAATAGCGGCAGCAGCACGATGATCTGGATGACTTTTTTCGCGCTCGGATTGATGCGGGTAAAGTGCAGACCATAGGCGGAAATAAAGGCAAGCGCTGCCGCGATCAAAGCGGAAAGACCGGACACGGTGAAACTATGTCCCAAAGACACCCAAAAGGTTCCTTGCGAGAGCGTTGTCACATAATTGGCAAAGGTCAGACCGCCGTTTTTATCAAGAAATGACTGAAAGAGGACACAGGCGAGCGGATAGAGCAAAATCGCGCCCAGTGTGAGTGTGATAAGAATGTAAAGAATTTTGAGATCTTTACGTTCTTTCCCCATAAAGGTTAACATTCGTCGACTCCTTAATCCGTAGGGTTTAAGCAACCGCTTGAGCAAAGGCGCCGCTTGGGGCCGCCGAGGCTTTTTGCTCTTGCGTGCTCTGCGCATGCGGCAAGCTGTCGCTGAAAAGCTTTAAGATGTTGGTGCGCTTGACCATCAATTGAGACAGAATGAATTGACGAATAAAGTCATCGGCCGGTTCCCGGATAATGGTTTGGGGATCGGCAAACTGCGCGATGCGACCGTTGTTGATGATGAGAACTCGGTCCGAGAGCGTCAACGCTTCTTCAGGATCGTGCGTGACAATGAGCGTTGTCAATTGAAATTGACGGGCGATTCCGCGAATGCGCTCCTTGATGCTTTCTTTAATAATGCCGTCCAAAGCCGAAAGTGGTTCGTCCAGTAAAAGGATGCGGGGTTTCATCACCAAGGTGCGGGCGATCGCCACACGTTGCTTTTGACCGCCGGAAAGTTCACCGATTCGTTGAGCAAGGTGTTTTCTTAATCCCAACAGATCAATTAATTCCTCCACTTCCTCTTTTGTGGACGCATTCGGGCGGTTGCGTAAACCATAAACGATGTTCTCATAGGCATTTAAGTTCGGAAAGAGGGCAAAGTCCTGGAACACGATATTGAAACCACGTTTTTCCATCGGGACATGGCTTAAATCTTCGCCATCGTAAATGATTTTGCCGCTAGAGATATCCGTTAAACCTAAAATCAAGTTCAAAAGGGTGGTCTTGCCGCAGCCGGAAGGACCGAGAATGGAGACGATTTCACCTTTTTCAATGGATAAAGAAATATCGGACAAAATCTCTCGATCACCGAAGTTTTTGCAAATATTTTGCAATTGCAGCATTGCCTTGGCTCCTTACAGAAATATGAATGTTCGCCATTATTTGCCTCAAGCTTGACAGCGCCGTGTATGAAGGGTGACGTTTTTATTAAAGACTTTTTTTGACTTATTTCTTTTAGATTGCTAATAAAATGCTTGTAAAACAATTGGTTGCAATATTCTTTTAGCTAGTTGTTCGTGTCATTTGACTGTCACAATGTCATTTGGATGTGAGATTTTGAGCAAGGTTGTTCATGCATATGACGCCAATGACACCTTATTTATATGGGCACTGAAAAATATTGAAATGTTGTTATGTAAAAATGTAATTAACAACAAAAGAAATTATGTTGATTTATTATTTTGTGAAAATAATGTTTTCATTTAAACAAGAAATGATTAAAACAACAATTAATAAAAAGATGAAAAGTGTGTTTTTACAAAGGGGATGTCTATTGACGCTATAATCGATTGGAAATAAAGATTTTTATTATTTTCTGATCCGTGTCTTTAATGCTCGATACCTTTCCTAAACAATCTTGTGACGATGGCGCCTCAAACAATCAGAAAAATCGGTTGGATTGTTTTGCCTCGCGCTTAAATGAGCCGCTTCAGGAGTGGTTGCTGAATTTTTCTCGACCTGATAAGCGAGGTTTGGTAATTCGAATTGTGGCCGATGCGGTGCAAAGGCGCTGTGTCGCAGAGGTGCGTGTTGATGGACAAACTTTTGTTAATCGGCTCAAAAGTGTAAAGGGTGAGATCAGTTGGGATCAGTGGACTCTTTTTTGTCGTCGTTTGCTCCAAAACTATCAAGCATGGACTTGGGATGGTGTTTATGGGACAAATGTCGTGCTCGAAGTGGCGCGTTGGTCGTTGTCGTTTAGGAGCGCAAGTCCAAAAGATGGCCTGATACGTTGGCATGCTCTAATTAATATAAAAGGATTTGATGTTTGGCCGGGTGCTTGGAATTTAATGCGACAGTCATTGGTTCGGATTTTATTGCCTTTATATTCAGAAGGGGCGGAACGGGCACTCGCCAAAGACGCTTTGATGAAATTTTTGGCTGCAAAGGCTGAAATTAAGGGCACTTTCTGAAAATTTATTTTTGGACCAGTGCAGTCAGATTTTCTTTGCCCGATTTAGTTTCCGACAGCTTCAACGAAAGGCTCCGCCTATCTAAACTTTCAGAGAGCCAATCAATCAAGTTGTTTAACAATAAATGCTTCATTTTTGATGTTCGATTTTGTTTTTCTTAGCAGTAAGTTCCCGCCAACGTGCATTCTTCCAGTAATACCAGACCAAAACGCCCAGCACGGCGTAATAGAACGTATCAGAAGTCCAAACCCAAGCGACATTTGAAACCATTCTGGAAAGAACATAAGCATAGATTGTGTAACTGATTGAAGTAACGATGGAAACAATCATCGATTCGCGGGTACTGCCAAGGTAGCCGAATACTGAAAAATAATGAACGGCGGGGATGCAAAGCAAATAGCCAAAAAGCATCACTCGAACCGAGGCCACACTTGCTTCGGAGAGCGAATCGATGTCGGTGAAAAGTGCCAGTATCGGATCCGGCCAAAGTCCGATCAAGAGGCAGCACGGAGCGGTGACCGCAAACGAAAGCTTCAAGCCGCGCAGCATCATGGCATCAATGTCGCCGGCGCGATGTTCTCCAAGCAGATTGGCTCCGATGGCGCCACATGTCGCTCCAAACGCATGAACGATGATAAATAACAAATTGGAAACGGATCGGACAATATTGCTGATGGCAAGCGCTCGCTCACCCATGTGTTCAACCCATACAAAAAAGAGTAACCAGCTTGTCATGATGACAGCTTCTTGCAACATCATCCATCGGCCTAACTTAAACAGTGTTCGTTGAATTGATCGATCAATCCCTTGCCATCGATATAGGCCATAGCGTTTATGCAATTGCTTTTTATGGGTATAGACAACGAAAAAAAGAACCGCCGCAATCTCTGACAATGTGGAGGCGATGGCCGCGCCGGTGATGCCCAAGGCAGGAATGGGACCAATCCCAAAAATTAACAAATAGTTGAGCACACAGTTGGTAAGCACCATTGCGACCGAGGAATAAGTTAAAACACGAGGCAGCAAAATGGACATGAAAAAGCCTCGGTAAAGGACAGCCGCCAGGGCAAAAACAATGCCGATCGTTCGCCAGAAAAAATAACTTTGCGCTTCGATTCTAACGGGTTCTGATTGAACCAAAAGGCAAAAAAGCGGATGCATGACAAGGGGAAGTGCCGCCAAAACCAATAAGGAGAAGATAAGTAGGAAGAGGCCGCTTTGTCGGAATATATTGCCCAGCTCCAAATAGCGTTTTGCGCCGTTGGCCTCTCCCATGAGAGACTGAGCCGCAATGCTGTAGCCGAAGGCAATCATGGTGAGCAGATAAAAACCGATTCCGCCGATCGCGGCGGCCCCCACGCTCACTTCGCTCACCCGCCCCAAGAAAATAATATCCGTTAAGCCAATGATCTGTTCAAGGATCAGGCTAAAGAGCATCGGCGTGGCTAATTTGAAGATGGTTTTGGCATCCGTTTTAATCAAAGACATATTTTCCGAAGTCGATATCGACGGTTAAAACCAACAATGGGGGAGCAATTCTCCCAAAGAGACAACGCGTTCTTTGAGAAGACATTCAACATTTTGATAATTCGATGGCATCATTTGCGCAATCAACTCGCGGCAAGCGCCGCAAGGTGGCATTAGTTCACCATTGCAGTTGATAGTGACAATGCGTCGGATCTCGTTTTCTCCGGCTGCTAAAAGTTGGAATATAGCGCTGCGTTCCGCGCAAATGCCAAGCGAACAAGCTGTGTCGACACAAACACCAGTAAAGATCCGACCTTTGCCCGATTCAATGGCGCTAGCGACCGAGCCCACCTCAATCCACGGTGAGACTATCCGTGGATTAAGCGATTGAATCGCTGTGTTTCGCAGGTGATGCCAAATGGTTTGCATGGATTACTCTGGAGTGACTAATGCCAGCACGTTAACATTTTTTCGAGGAAAAGGAAACGCGACTGAAGGGATTTGACGTTAAACGACGGAAACAGGCAGAAAAACGCTAGATTTTCGCAATAAAAACAAATACACGGAGCTGAAACGCTCCGTGTGTTCTTTCTGCAAAACAATGGGGGTCAGTGCGTATGACGAACCGCCAAAAGTGGATCAGATACTCCGTCAACGCCTAAGAGCAACGCAACCGTGAGCAAAGCGGCTTGCGGCCCTTCGTAAGCGTTATCGGTGTGCTCGTACCATTCATTGACTGTGTGATTTTGTCCGCCTAAACCGCCGGCGCTGATGGTGACAGCGGGAATGCCCAAACTAATCGGCACATTGGAGTCAGTCGAAGCGCTACGGTAGGAAGTAATGGGCTGACCGATCAGGTCTAAAGCGCAGCGGGCCGCTTGTAGCGTCGGACTGGAGTCGGGCTGCATGCCGCACGGCCGCTCGCCCAGCTGAGTGATTTTCACTTTAACCTCATACTCGGAGCCAATCGCCCGGTACCGTTCGTTTTCCAACCGAGCACCTTCTTTGAAGCAAGGCATGATCCGGCTTTCCAGCTCAGTCAAGCTCTCTTCGGCGTTGCTGCGCATATCCAGTTGTGCTTCGGCGTGGCTTGCGATGCTGTTGATGCTGGTGCCACCATTGACTGTTCCGACAGTGAACGTGGTAAAGGGATTGACGGGCGGCACGATGTCGGCAAAAAGGGCGACAGCCCGGCACAGCGCGTGGTTTGCGCTCGGTGCGATGCCGAACATTTTATAGCTATGACCGCCGATGCCATCGAATTCTATTTTGTAGCGCCTTGAACCGGTGGCTCCGCAGGTGATTGCCCCGGGCGTGATTCCGTCCACAGAAATAAATCCGTCAACCTTATCAGCATTTTCTTTGAAATAATGTTTGCTGCCTCGAAGATCGCCGTTAGCCTCTTCACCGACGGTGCCGACAAAAATCAGATCGCCTTTCAATGCAAGGTTGATCGCTTTGACGGTGCGCATGACCTGAAGACAAGTGGCAACCCCTTTGGCGTCATCACCGATACCAGGTGCGAAATAGCGATTGCCGACCTGACGCACTTGAGTGGGCGTATTTTCCGGGAAAACCGTGTCCATGTGTCCGGAAATAACAAGGCGGGGACCGTTGGGATCACTGCCGGGATAACGTGCGATCAAATTGCCTTCCGAATCAGTGTGAATCTCTTTAAACCCATCTCGACGCAAAATTTCCTCAATTTTGTTTCGGCGATTGGCTTCGCCAAACCGTGGCGATTCGATGGAAGCGATCTCAACTTGGTCTCGCACGCACTGGGCGTCATTTTGTCGGATATGTTCCAGAGCCTTTTTAATGGCAGGGGAACTGACTAGCTTTTTGCCTTTTTCTGTGACGGCCGGATCGAGCGGGGAAAGGGACGATGCGGAAAAAGCCATGATAACCTCCAGAAAATAATCAAACTTTTTTCATTATCGTCCTTTTTTTTGACCTGGATCAATTTCTTTTATTGCTAGATTTTGTCAGTGCCGTCCAAATAGAAAATATGCATAGGTTAATTTCTGGGAGTCCTTTTCAATAAATACAGGGCTTGCCAGGGTAGCCTCTAAAAGTAGGCCCTCTGACTGATTTTTACCCAAAATTAAA
>DVNR01000015.1 GCA_018714205.1 Candidatus Aphodousia faecipullorum
GCCATTCTTCAACGCATGTAAATAAGAGTTCTCCTTCTCTATGGGTTTGTTGAATTCCGTTTTTACGCAGATTTTCCAAGATCATTGCAACAAAATCTTTTCCATCTCCTCCCACTTCTGTTGAAGTGGGATCGATCTGATTACCATTAGCATCAACACTTAAAATCCTATGAGGAGAAAGACTTTCAAACGTGAAAGGACCTGTCACGCGAATTATCGTGCTATCTTCATAAGGTTTATCAAGCAAATTTTCAAATTCGGCATTAGATACAATAGAAGCGTCTATTTCTTGTTGGTATTGTTTACGAGTATCCCAATAAGAGTTAAAGCTAGTCTTTTGTGATTGTGTCCAGTCTTCATTTATTTTGGAAGGAACTTCCCAATGATCCAATTCCAAATTAAGACTCTGCTTTAAATCGCTTAAAGCCTGTTCTAATTTTGACTCCCATTTGTCATAAATCACATCGATATTTTCACTCTGAGCAATAGACTTTAGCGTAATGTGAGGAACTCGCTTATACACAAACCCCATCGTTAAAGAACCAGAAGTTACGGATAAATTCACAGGTTTGTTATTAAGTTCTGCCTCTTTGATTTGTCCCTCACGAGAGTCTTTTTTAATAAAATACGGAAATTTACCTCCCATTAATCTTGATCTGGCTAATGCTAGGGCAACCCGGGAAGTATCAATTGTTATCCAGCGTCTACCCCAATGCTCAGAAACAAAGGCTGTAGTTCCTGATCCACACGTTGGGTCCAAAACTAAATCCCCAGGCGACGTAGTCATCAAAACACATCTACTGATTACCTCTTTAGCTGTTTGAACAACATATACCTTATCTGTATCTCCCTGCACATCTGCCCAGATATTCCCTAGTTCTTGAACTGGATAATCATTAAAAAAAAGCTTATAACGTAGAGCCGATTTAGTCGCATATAACCGCCCTGCTTTTTTTAATCTTTCCATACCGGTTTGATTGGTCCTCCAACTCTTACCCGAGGCTGGTTTAAATTTTTTTCCGTTAAAACTTACATCAAAAACACAAGAATCTGTCCTACCAGATGATGTCAAATTCAAAGAAGTAAACTTGTTTGTTTCACCTCTCAACTCATCTACACAGTCATATAAACTATCCTCACCAGACTTGCGTTCTCTATACAGTCGATTGAATTTCGTAGCTTCTCTATTTTTTCCGTACCATAGGATATAGTCACACATAGTCCAAATAAATTTTTCACCTAATGGCATTGATTTTGTACGATAGACCAGCACGGCAATAAAATTGTCTTTACCGAAAACTTCGTCCATTACTGCTCGTACCAAATGTAGGTTCTCATCACCTATCTGAACAAACACGCTTCCTGAATCAGTTAATAAATCTCTTACTACGAGCAATCTATCTCGCAAATATGACAAATATGAATTTACCCCATCCTTCCAGGTATCCCGAAAAGCTTTAACCATTTCTGGTTCACGCGTCATATTGTCCAACCGACCATCTTTGACTTCTTTGTTTGTTGTAGACCATTGAAAATTACTATTAAATTTGATGCCATACGGCGGATCCATATAAACGCACTGGACTTTCCCCCGCAATCCTTCCCTATTTGCCAAACTGGACATTACTAAAAGTGAATCACCAAGAATCATACGATTGGTCCAATTTTCATCATGTTGATAAAAAGCCATCTTATCTGTCTCTGTATCAACTCCCCATGTATCATCAAATAATGAGAATTGACCAATTTCTTCCCCTTGATCCTCTTTTGTTTTCTTTCGCAGATTTTCAATTATTGCTTTAGGGTGAATTTTTTCTTGGATATACAAAGGCTTAGTCTCTATCAAAAGATTGCTATCGTCATCATATTTTCCACGCCAAATAAGTTGCGGATCCAAATCGGGATTCCGTTTTTCATAACTTACAAAGATACTTCTAGCAACACTGTCATTAACAAATGGTTGCATTTGCTCGGTAGGGATTTTTTTACGTTTTGAATCATCGTGTGTATATGTTTCAATCACAGTATCTTTTGTTCTTTTCTTCGCCATTTTTTACTCCGCAAATTTATTGATCAGTTCGTTCACTTTCCCTTCAATAGCCGCCTCAAAATCAGCTTCCATTGTTTCCTCTCTTTGTAATTCTGCGAAAGCCCAACGACCATATTCTTTAAGAGCATTCACTCCAGGGACCCAATATGTCTGCATCGTTGATGACTTATCCTTAACATCCTCTCCACGATAACCTTTGATTTCAATAATCAGGTTAAGCGGATCATCCTTACCGGGACCATCATCGACCTGTACGATGAAGTCTGGGATATAAATTCGTGATTCCGTTCCCACACGATAAGGAACTTCAAACCCTAAACCTTGATTTTTGACATAGGAAATTACCTTAGGATGATTTTCGACAATTTTGCAGAATGTCCCCTCCCAATCACTATCTAAAATCGCGTAATTAACGTGACATTTCTCACCAGTTTTGAATCGTTTGATTTTAGTAGTCGTGAAATTAACAGACCTTGTCGAACCTGTCTTGTTATAAGGATCAAGGAGAACCTTAACTTTATATTGCGATTCCTCTTGTGATCGTGAAATCGCATCAATTATGCGCTGGCATGCGCGATCTGCAATCACTTGATACAAAACTTGACCTTCATAAGTACCTGGACGACAAATTAAATAGTTTTGCAACCATTCTTTTGCTATCCGATTCATCTGACCAAAAAGATGTAAGGGAGGTTCTTCTCCCTGTTTTGTCAAATGAGCAAGCAAATAAGAAGCCAAATGCATGGCTATAGTGTTGGTGCGTATTTCGCTTAAATCTTCTGTCGTTAGCTTATTGGTTTCTCCGATAATGCCGGCATTAATCGTTATTGACGGCCCAACTTCTTCTTTTGTCAAGACGAACTCAGAATCCGGGGTAAATTTTGCTGTAAGTCGATCCTTTGGAAATTCAGCGCGATACCCACGAACCCGGGGATAAACAATTTCAACATTATCTCGATCCGGCGAAATAGCGTGAACTGCAATAACCTCTCTCGGTTTGGCAGGTTTCGCTGGGACAGGTTTAGCTGTAAAGTCAAACGGTATACCTAAGACATCCGCATACTCTGCGGCAAACAAACCTTGTTCATTTAATTCGTAGGATTGGCGTCGAAGTGCACGACCAATCACCTGCTCACACAAAAGCTGTGTCCCAAAAGCACGAATCCCCATTACATGAGTAACTGTATTAGCGTCCCAACCTTCTGCAAGCATTGAAACAGAGACAACGCACCTAACCGATTCTCCCAAATGTCCCTTTTTCCCTACGGTATTCATAACTTCGCGAAGTAATGTTGCGTCGTCAATTTCTTTACCTTGACGAATTTGATCAGCTAAAACCCCTCCGCGCTGTAATATTTCTCTCTTAAAAATATCTATTTCTGCCTGTGCCACTTTTTTAAAAGAGGCGTCTAATCCTTCTCCACTCTCAAGTTGTTTTGAGTCAACCAAGATAGTTCTTGGCCGAGATAAGGGATTTCCATCCGAGTCATAATTGCGGAAAAGTTCAAAATGCCCATGCCAATATTTCCCATCCCCTCCAGATATGTAGTCATATAAAAGCTTGGAGGTCTGAGTGTTATTACAAACAACAATAAAACAGGGCGGTACAGATATACCTGCCTTTTGCCATAATTCAAAAACTTCTTTGTAATGCTTATACAACGCATCCAAGGCCGCGCATAATAATGGAGGTAGTTTTCTTGGATCTAATCCCTCCACTCCACGAGATTTCTTCGGCATACTGTCTCGAATATGGGACCAAAGGTCTCGGTACTTCAATGCATTAACAGAAGCAGTATCATTGTCCTCAACTGGAACTCGTGGCAATTTAACAATCCCACACTCTATTGCATCCATCAAGGAGAAATCGCTCATCGTCCAAGGGAAGATGGTCCCTTCAATATATCCAGACCCAGATAAAAAGAAGGGAGTCGCGGACAGATCAAAGACTCTCAAGAGCTCAAAATGCTTAGAAATAATTTTTAGACCATTAATCCATACCCTAGCGGCCTCACGATTTTCTTCTGCTTCTTTTTTAGCTTCTTTTTTATCTTCACCAGATAAATTCTTAAATGCTTCGTCAACATCATTTTCTTTTTCTTGATAACAATGGTGAGCCTCATCGTTAAAAATCATCACTCGCTGCAGATTCATTAACTCTGGCATCACTCGCTGAAGCATTTCTCCTTCTGTTTCTAAAGAGTTTAAGGATTCTCCTCGCCAACCTTCGATAGCTGCGCGAGTTCCCTTGGATACATCAAAACGTTGACGAAGTTTGAAGGCATGATAGTTTGTAACCACAACTCGAGCTTGTTGCATTGCAGGCAACATATCAACAGGAACAAGTTCCCGCTTTTGATAGTAGGAATCGGGGTCATTCGGCAGCAAGACGCGTAATCTATCTCGAATCGTGATGCCCGGAGCAACAACAACAAACCCCTTCGTAAACTTTTTCCTATTAATTTGCTTAACTGCATTGATAGTCTGCCAAGCAATCAGCATAGCCATCACTGTAGTTTTCCCAGCACCGGTAGCCAACTTCAACGCAATTCGAGGCAAACCACTATTCGCTTCGTCATTAGCTGTCTTCAAGTAGTTAAGGATTTTCACTCCCACTTTTTGATTAGGAGCGACTTCCGTTAACCAAATAGCAACTTCTACGGCTTCTAATTGACAAAAAAATGGACGGATACCAAGAAATTTATGGTTACGCCAATGTTCAAGTAATCGTGCGGTTTCTGGAGTAACGCCCCAAAGCTCTTTTGGTAGTTTTCTCCACTCCTTAACATATGATCGGATTTCGTTGATTATGTCTTTCGTGTATTTCTGACCATCCTGTGTAAAACTATCTGAAATACCTTCTAGCTCTGCTTGCCTAGATTGCTCAATAGTCTTAGCCTTGGGGATTGGAGTTACAAAGTCTGCCCGACGACGTTCTTCGATAATTTCACCTGTTGCAACACCATCAGACATTTTCCAATGTTTTGTGGGTTCTTCGTATGGCGAATTCAAAATAGGACTTTGGAAAAATTCCTCAGTAGTCATCGGGCCGCCCTCCATTACTTGATTTAGTCGTATTTTAGCAATCTACAAAATAAGGACGTTCAACACTCAACATCCTTGACACTTTTATTACAATGTATGTCATCTTTATTGTCTGCACTAATGAAAAATTACTTTTTAGGTGTTTCGTGATATTCTTTTTGTTAGTTAACAAAAAAATGTCAACGAAAAATACAAAAATTCGTCCTAGCGTTTATTTTATGTTGGATGGGATGTGGGATATAACTCAGAAACAAGGCCATATAGATTGTTTTTATAGAATAGTTCAATTCCCGCCGTCCCACCACCAATTAGCCCCAAAATCTCTAATGGCATCTGAGTTCTTTAGTGACTTCTCTTTCAAAGGTAACTTTCAACAATAATTGACACCGACCGACTAGAACTCACCTAACCCTCTCTAGTCCATGTTGCCAAGAATTTTCTTGGCAACTTACACTAATCAGCAATTATGTTGACGCTTTTCAACAAAACTAATCACTTATCGGAGAAAAAATTGTTTCAGATGCTGTTCCCATCGTTTGAGATCTTTTTCAATTGAGGGATTTTTGTACACATCATGAATAGAACATGATGTCATAGGTCGCAGTCCCATATACTGGAATTGCTTATGAAGTGGCAATAGCACTTCATCTAATCCACGGCTATCAAAAAATTGTCCCGGCTCTGTTAAGGCCTCTAGCGGAGCATTCCACGTCGTACTCAGCATATAACGTTTCTTCGTTAGAAAGCCACCTGATCCATATTTTTTATCCGGATTTGACCGAGTACGACCATCTGTTCCACAAACCTCTGGATTCGTCAAGACGATGTCAATGTAGCGTTTCATGGGCCACGGCACCCCCATGGCCCAAATAGGGGTCTGGAGAAGGATGACATCCGATTTTTTGATGTGCTGTATTTCAGTTTGAAGTTGCCAATTCTCATTTAGATCGGTCACGATAACAGAGTGACCATGTTCAACAAGAATTCTTTTAGCCATCTCCGTCAAAGATGAATTCAGCTCCCCTCCTGTACCATGAACTTTCACCCCCGCATTAATGATGAAGATATTTGACATTTTTTTATCCCCTTTCTTGTTTTTCATCGGTTATAAGTAATATGTGGATGAGGGGGAACGTAATCAAATTCTATTTTTAAATACCAATTGATGCTTTTTGAGCATGCTCTCAACAAAGTCAGCAATGATCTTTTTGTTAAGGAAAATGAATAAAAAATCATGGTTTGCACAATAAGCTGCCCCAAAAATTAGCGATCTAAATTAACCTGTCGTATAGTTCCGTTCCTGTTGTTTTGAGATAAAAAATTTTAAATTGACCATAAAATGATCTGCAATCTCTGTCCTCGTCAATGTGGGGCAGATCGTTCTACTGCCCTTGGGCTTAAACGGAGTATCTGCCACGCCAGTGACGACATTGAAGTCGCCCTGGTAAGTTTGCATGCATGGGAAGAACCGATTCTTGAAGCTAAAAAAGGGGCCGGCACAATTTTCTTTTCTCACTGCAATTTACGTTGCTGTTTTTGCCAAAATTATGAAATCAGTGCGCAAGGCAAAGGCATCCGGATATCGACTGAACGTCTAACAGAAATTTTTCTTGAGGAAGAAAAACGCGGTGCATCCTGTATCGAACTAGTCACACCCGGTCACTACACGCGCCAAATCCGAGAAGCATTAATTGCAGCTAAAGAGCAAGGTCTCAGCCTCCCTATTGTCTACAACTCAAATGCTTACGAACTTCCCGAAACACTTCGAATGCTCTCGGGGCTCATTGACATTTTTCTCCCCGATCTTAAATATTTCGACAACCGCCTTGGAGAAAGATATTCCGGCGTATCGAAGTATTTTGATTACGCATCTAACGCGATTCGCACGATGTTCGACATGACTGGACCAACTCAACTTGATAGTGCGGGTCAACTTCGACGTGGATTGATTATTCGTCATCTCGTATTGCCATGGCAATGGCGTGACAGCTGTCGCTGTCTGGATTGGATTCATGAGACGTTTGGCGACCAAGTCTATGTCTCCATCATGAATCAATACATGCCGCTATACAAAGCCTGTCGCCATCCAGAAATTAACCGTCCGCTCACAACGCTTGAATACCAAAAAGTCATTCGTCATGCGAGAAACATCGGCATAACAAAAGGCTTCATGCAGGTTGGACGCACTGACAATGCGAAGTTCATCCCTCATTTTGACGGGGAACATGTTCTAGCAGAAAAGTAACAAAGGCACTTTTTCTACTTGAGAAAGTTTGGGCCGGGTTTTCAGAAGCCCGGCCCTTTCAGCAAAATGGCCACCGCTAGGCATTATTTGAATTGAGCTTTAGCAATGCTTTGGTAAAAATTCCAAAAGCCGTCAGCATTGCCTTTTCATCAAAATCAAACTCTGCCTGATGATGGGCTGCAGTACGGTCAGCACCAACGACAAAGAAACAGGATTTGCCACCATGCCGACGAACTTCTTTGGCTAACATGGTGTAGTCTTCCGAGCAGCCGATCTTCTTGAACGGAACAATATGTTGGCAAGTCGGCTCTTCTTTCGCACACTGAGCGACTATATCAACGAGTTCTTCATCGTTGATCAACTCACCCGCTTCGCCAACCTTTTCGACTTCGTACTGAACGTCATAGGCGATCGCAGTGCCTTTGGCAATGCGGACTGCCTGATCAACCATGTAGTCATTAATCTCAGCCGTTTCGCCCCGCACCTCAATCTGCAACTCCGCATGAACAGGGATCACATTACGACACTCGCCGGCTTTCATTAGCCCCACATTAACGCACCCCAAGCCCTTGCCGTGACGAGCCATCCCCAAAAGCTGACCAGCGCAGTTACAGGCAGCTGCCAACGCATTGCGTCCAAGATGCGGGCTCATGGTCGGATGCGCCGGCGCCCCGGTAAAACGGATGTCCAATTTCGTTGTACAGAGCACGCCGGTCGGCGTCGTGCAGACCTCACCCGTCGGACACATCATGGCTAAATGACACCCTAAAATGTAGTCCACATCTTCCAGCTTTCCACTAACAGCCTGAGCAGCGCCACCTCGCACCCCCTCTTCCGCAGGTTGAAAAATTAGCTTCACCTTGCCCTTGAGATGCTCGCTATTTTCTTTAACCCAACGAGCCACATTTAGACCAACGGAAGTATGCCCATCGTGACCACATGCATGCATTTCGCCGTCGTGCGTTGAACGAAAAGCCATTTGATTGGGCAAATGATCTTCGCGATGCGTCTCCTCAACACCGACGCCATCAATGTCAAACCGTAGCGCCGTCACCGGTCCCGGGCGCCCAGTGTCCCAAAGCGCAATGCAACCGGTATATCCCTGCATTTTCTCCAGCGTTGACTCGCTCACACCACGCTCTCTAGCGCGATCTAAATGTTTTTGAACAAAAACCGGATCTCTGCCCATTACTGCAGATTCACAAATTTGCTGCTTACCGGCAAACACTGTCCAACCTAACTGCTCCAGTCGTTCAGTAACATAGGCAGTCGTCTCGAATTCACCCCAACCCATTTCAGCGATGGTGTGCAAATGACGACGTGTAGGAATTAAATCAAGCGTAAAGTCACTCATAACAGCCCCCATAAGACAATTACTCATCAGCTTTTATCATAGGGCAAAACATATTCAACAAATGCAATTTTTTAAAGCGACTTAGGCGGCGTTGACGATTTTTCTGTTTGATTTGCTTCACATGAGGCCTTATAGCCTCGCCGGCAGGCCATGAGTTCCAACTGTACTGCTTTTTTCTTGCCGTCCGCTCCACCATGTTTTCGATAAATCGCGGCCAATTCATGCAATGCGGGAGGGAAGGCTCCTCTGACCGCTCGCTCTAGATATTCTTGACCATCTTCAATCGACTTATCTTCAAGACTGAGTTGATACAAACGATACTGGGATGGCGGGTATCCGAATGAAGAGGCGTCTTTATAGCATTGAATAGCCTTATCATAACTTCTCGCCACAGCCCACCCCTTTTCATAATAACGCCCAAGGCGGTGCATAGCGGCCGGAACACCGCTTTGGGCCGCTTGTTGAAAGTATTGAAAGGCTTTTTTTCTATCAACATGTACCAGATCGCCCCGATCATATAAATTTCCCAAAGCATATGACGCTGAAGCATCTTTCATTTGAGCCGCTTTTTCCCACAAGATAATCGTATGGCGTTTATCCTGTTTCACACCAATTCCCTGATAATACAAATTACCCAACATGAAAAGAGCGGGAGGAAATTCGAGATTCGCCGCTCGTTGTGTTAGCTCAAATGCCTTTATGGGATCCTCTTCAACGCCATTACCTTCTAGGTAAAGTCTTGCTAACCGCAGATAACTGTTTTTATCGTCGTTTGAAATAGCCTTTTCATACCACTGACGAGCCAAGAGACCGCTTTGTTTAACTTCCAAACCTAACTCATAGTAAAGACCCAGACGCCCTTGAGAAAACCCATCGCCTTCCTGAGCGGCTCTCAGCAACCACTTAAGCGCCTGCTTATATTCAGGATTCCCGCTCACGCCTCTCTCATAGAGTCCAACCAGTTTAACCTGAGCATCAATGCATCCATCCATAGCGGGACGTTTGAGCCACTGCAAGGCTGCTTTCTCATCTTTGTGCCCCCCTAATCCCTCAAGCATCATTTGAGCTAACCAATAACTGGCCTGATTATCTCCTCGACGTGCCTCTGTTTCGCAAAGCGTTCGGGCTAACGAATAATTTTGAGTTTGAAAAGCAGCCTCACATCCTTGTGAGATTTCCGAGGGAAAGGCGACACCAAGGGAAAGGCAACCCAAGAATAGCGCAAGCAATAAACGGCTCGCCCCCCTCTTCATGAAAAAAAGAGGGGAACAACGCCTAAAAAAGACAGGTGCGGTTTTATCCACGAATCTGCCCATTGCCGGTAATCAGATACTTATAAGAGGTCAATTCCGGCAATGCCATAGGACCGCGGGCATGCAACTTTTGAGTACTGATACCGATTTCCGCACCAAACCCAAATTCAAACCCATCGGTAAAACGGGTAGATGCGTTCACGTACACAACCGCCGCATCAACACCAGCTTGGAAAAAATGAGCATTTTGCATAGACTCTGTCACGATGCATTCCGAATGCTTAGTCCCATATTGGGCAATATGGTCCATGGCCTCTTGAAGAGAGGAAACCACTTTTAGTGACAACCGAAGATCACCATATTCGGTTGCCCAATCCTCATCGGTGGCCGGCTTGATCCTTTGATCAATTTGCTGAGCCTTCGTGCAACCGAACACGGTCACGCCAGCTGCCTCAAAATCATCCATCATCAGAGGAATAAAAGCCTGTGCAATGTTTTCATGCACCAATAGCGTTTCCATCGCATTGCAGACCGAAGGACGCTGAACTTTGGCGTTCAAGGCAATTTTCCGCGCCATTGGGAAATCGGCGCTTTCGTCAACAAAAGTGTGGCAGACACCAGCCCCTGTTTCTATCACCGGTACCGTTGCCTGTTGGACAACGGCCTGAATTAGGCGATGACTGCCTCGAGGAATAACCACATCCACAAGACCGTTCATGCGAATCAAATCGATTACAGCCTCACGATCGGCCACATCAATAAATTGAATGCAGCCTTCGGCAATCCCAGCTTCCGTCGCGGCGGCTGAAAGAATTTTCACAATCGCCGCATTTGAGTGCAAAGCTTCGCTGCCCCCTTTTAACACGACAGCGTTCCCCGACTTGATGCACAAACCGATGGCATCCGCGGTGACATTCGGTCGAGCCTCATAAATAATGCCCACCACACCAAAAGGGACTCGCACTTTGGTCATCGAAAGACCATTGGATAAAGTTTGTCCGCCGATCACCTCGCCTATGGGGTCCTTAAGTGCTGCAACTAGCCGAAGGCCTTCCGCCATGGAGCTGATTCGTTCTCGCGTCAAACGCAGACGATCTTGCATTGAATTTTTCATACCAATGGCCTGAGCATGCTCCATATCCTTTGCATTGGCTTGCAAAACAATATCAGCCTGATCCAAAAGGGCCTGAGCCATGGCTAAAAGCGCCCGATTCTTTACACTGGCATTTGTCGTTGCTAGAAGCCTCGACGCATCATGAGCACTTTGTGCCTTTTCTTTCACGATGTCATAAACTTGCATGAGAGCTCCTTAATTCAAAATCACCAAATCATCACGATGAATAACTTCATCAAAGGCTTTGTGGCCCAAGAGTTTTTCTATGTCAGCAGACTGCGCTCCTTTAATCTTCTGCAGCTCCTCTGAGGAATAATGCGTTAATCCACGTGCCAACTCATGACCGGAAGTAGTCACTACGCTCACTGTGCTTCCGGCTTCAAAATCCCCATCAACAGTCACGATCCCAACAGGTAAAATACTGCACCCACCCGTTTTATGAATCGCCTGCTCGCAACCGTCATCCACTGTGACGCGCCCCTTGATTTTTGCGCCGAAAGCCAGCCAACGTTTCCTAAACTGCAATCGGTTTTCACGGGAAACGAAAAGCGTACCGATGTCTTCACCGTTTAAGATTCGCATAACCGCGTCGTTTTCCGAACCGGATGCTATGACAAGGTTAATCCCCGATGTGGTCGCGCTTTTTGCGGCCTGAATTTTTGTGCACATGCCCCCCGTTCCGACACTGCTGCCGGCGCCACCCGCACTAGCTTCAATTTCAGGCGTAATTTCCTCAACGCAGTGGCGCAAAGTCGCCTCCGGATGAGTCTGAGGATTGGCTGTGTACAAGCCGTCAACATCCGAGAGAATAACAACCAAGTCCGCGTCAACCACACTCGCCACCATCGCGGACAGATTGTCGTTATCACCAATTTTCAATTCATCCAAGGCGACAACGTCATTCTCATTGACAATCGGAATCACACGCTTTTTTAAAAGCTCCATGAATGTATTTCGCGCATTGGTGTAACGGTGGCGATCAAGCATTTCCGATCGAGTCACGAGCACCTGGGCAACGACCTGGCCATATTCAGCAAAAAACTTCTCATAGGTATGCATTAAAAGTCCTTGGCCGACTGCCGCGCAGGCTTGCTTAGCAGGAATATTTTTCGGTTTTTCACTTAACCCCAAGCGATCCACGCCGACGGCAACCGCACCGGAAGTCACCAAAATCATTTCCTTTCCCTGATTTTGCAAATCAGACAATTCCCGAGCCAACCGATCAATCCGAAAATAGTTGCACTTTCCATTCGGATAGGTGATGGTGCTGCTGCCGACTTTAACAACAATGCGTTTTGCTTTCTTTAACTCTTCTCTTTGTGCAGACATTCCGAAAATATCCTCTGAAACAACAATCAGTTCGTAATAGTGTCATATTTAGGACGCACATGCCAAAAAAGCCCCGTTCACACAGGGCTTTTTTGGAGTTCACAAACAAAGGACGACACTATTTACCGTTTAAGAAGTCGTAAGCGACTTGCGTATGTAAAAGGGCGCCCTTAATCAAAGCGCTTTCATCAACTTTGTAGTGCCCAGAGTGTTGCGGATAGACCGCATCGCAAGCCTCGCTTCGAATACCCAACATCACCATAACTCCGGGGACTTTTTCCTGATAGTAAGCAAAGTCTTCACCGCCCATCGTGACCGGGTAGTCATAAAGGCAATCTTGCCCCATCACTTTCTTTGCAGATCCACGTACCATGTCGGCTAAAGTGGCATCATTAATCGTCGGCGGCACAAGTTTCGTATAAGTGACCTTCGCGTCACCGCGCATTGCGTGTGCGGTCTGAGTGGCCACTCGTTCGATAAACGTCGGGAAATAGTCTCTTACATCGCGATTAAAGCAACGCGTGGTTCCGGTTAACGTCGCGGAACCGGCCACCACATTCCAACGCGTACCGGCATTGATTGTTCCAACCGTAATCACCGCGGTATCCACGGGATTGATTTCACGGCTGACACCTGTCTGCAGATTCTGCACAATGGCTGCGCTGATGACGGCAGCGTCAACACATTGATGCGGTGCAGCGCCATGCCCACCTTTGCCGATCACTTCAATATCAAAGCGATCACCGGAAGCCATGGCAGCGCCTGTTCGAACAGCGACTTTGCCGCCTTCGAAATCTGACCAAACATGCATGCCAAAGGCAGCATCCACACCATCCAGACAACCTTGCTCAATCATGGATTTGGCACCGGTTGCCACTTCTTCGGCTGGTTGGAACGCGAGGACGACCGTTCCATGCAATTCATCTTTAATCTCGTTGAGCATCGCGGCCGCCGTCAGCAACATGGAAATGTGGCAATCATGACCGCAAGCATGCATCACCCCGGGATTGCAACTTGCGAATTCGTAGCCTGTCTCTTCCTGGACCGTCAATGCGTCAATATCGCCTCTCAATAAAATCGTCTTTCCCGGATGGGCGCCTTTGATCGTTGCAAGAACCCCTGTTTCCAAACCGCAAGGACGCCAAGCAACGCCGAGCTTATCCAGCTCTTCCTTAATTCGCTTGGACGTTTCAAATTCTTTTTCACTCACTTCCGGATGTTGGTGGAACCAACGGCGTTGAGTAATTAAAAAATCGTTATATTTCTGAGCAAGTGCTTTGATATCCATTTTTTTACCTTTCATCTTAAAGCTCGGCCTAAAGAAGCAGACCGAGCCAGAAAATTTAAAATCTTAGAACAGGTTCACAAAGAATCCAGCAATAATGACCGAAGTGATGGTTACTGTCACAAAACCGCCAACGATCATTGACGGGAACATCTTACTCATCAAAAAGTCATTTTCTTCCTTTGTCTTTGCCATGGCCTTACAGGTGGCTTCCGTAATAATGGCATTAAACGGGAAGCCATAAAGAGCCGTTAAGCAATTCGCAAAACTGAGCGCAAAAGATTGCTTGAGTACTTTAGCGACAACCCAAGCTAAAACAGCCATGCCAGCCACACCCACAACAATCATTTCAACCATGGGCACCAAAATCGATTCAAGCATTTGCGGTGTGCAATCTTTTAACCCGTCGAAGACGAACATCGTCAACGCAAACATCAGGATGTTGAAGGAATTGCAACGGTGCAAAGCATCGGTTTCCAGGAAACCCAATGAACAGAAAATAACGCCGAAAACGAGAGCCCAAACAGCCCCGCTAATGCCGGTCCAACCGCCGACCATAGCGGAAAGCCAACCGACTAACGCAAGCTTGGTCAGAGTCATAACCGGTGAATTCCAGCTTTCCGGCAAAGCCAAAACGCCGTTGCTCGTGTCCTTGGGCAACGCAGTCACATTTCGGATCGCATCCATTTCAGAAGTGGAAACACGTTGACCTGAGCGGTATTCAGCTAAAAGGCGCTTGCCTTCATACTTCATGCAAATCGCCGTTAAAGGGTAGCCCGCGAAGCCTTGAATGCAGTACATGGAAATGGCGAAAACCGCTGCCGTTGTGAAACCGGCTTCCGTTGCAGCCTGTTGCATGATCGTCGCTGCCACAATGCCACCCGTCAATGGCGGCAGACCTGCCACCACCATAGACCAATCCATCAACATTGGACAAATCAACAAAACGGCTGCGGTCATGCCCGCTAGACCTACAAGGCAAATCACCACGGTTTTCCACTGTTCAATCAGTGTCTGCAAGCTAATAACCGTTCCCATATGAACGATCAATAAATAAATGGCAATCGTTGCTCCGAACGGAATTAGGTAAGAGTCTTTGACCAAGTCATAAGGCAAAACCGTCCAATACCCTACAAGCAAAATACAAGCTGAAGCAAAAACAGACGGTACCCAAGCCTTGGTGAGGTTGGAGATCGCCTCACCGAGGATCACAACTATCCCACAGATTACAAAAGCAGAGAGAAAGTTATACATGATTCAATCTCACAAAAACAATAATCGCATTGACAATAGGCCGAGCCTATATCGAATTATTGTAGATAGGCCAACAGGGCGATTCAACGGGGAAATCTAGGCATATGCGCCTAGCGGCACGAGAAATCTAAGGCATTTTTCCTAAGAAAAATGGAAAGAAAAAAGGGAAGACTCTGATGAATCTCCCCTTTTCCCGTTTATTGATGATTAGAAATGATCCTACTCAGCAGAAACCGAGGCATCTACTCGAGAGCGCATTTCCTTACCCGCCTTGAAGTGCGGCACGTATTTGGCCGGAACCACCACGCTTTCTCCGCTTTTGGGATTGCGTCCCACGCGTTCTGGGCGATAGTTCAGCGAAAAACTGCCAAAACCACGGATTTCGATGCGGGAACCTGTCGCCAAAGCTTCAGTCATCGCATCCAAAACCGACTTGACGGTTTCATCAACTTCACGCGCCGCAAGGCGCGGATTAATATTAGCGAGCCGTTCAATCAGCTCGGATTTCGTCATGGCGTCCACCATGCTTCTCCGATTACTTTTGTTCGAGCTTAGCCTTCAACAAGGCACCCAGGGTGGTCGTACCCGTTGCATCTTGGTTCATGCGATCCAAGGCTTGACGGGCTTCGGCGGCATCCTTGGCCTTAACGGACAATTGGATGCTACGGTTCTTGCGGTCAATGCTGATGATTTGAGCAGACACGCTGTCACCCACGTTCAATTGAGTCGTAGCGTCTTCGACACGTTCGGCAGAAATTTCGGAGGCACGCAAATAGCCTTCGGTTTCATCGCCTAAATCGATCACGGCGCCCTTGGCGTCAACGCTCTTGACCGTACCGGTCACCACGGAGCCCTTTTCGTGGGTGCTCGTGAAGTTGGTGAACGGGTCTCCGCTCAACTGCTTCACGCCGAGGCTGATACGTTCGCGATCGGTGTCGATTGCGAGCACAACCGCTTGCAATTCGTCACCCTTCTTGTACTTGCGAACAGCTTCTTCGCCAGCTTCCGTCCAAGAGAGGTCAGACAAGTGAACCAAACCGTCGATACCGCCAGGCAAACCAATGAACACACCAAAGTCGGTGATGGACTTGATTTGACCTGTGACCTTGTCACCCTTCTTGTGGCTTTGAGCAAATTCTTCCCAAGGATTGGGTTTGCATTGCTTCATGCCTAAAGAGATACGACGACGGTCTTCGTCGATTTCGAGAACCATGACTTCAACGTCATCGCCCAATTGAACAACCTTCTTCGGATCAACATTCTTGTTGGTCCAATCCATTTCGGAGACGTGCACCAAGCCTTCGATACCGGCTTCGATTTCAACGAAGGCACCGTAGTCGGTAATATTGGTGATCTTGCCGAACAAACGGGTTCCCTTCGGATAGCGGCGGGCAATACCGATCCATGGATCTTCGCCCAATTGCTTCAAGCCCAAAGAAACGCGGTTCTTTTCTTGATCGAACTTGAGCACCTTGGCTTCGAGCTCTTGACCAACTTGAACCACTTCGCTCGGGTGACGAACACGACGCCATGCAAGGTCTGTGATATGGAGCAAGCCGTCGATGCCGCCCAAATCAACGAAGGCACCGTAATCGGTAATGTTCTTGACAATACCCTTGACAATAGCGCCTTCCTTCAACGTTTCGAGCAACTTGGCGCGTTCTTCGCCCATGCTCGCTTCAACCACAGCGCGGCGAGAAACCACCACGTTGTTGCGCTTGCGGTCAAGCTTGATGACCTTGAATTCAAGGGTCTTGCCTTCGTACGGGGTCGTATCCTTAACCGGACGGGTATCGACCAAAGAGCCCGGCAAGAAAGCACGGATACCGTTGGTCATAACAGTCAAACCGCCCTTAACCTTGCCTGTGATCGTACCGGTGACGAGTTCGCCGGATTCAAGGGCCTTTTCAAGGTTCATCCAGGCGGCAAGGCGCTTGGCCTTGTCGCGCGACAAAATCGTATCGCCGTAGCCGTTTTCGACTTGTTCGATAGCGACGGCCACGAAGTCACCCGGCTTCACGGTGACTTCACCGCGATCGTCCTTGAATTCTTCGATAGGCACATAGGCTTCGGACTTCAAGCCGGCGTTCACAACGACAAAGTTGTAGTCAACGCGAACGACTTCAGCCGTAATGACTTCGCCTTGGCGCATTTCTTGACGAGCTAAGCTTTCTTCGAAAAGCTGAGCAAAAGACTCGGGTTGGTTGATATTTTCAGACATGTGTAAAAAATTAAAAAACAGCCGCCCACAAAAACGCGGACGCTGGGTTAAAAAACCGGGCCGGCCCAATTGCCGGTTTGCCGGGGTTGCCCTTGGCAGTTTACCTGCGAAAGGACTAACGATTAACCGTCTTATACCAAGCAAGCACTTGGTTAACCGTTTGGTCGATCGTCAATGAAGACGAATCGAGGATTTTTGCATCAGGAGCCGGCGCCAATGGAGATAGCGCACGCTGCATATCGCGTCGATCCCTTTCGCGCAAGTCCTGAGCGAGGGTGTCGATATTAGCAATAATTCCTTTTTCTTTCAACTGATTAAAGCGTCTTTGGGCACGCGCTTCGGCAGAGGCCGTCAAAAAAACTTTAAGCGTCGCATCCGGGAAAATCACGCTCCCCATGTCGCGGCCATCTGCAACAAGCCCTGGCTCGGAACGAGCCCCCTTCTGAACCTCTAACAAAGCTTCGCGAACTGCCCCCAACGCAGCCACTTTGCTAGCCGCAATGCCAACGGCTTCGGCACGAATCTTGTCGGTAACATTCTCTCCATCCAGGATAATTTTCCCTTCTTTGAAGATCGGCTTAAGAGCGGCGGCGAGCCGGGCCACAGACGGCTCATCGGCCAAATCGAGATGATTTTTTAATGCCTTGTAGGCCGTCAGACGATAAAGCGCACCGCTATCGAGATAATGAAAGCCAAGCGATTGAGCGACACGAGACGCTACTGTGCCTTTTCCTGAAGCCGTTGGGCCATCAATCGTGATCACCGGAATTTTATTCATGATTTTAAAATCCAACTCATGACAATTAGGCCTCAGTCAGCCAGCTGCTACTGAGGCCCACAAGATCAACTAACTAGTTTTGACGATCCATGCCTTCGGCTGACAGTTCGTCACCGAAATCCAAAGAAGCCGTTCCCGTATCGTTCTCAGACTGAGCTGAAGACGACATTTGCTCAACATCGCCTTCTGACGGTTTCCCGTCGGCATCTGCGTCGTCATCGGCAATTCGTTGCGCAGCCGCCAGCACATCGTCTTTGAGTGAAATCAAGGTGACGCCTTGCGTTGCCCGTCCCATCACACGGATATCGGAGACAGCCATCCGAATGATCTTGCCTTTTTCCGTTAAAAGCATCAACTCATCGGACCCCGTCACCAAAGTCGCCGCAACAACCTTACCGTTTCGTTCACTGGTCTGAATGGCGATCATTCCTTGAGCGCCGCGACCATGGCGAGTGTATTCACTGACGGATGTGCGTTTACCGTAACCATTTTCCGTCACTGTCAGAACGGTCTTGTTTTCATCATCAATGACCAGAAGCGAAATCACCTGCTGCCCGTCTTTGAGCATCATGCCCCGCACACCGCGAGCGGCGCGTCCCATCGCGCGAACATCTTCTTCGCTAAAGCGCACCGCCTTTCCAGCATCAGAGAACAACATGATGTCATGAGCGCCATCGGTGATGGCCGCACCAATCAAGTGATCCCCCTCATCCAAATTCACGGCGATAAGACCCGCCTTACGCACGTTGGCGAAATCCGACAAACGCACCTTCTTCACCACCGCGCTTGCTGTCGCCATAAAGACAAAGTGCTTGTCATCGAACTGCTCAATTGGCAAGGCTACCGTGATGCGCTCGCTATCTGTCAACGGCAATGAGTTGATGATGGGACGCCCCTTGGAGTTACGCGAGCCTTCGGGCAACGAATACACATCCAAGCAATACATCCGACCGAAGTTGGAGAAGAAAAGCACCCGATCATGAGAATTGGCGATAAAGAGCTGATCAATCAAATCACCTTCTTTCATCGAGGCAGCCTTTTTGCCCTGACCTCCGCGACGTTGCGCCTGATAATCCGTCAAAGGCTGAGACTTGATGTAACCGTCTCGAGTCAATGTCACAACCATCTCACGGCGCGGAATCAAATCGCGCGGATCAAAGTTGGGATCGCCCGTCGGATCGATTTCCGAACGACGATCGTCACCATACTCTTCTTTAATATCGAGCAGGTCATCTTCAATAATCTTGCGGACACGTTCCGGATTGGCCAGGATATCCAGAAGATCCGTAATTTGATCCATCACCTGACGATATTCCTGCAAAATTTTGTCCTGTTCCAAACCGGTCAACCGCTGCAAGCGCATCTGCAGGATGCTATCAGCTTGAACCGGGCTTAGATAGTACAACCCATCGGCACGCAATCCGTACTCGGGCTCCAGGCCCTCGGGACGATAGTCATTGCTGTGCTCACCTGCCCGAACCATCAATTCGTGCACCAAGGACGAGGTCCATCCCCGGCTCATCAAACCGGTCTTCGCCACCTCAGGCGTTGGCGCATTTCGAATAATCGTCAGGAAGTCATCAATATTGGCCAAAGCGACGGCGAGGCCTTCCAAGATATGGCCACGACTGCGATTTTCTTTCAAGTCAAAGAGACAACGACGGGTCACCACCTCGCGGCGATGCATTAAAAACGCCTCAATTACTTGCTTCAAATTAAGGAGCTGAGGTTGTCCGTCAACCAAAGCCACCATATTGATACCGAACGAATCCTGTAATTGTGTGAGTTTATAAAGGTTATTGAGCACCACGTCGGCCACAACGCCAGCCTTCAGATCAATAACAACACGAACACCATCACGGTCCGTCTCATCGCGCAAATCGGATATGCCCTCAATTTTCTTTTCATTGATCAAGTGCGCAATGCTTTCAACCAAAACACGCTTATTGACTTGGTAAGGGATTTCGTCAACAACAATTCGCGTGCGACGCCCTTTGTCGAATTCCTCATAATGGGTTTTAGCCCTCATGAGCACTCGACCACGCCCTGTACGATAACCTTCCCGCACCCCTTTGAGACCAAAAATGATCCCTCCGGTGGGAAAATCCGGCGCCGGAATGAAGTGAATCAGATCATCAACCGTTGCCTCTGGGTGGTTCAACAAATGCACACAAGCGTCAATTGTTTCCCGTAAATTGTGCGGCGGGATATTGGTGGCCATGCCCACGGCAATACCCGCGCTACCGTTAATTAAAAGATTGGGCAGACGCGTCGGCAACACAGTCGGCTCTTTTTCCGTGTTGTCGTAGTTGGGGATGAAATCGACTGTATCCTTACGGATATCCGCCAACATCTCACCGGCGATTTTCTGTAATTTCACTTCCGTGTAACGCATGGCCGCGGCAGAGTCACCGTCCAAGCTACCGAAGTTACCCTGGCCATAAACCAACGGATAACGAAGTGAAAAAGGCTGAGCTAAACGAACGATCGTATCGTACGCGGCAGTATCACCGTG
>DVNR01000016.1 GCA_018714205.1 Candidatus Aphodousia faecipullorum
CTCCATGCTAACGATAAATGCATTATGTTGCGCTGTGGGTGTGATTGTTCCGATGCAATGCGAATACTTTGCGATGGAAGGGCTTACAGATTTAGTAGGATCGATGAAAAGAATTCAGGCCGCAAAAAATCCTGATTTAACATTAATCGGTTTACTTCGCGTGATGTTCGATCCTCGTGTGACTCTACAGCAACAAGTTAGCGAACAGTTGAAGGAATATTTTGGGGATAAAGTTTTTAAGACGGTGATCCCGCGTAATGTGCGCTTGGCAGAAGCTCCAAGTTTCGGGCTGCCTGGCGTGCTTTACGACAAGTCGAGCAAAGGAGCTTTGGCATATCAAACATTGGGAGTTGAGTTTCTAAAAAGGATGAAAAAATATAAAAAGAGTTTGAAGGAGAAGAAAGATGGCCGTTAAGAAAGCTAGAGGGCTAGGTAAGGGGTTGGATGCTCTTCTGGGAAAGAAAGAGGATGTTGTGATTACGTTAGCTGATGCGAAAGATGATTCGTTATCAGAACTTGATATTGAAAAAATCCAGCCAGGGCAGTACCAACCTAGAACACAAATGGACTCTGCTTCATTAGAGGAGTTGGCACAGTCCATAAAAGAGCAGGGGCTCATTTCTCCAATATTAGTCCGTCCAATAAGTAAAACTAAGTATGAAATAATTGCAGGGGAACGCCGGTATCGAGCGGCTAAGATGGCTGGATTAAAACGAGTCCCGGTATTGATTCGCAAAATATCCAATGAAAAAGCTTTGGCGTGGGCTCTGATTGAAAACATTCAGAGAGAAAATCTTAATCCATTGGAGGAAGCTGCTGGAATCCAGCGTTTAGTCAGTGAGTTTAATCTTACTCATGAAAGTGCATCTAGGGCTATTGGACGCAGTCGGACTGCGACTACAAATTTGTTGCGTTTGCTGAATTTGGCAAAACCTGTCCAAGATTTGCTGATGGCTAACAAAATTTCAATGGGGCATGCTAGGGCATTATTGGGGCTGGAGCCTGCTATGCAGGTTGCTATTGCTCAGGAGATTGTTAATAAAGGTTTGTCTGTACGTCAGGTGGAAACTTTAGTCGCGCAGATTGGGCAAAAGAAAGAGAAGCCCTCAACTGAAAAGAAACTTCAAAAGGATAATGACACCCTGCGTCTGGAGGAGGAGCTCTCGAATGTCATTGGTACGACTGTAAGATTGAATGCGAACCGTAAAGGTAAAGGGAAGTTGATCATCGAGTTTTCTAGTTATGATCAATTGGATGGAATCATTGCACATTTTGGTAATTTTGCTTAAAAATTGTGCAAAATAGGAAACAAAAAATAGTATTTTTTATTAAGGGTATACCCTAATAAATTAATGAAAATCCTCTTGTTTATAAGGGGTTGCTTCCGTATAATTCGCGCATAATGACGGATTTGTAGAGGCGGTTTGACTGATTTTATGAGAAAGATCGTATATCTACAGATCTTTGCCACGATGGTGATTGCTGCATTTTCCGCTCTGCTCGGAGGGGAGGATGCGGCTGTTTCGGCATTGCTAAGCGGTCTAGCGTGTGCTTTGCCGAATGCTCTTTTTGCCGCGAATCTGGGGATTTTCTTAAAGGTAAGTCCCGAAAAGGCTCCGGTAATTTTCCTGATTGGCGAGTTCATTAAAATCATCGCAATAGCACTTTTACTGTGCCTTGTGGTGGTGTTGTATGAGGATTTAATTTGGCCCGCAGTGATCATTACGATAATTGTGGTTCTGAATTGTTCCTTTTTGGGACTTCTTCTAACCCGAGAATAAAACATGGCAGCTGAAGCTCTCACCGCTACTGAGTATATTACTCACCACTTACATCACTTGTCGACCATTGAGCAATCTTCGATTATCGATTTCTCTGTGATCAACATTGATACGATTGTTTTTTCCATTCTGATGATGGTTTGTGCCCTCTTTCTAATGTATAAGGGAGCTAAGAAAGCCACTTCAGGAGTTCCTGGCAAATGGCAATGTGCTGTTGAAATGCTTGTGGAATTTGTGGATGAACAAGCGAAATCAATTGTTCACGGTAACCGTACGTTTATTGCGCCCTTGGCTTTGACGGTGTTTGTGTGGGTTGTTTTAATGAATGCAATTGACCTGATTCCGGTGGATTTACTGCCGACGATCGCTGGTTGGTTGGGTATTCATTATTTGCGCCCGCTACCCACTGCCGACTTGAATGGTACGATGGGTATTTCTGTGGGTGTTCTGTTCCTCATGATTTATTACGGTATCAAAATTAAAGGGGTTGGCGGATTTGGTCGCGAACTTTTCGTGGCTCCATTTGGTAACCATCCTTTGTTATGGCCGTTTAACTTTGCGCTTAATATCATCGAATATTTGGCCAAGTGCGTTTCTTTAGGCATGCGGTTGTTCGGTAATATGTACGCTGGGGAACTGTTGTTCTTCTTGATTGCACTGTTAGGTAGTCTTTTTGTCGGTTTCGACGCTTTGAGTATCTTCGGTGTGTTTGGACATGCTGTGGCAGGGATCTGCTGGTGGCTCTTCCACGTGTTGATTGTGATCTTACAAGCCTTCATTATGATGATGTTGACCCTTGTTTATATTGGTCAAGCTCACGAAGGTCACTAATTTGAACACTAGCTTTAATTTTTCTTTTATTAACTTTTACTCCATTTTTAAGGATTAAGGAGTTTTGCAATGACCAACGTCGCTTTTGTTGCATTGGCTGCTGGCCTCATTATCGGTCTCGGTGCTATCGGTGCTTGTATCGGTATCGGTATTATGGGTTCTAAGTATCTTGAATCCGCTGCTCGTCAACCGGAATTGATGAATGCTTTGCAAACCAAGATGTTCTTGTTGGCCGGTCTTATCGATGCTGCTTTCTTGATCGGTGTCGGTATCGCTATGATGTTCGCTTTTGCTAATCCGTTTGTCGGCTAATAAAAGCTCTCGAATTTGCGATTCTTTTATTAACGGCGTTAGTGAGCACTCGCAATAATGCGAGCGTGCGAACTAACTTAACAGGGTTCAAATAATGAACATCAACGCTTCTCTGTTTGTACAGATGGCCGTGTTCTTCTTCGGTGCATGGGTCACCATGAAGTACATTTGGCCGCCGCTCATTCGAGCAATTGAAGAGCGACAAAAGAAGATTGACGAAGGTTTGTCAGCTGCCGATAAAGGCGAGGCCGCATTGGCTGAGGCTCAGAAGGAAGGGCAGGCCATTAAGGCGGAAGCCCGCGCCCAAGCTTTGGCAATTATGAATGACGGTGAAAAACGCGGTCAGGCTATTGTTGAAGAAGCTAAGGCTCAGGCTCAAATTGAAGCTGATCGCATCATTGAATCGGCTAAGGCTGAGGTTGCTCAAGAAGCCCAACGCTTGCGCGATCAATTGCGTGATGAAGTGGCTCGACTGGCTGTTGCTGGTGCAGAGCAGATTCTTCGTCGTGAAGTTGACACAAAAGTTCATGCTCAACTGCTTGAACAATTGAAGGCTAAGCTCTAATTATGGCTGAACTTTCGACGATTGCACGTCCCTACGCACAAGGCCTGCTTTTGGCTCTTCGTGACGAACAAAAGGGATTAAAGGAAGCTGCCGAATTGGCAGACGCAATGGACGCTGTCGCCCAAGTTGTGACCACAGATGAATTCGTTTCTGTGATTGGAGATCCGAAGCTGAGTTCTGAACAAATTTACGACCTGATTCTCACCGGTTTGGGTGAAGAAGTTTTGCCTGTTGAAGTGCAAAATCTTTTAAAGGTTGTAATTGACAATGGTCGTTTAGAGGCGGTACCGGAAATTGCTCGTCAATTCCGCGAACTTAAAAACCAGTCGGAAGGTGTTGCAGACGCATATATTGAGTCTGCGCTTCCTTTAACGGAGGAAGAGGTCAACGAACTGATTAAATCGCTTGGGCATCGATTCCCAGGTTTGAAGCTCACCCCGATAATTTCTATCAATGAAGAGCTTATTGGTGGTGTTCGAGTTCGTGTTGGCGATAAAACACTCGACGGATCGATTCAAGCGCGACTTGCTCAAATGCAAGAGGCACTCACCGCATAATATTCGGAGCTGTAAGAATGCAACTCAATCCTAGTGAAATCAGCGAATTGCTGAAAAAGCGTATCGAAGGCCTTGGGGTCTCCGCTGATCTTCGCACCCAAGGTACCGTTGTCTCTGTGACGGACGGTATTTGCCGTGTTCACGGTCTCTCTGACGTGATGCAAGGCGAAATGTTGGAATTTCCCAACAACACGTATGGTTTGGCATTGAACCTTGAACGTGACTCAGTGGGTGCAGTTATTCTTGGTAATTACGAGCACATTAGTGAAGGTGACACGGTTAAGACAACCGGTCGCATTTTGCAAGTGCCCGTGGGTCCAAAGTTGATTGGCCGCGTGGTCAACGCTTTGGGTCAGCCGATTGATGGCAAGGGTCCTATTGACACGGATGAATTTGACGTTGTCGAAAAAGTGGCTCCTGGCGTCATTGATCGTCAATCTGTTTCTCAACCGGTGCAAACTGGTTTGAAGTCCATTGATACTATGGTGCCGATCGGTCGTGGTCAACGCGAATTGATCATTGGTGACCGTCAAACTGGTAAAACCGCTGTTGCTTTGGACACGATCATCAACCAAAAAGGTAAAGACCTGATTTGCGTTTATGTCGCTATCGGTCAAAAAGCCTCTACGATTGCTAACGTGGTCCGTAAGTTGCAAGAGCATGGTGCTATGGAATACACCATCGTAGTTGCTGCAACAGCTTCTGAATCTGCTGCTTTGCAATACATTGCCCCATACGCAGGCGCAACAATGGGTGAATACTTCCGTGACCGTGGTCAGGACTCCTTGATTGTTTATGATGATTTGACCAAGCAAGCTTGGGCATATCGTCAGATTTCTTTGCTTTTGCGCCGTCCACCTGGACGTGAAGCTTACCCTGGTGACGTTTTCTACTTGCACAGCCGCTTGTTGGAGCGTGCTGCTCGCGTTAATGCTGATTATGTGGAAAAATTCACCAACGGTGCCGTAAAAGGCAAGACGGGTTCTATGACGGCTTTGCCGATCATTGAAACTCAAGCCGGCGACGTGACCGCTTTCGTGCCGACTAATGTGATTTCTATTACTGACGGTCAAATTTTCTTGGAAACGGACCTCTTTAATGCTGGCATTCGTCCGGCTATTAATCCGGGTATTTCTGTTTCCCGTGTGGGTGGCGCTGCTCAGACCAAGATTGTGAAGAAGTTGGGTGGTGGTGTTCGTTTGGCATTGGCTCAATACCGCGAATTAGCTGCTTTTGCTCAGTTTGCTTCTGATTTGGACGAAGAAACTCGTAAACAACTTGAACGTGGTCGTGTTGTGACTGAGTTGATGAAGCAACCTCAATACCAACCGTTACAAGTTTGGGAAGAAGCTCTCGTTCTTTTCTGCGTTGAAAATGGTGTCTACGATACTGTTGCAGTTAAAGATGCTCTGCGCTTTGAAAAAGCGATGCGTGAATACGTCGCTGACAAGCATCCTGAACTCGTTCAGTTGATTGAAGAAAAGAAGGAATTGCTTCCTGAAATCAAGGAACAGCTCGCTGCTGCGATTGCTGAATTCCAAAAGAATGGAACCTATTAATCAGTCGGTTAAACACCTAAGGGGACCACATGCCTAGCACCAAGGAAATTCGCGCCAAGATCAGAAGCGTACAAAATACGCGAAAGATTACGAAGGCGATGGAAATGGTTGCGGCATCGAAAATGCGTAAAGCGCAGGATCGTATGCATGCGGCTCGTCCTTACGGAGATAGTATCCGTACGATCGTGGCTCATTTGGCCACGGCGACGACGAC
This sequence comes from Candidatus Aphodousia faecipullorum, assembly GCA_018714205.1. GTDB lineage: Bacteria > Pseudomonadota > Gammaproteobacteria > Burkholderiales > Burkholderiaceae_F > Aphodousia > Aphodousia faecipullorum. The sequence continues at coordinate 5,820 of DVNR01000016.1, forward strand.
AAGCAAGCATCCGTTTTTGCGAAAGCATGAACAGAATGCCGCTAAAGTTGGTCTGATCATGGTGACGACGGACAAAGGTTTGGCTGGTGCGTTAAATACAAATATTCAACGCATGGTGTTACACAAGGTTCAAGACTGGAAGAATGAGGGGGTTGAGGTTTTGCTCACCCCAATCGGAAACAAAGGTTTGGCTTTTGCTCAACATACCGGTCTTGCATTGCTTTCCCATACTGTTCAGTTGGGGGATCGCCCCCAAATGGAGCGTTTGATTGGTGCAATTAAGGCCCAGTTGGATGCCTATGTTGAAGGGAAGGTTGATAAGGTTTACTTGGCTTATTCGCGTTTTATCAATGCGATGAAGCAAGAACCTGTAATCGAACAACTTTTGCCCTTGTCGAGTGATCGACTTGAAGTGATTGGCGAAAAACGTCGGGATTTTTCGTGGGATTATCTCTACGAACCCAATGCCGCCATGGTTCTCGATGTTCTGCTCAAGCGATACATCGAAGCATTAATTTACCAAGCTGTTGCAGAAAATATGGCTTCTGAACAAAGCGCTCGTATGGTTGCCATGAAGGCCGCTAGCGACAATGCGAAGAAGTTGATTAGTGATTTGCAACTGGTTTACAACAAGACACGTCAAGCTGCCATTACGAAGGAAATTACTGAAATCGTTGGCGGCGCTGCCGCTGTGTCTTAATGAGGATATCCCATGAGTATCGGACAGATTGTTCAGGTGATTGGCGCTGTGGTGGACATTGAGTTCCCACGCGATCAAATGCCGAAAGTTTACGATGCCCTTATCCTTGAAAAGGATGAGAAGAATACTCTTGCCGAAGAAGGTTTAACGTTTGAAGTCCAACAGCAATTAGGTGACGGTGTGGTCCGTACTATTGCAATGGGCACTTCCGACGGTTTACAACGCGGCATGAAGGTTCGTAGCACTGGCGCTGGTATTTCAGTGCCTGTTGGCCCGAAGACATTAGGGCGTATTATGGACGTTTTGGGTCGCCCGATTGATAACTGCGGCCCGATTGGTGAAGATGAACGTCGTGAAATTCACCAACCCGCACCGAAGTTTGATGAGTTAAGCCCGTCGGTTGACTTGCTGGAAACCGGCATTAAAGTGATTGACTTGATTTGCCCGTTTGCTAAGGGCGGTAAAGTTGGCCTCTTCGGTGGTGCCGGTGTGGGTAAGACCGTGAACATGATGGAGTTAATTAACAATATTGCTAAGCAATATGGTGGTTACTCTGTGTTTGCTGGTGTGGGTGAACGTACTCGTGAGGGTAACGACTTCTACCACGAAATGGAAGAATCCCACGTTTTGGATAAGGTGGCCATGGTCTTCGGTCAGATGAACGAACCACCGGGCAACCGTTTGCGTGTGGCGTTGACCGGGTTGACGATGGCCGAAGCTTTCCGTGACGAAGGGCGTGATATCTTGTTATTTATCGATAACATTTATCGTTATACCTTGGCTGGTACGGAAGTGTCCGCTTTGCTTGGTCGTATGCCTTCTGCTGTGGGTTATCAACCGACGTTGGCTGAAGAAATGGGTAAGTTGCAAGAACGTATTACCTCTACGAAGGTCGGTTCTATTACCTCAATTCAAGCTGTTTACGTGCCTGCCGACGACTTGACTGACCCGTCTCCTGCTACGACATTCGGTCACTTGGATGCCACGGTTGTGTTGTCTCGTGATATCGCTTCCTTGGGTATCTATCCGGCTATTGACCCGTTGGATTCCACGAGCCGTCAAGTAGACCCGTTGATTATTGGTGAAGAACACTACACTATTTGTCGTCGAGTCCAAGAAACGTTGCAACGTTACAAGGAATTGCGTGACATTATTGCCATTTTGGGTATGGATGAATTGGCTCCGGAAGATAAGCTTACGGTGACTCGTGCTCGTAAGATTCAACGCTTCCTGTCTCAACCGTTCCATGTGGCTGAAGTGTTTACGGGTGCGCCTGGTAAATATGTTCCGCTCAAGGAAACTATTCGTGGCTTCCGCATGATCGTTGACGGTGAATGCGATGCTTTGCCCGAACAGGCCTTCTACATGGTTGGTACCATCGACGAAGCTTTCGAAAAAGCTAAGAAGATGCACTAATGATTCCGCGCAAGGGAGCACTGGATTGCGATATCTGGTGCTTCCGCCGGAAAAGACTACGGAGACAACTTATGTCTACGATTAAAGTTGACGTCGTTAGCGCTGAAGAACAAATCTTTTCTGGTGATGCAGAGTTCGTTGCACTTCCTGGTCAAGAGGGCGAACTTGGTATCCTGCCTCAGCATACGCCGTTAATTTCTTTGATTAAGCCAGGATTTGTACGTATTACAATGCCTGGCAACAAAGAGATTAAGCAAGTGTTTGTTGCAGGTGGCGTGATTGAGGTACAACCGTATCATGTAACCGTTTTGGCAGATACCGCTATCCGCTCCGAAGAGATGGATCGTGCTAAGACTGAAAAAGCAATTGCCGATGCTCGCGAAGCTCGTAGCAAGGCAGCAAGCGATGTCGATCTGGCTAAAATTGATGCGGAACTCGCTGTATTGGCAGCCGAATTGGCAGCTATTGAGAAGCTTAAGCGTCATCACTAAGCGTGAAAACGTGTTAAAAGGCAGATTTCGATCTGCCTTTTTTCTTATCTTTGACTTTGAATCAAACTACCCCAAAGAATTTCGTTGTACTATCAAGATAAGGGAGCTTCATCTTGGTGATGGACTGTCTATGTTTCACGAGAAACTACATTGACGCTTTTGATGGTGCTTCTTTTTTATGAGATTATGTTTTTAGGAGTATGGCATGAAAGTTATGGTCTGTACGGATGGCTCTGAATTGAGCAAGAAGGCAATTGAGACAGCTGTGGGTGTCGCCTTACCTTTAAATGCGGAACTGATTGGAATGACCGCAGTTAAAGGGGCGGAGCCGAAGGATGGATTGGCGGGAGAGGCGCGCGACGTTCAGGAGCGTCTTGGAGTCATCTACGATGCCGCTAAGGCTGCGGGTTTGCCTTGCCGTGTTTTGGCTGTACATGGCGAAGCGCCTTGGCAGTGCATCACGAAGTTGGCGAAAGACGAAGACGTTGATTATGTTGTGATGGCGAGCCGAGGAATGGGGAGTATCGGAAGTCTATTTATTGGTAGTGAGACTCAAAAGACATTGGCATCAATTGACCGCCCAGTGCTAGTCGTTCGCTAATTATTTTATTTTGTAGTATTGCTTCTGGTCTGTGCTATAGCTATAGCACGGGCCGGTTTGTACTTAACACAAGATTAAGACAGTTTGCTTATAGTCCGCAAGATTTCCACTTAATGTTTTAGTGACTAAATATGAGACCCTTGAATGATACTTTTTTAAGAGCCTTAATGCGAAAACCGTGTGATTACACGCCAGTATGGTTAATGCGTCAAGCTGGAAGATATTTGCAGGAATATAACGACACAAGGATGAAAGCCGGTAGTTTTATCAAGTTGGCTCAATCGCCGGACTTGGCTTGTGAAGTCACTTTACAACCAGTTGAACGCTTTGGTTTGGACGCTGCGATTCTATTTTCTGATATTTTGACGGTTCCTGATGCCATGGGACTCGGTTTAAGTTTTGTCGCAGGGGAGGGACCAAAATTTGAAAGACCAATTCGCGATGAAGAGGCTGTCAAGCAGTTACATGTTCCGGATCCCAACAATGAGCTTAAGTATGTCATTGACGCTGTTTCAGCGATTAGAAAAGCGTTGAGTAATCGTATTCCGCTTATCGGTTTTTCCGGAAGTCCATTTACCTTAGCTTGTTACATGGTTGAAGGCGGAGCGTCAAAAGATTTCCGAACCATTAAGACGATGATGTACTCTCGTCCAGACTTATTACATCGAATTTTAGACGTTAATGCAGAAAGCGTTGCTGCCTACCTAAATGCACAAATTCGAGCTGGAGTGCAAGCAATTCAAATTTTCGATACATGGGGTGGTGTACTTGCTGATCAGGCGTACAAAATCTTCTCGTTGGCTTATATGCGTAAAGTGATCGATTTACTAGATCTTGGTAAGGGCGAGGACCGCGTTCCGGTCATTGTTTTTACCAAAGGGGGAACACCTTGGTTAGAGGCAATCAGTCATTGTGGAGCAGATGCAATAGGTGTTGATTGGACCTGTAATTTAGCTAAGGCAAGACGTCTTGTGCAAGATGGTGTTGCGTTGCAGGGGAATTTAGATCCTATGGTTTTATTTGGCTCGGAGAAAACCATTAGAGAAGAGTGTAGGCGTGTTTTGGATGACTTCGGCATGGTTAATTCCGGTGGACATGTTTTTAACCTTGGTCATGGAATTAATCAATTTACACCAGTAGAGTCAGTGGGAATTTTGGTCGAGGAAGTCCATTCCTACAGTCGGAAATACCATTGATCATAATTTTGTCCACAAAGTTATCCACAGGCTCATTGTATAAGTGTGAATAAGAAAAAATCTTTGATAATTCGAGAGTTATCTTTTGGTAAGTTTGTAAGTAATTGATTTTAAAAGAATAGATTTGAACCACTTTGTTGTCACAATAGGTTGTGCTTGCAAGGTGGTTTCTTTTTTGGTAGTGCCGAGTAAGCTCATCCACAAAGTTATCCACATTTTTCACATCCTTTTTGTGACAACCCTATGAATTATTTACAAATTGATGATTCTGTCTTACACATGAATTTTGGTGAGAAAACTGTTTTAAATTTTTCTGAATACGCAATGAGGCTCATTACAATATCGTGCAGGTGTAGGGAGGCAATAAATGAGTGAAAAACCGTTTGCACGGGTTATAGTAGATGTTCCTCAGTTACCAAGTTTGACTTATAAGTGCCCAACAGATGTAGAGATACGAGTTGGGGATCGTTGCATTGTGTCGCTTGGTCGACGGGAAGTTGTGGGATTGGTCGTTGCCTTGGAAGATACTACAGATATCAGTAGCGATAGACAGAAGTCAGTGCAAAGAGTGTTTAAGGAAGTTTCTCCGTTAGATGAGTCATGGTTGCGCTTTACAAAATTTGCTTCGGATTATTACCAGCATTCTTGGGGAGAAGTTGCGTTATCAAACCTACCCAACTTTTTCCGTTCCAAACCAGGGCCTCGATATGCTGTCTCTTTGGAACGGCTGCGTCAGCTGAAAACAGTTAGTAGCAAGGCGAACAACGAAGTGGTTCTGCAACTAAATGATGAACAACGCCTTGCTGTAGAAATGATAACGAAGGCGACCTCTTTTGTTCCTTTTGTTTTGCACGGGGTAACAGGGAGTGGTAAAACGGAGGTGTACCTGCGGGTCATTGAAAGTGTGTTAAGTCGGAACCCCGATGCTCAGGTCTTGCTTTTGGTCCCTGAGATTAACTTAACTCCTCAATTAGAAGCCAGAATCCGCTCTCGTTTTCCAGGGAAAAGACTGGTTTGCATGCACTCGGGCTTATCCAACGGGGATCGAGCCAGAGCCTGGCTTGCGATGCATGAAAAGCGAGCGCAAATTCTCGTAGGCACGCGAATGGCGACGTTTGCTAGCGCGCCGAATCTTGCCTTGATCATCATTGATGAAGAACATGATTTGTCATACAAAGCTGGGGATGGGGTGCGCTATTCGGCGAGAGATCTCCTCATTAAAAGAGCTCAAATGTTATCTATTCCCATTGTCTTGGGTTCTGCAACACCCTCATTGGAGACATGGGCTAATGTTAGGAGTGGAAGATACCAGTTGTTAGCGCTACATCATCGTGCTATACCGACCGCAACGATGCCAATTCTGACAGTGATTGACCCTAGTCATGAAAAACTCACTCATGGGCTATCACAGAAGGTCATACAGAAAATTTCAGAGACACTTCAAAGAAAAGAACAAGTGATTGTTTTTTTAAATCGACGAGGTTATGCGCCGGTTTTAACTTGCCCAAGTTGTGGCTGGTTATCGTCTTGTCCTCATTGTTCGACTTATGCGGTATATCACAAAAGTGTGGGTCGTTTAATGTGCCACCATTGCGGATGGTCGACTCCGGTTTATGCTCACTGTCCTAATTGTGGCAATGTGGACCTTGTTCCTTTGGGAACCGGGACTCAGAAGGTTGAAGAAATTTTCCAGATGTTGTGGCCACAGGCCCGAATTCTTCGTATTGATCGAGACACCACACAAAAGAAGAATGCCGCTCAAGAAGCGTTTCAAGCGGTTCATGATGGAAATGTGGACATTTTGATCGGTACGCAGATGGTGGCTAAGGGACATGACTTTAAAAATGTGAGCTTGGTTGTTGTTTTAAATATTGATTCTCAACTTGCAAGTGCCAATCCAAAGAGCGAGGAACGGGCTTTTGCTAACTTAATGCAGGTGGCGGGACGTGCTGGACGTTCAGGGTTAAAAGCGGAGATTATTGTCCAGAGTCGTTTCGGTGATCGTGCTATTTTTGAAGCTTTGGCTAAACAAGATTACGAGTTGTTTGCTGATAGGGTGTTGTCTGAACGACGAGAGGAAGGTACGTCTCCTTATGTTTTTCAAGCTCTTTTATTGGCTGATGCCTCAACGATTGATAAAGCGCTCCAGTTTTTAAATGACGCGGCTTCAGTGGGAGAAGCTCTTAGGAAGCAACTGTCTGCTGACTCAATAATTATCTACGATCCCATTCCGATGGCTTTAATGAGGGTGGCAGATCGCGAGCGGGCGCAGTTACTAATCGAGTCAACCTCTAGAGTACAGTTAAATGCTTTTCTTAAACAGTGGTGTCATGTTTTAATTGGCATTCGATCGTCTGTACACTGGGTGGTTGACGTTGATCCTTCGGATATATAGTGAATTGAGAAAGTTGGTACCGAAAATTTGAGAAGTTATTTATAATCACCTCTCCTGCCTCCGTGTTGAAGTGGATATCATGCGACCCTCCGAAGGTCGCGTCACAGGTTCGATTCCTGTCGGAGGTACCAATAAGCCTTCGGCGACATCATGCAAGTACCCTCTGATCTTGTTTATCATAGAAAATCCAATCAGCTAGAGATTTTGTATGCAACTGGGCAACGTTTCCTTTTGCCTGCTGAGTACCTTCGTGTAATGAGTCCCTCTGCGGAGGTTCAAGGTCATTCGCCTGAAGAGAGGAAACTCCAGGTGGGTAAACGCGATGTCACGATTGTGGGATTGGAACCAGTTGGCTCATATGCCGTGAAAATTATTTTCTCCGATGGGCATAACTCCGGATATTACGATTGGGATTATCTTTATCAGTTGGCCTGTGATCAAATCCAAAATTGGCAAAACTATCTTCGAGAGTTGCAGTCCGTTGGAGCCAGTCGAGATCCGGATGATCCTCGAAATGAACCGTTTAAACTGAAGCCTCGAAAGGCTTGTCATCGTTAAAGTGATCTATGTCAGAAAACCATCCACAACATGAAACAGATTTTGGCTTTAAAAAAATAGCCGAAGAAGATAAAGCGCGTCAGGTTCGGGAAGTCTTTGACTCTGTCGCTCCAAAATATGATTTAATGAACGACATTTTATCTTTTGGGATGCACAGGCTTTGGAAACGATTTGCTGTTGCCAAGGCTGAAGTCAAAGAAGGCATGAAGGTGTTGGATTTGGCTTCTGGAACAGCTGATCTTGCTTTAAAGTTTTCTCGCTTGGTGGGATCAACCGGAGAGGTGTGGCCGACCGATATTAATCGTTCCATGCTTTCTTTGGGGGCATCGCGAATGCTGGAGGCTGGATTTCACATGCCGGTAGTGCAGTGTGATTGTGAGAAACTGCCGTTTCGTGATAATACATTCGACGTGGTGATCGTTAGTTTTGGCTTGCGCAATATGACTCATAAAGATCAAGCCCTACGGGAAATGAGCCGGGTTTGTCGACCTGGTGGCAAGGTGATGGTTCTTGAGTTTTCAAAAATTCATCGTTTTTTAGCTCCATTTTATGATTTCTATTCGTTTCACTTAATGCCTTGGCTCGGGGGATTGATTTCTGGAGACAGCGAAAGTTATCGATATTTGCCTGAATCTATTCGGATGCATCCGAGTCAACCAGTGTTGGCAGAGATGATGCGCAATGCTGGCCTCGAATCTGTGAGGTGGCACAACTTAACATTTGGCGTCTGTGCGTTGCATGTCGGCGTTAAACCTCAAAGCCTGTAACATATTCAAACAGGATTTTTTTAACTAATCCGTACAATTAGGTAACAACTTAACCTTTTATGCGCTTCGTGCGCTTAGAGACTTAGCAATGAAAAAAATAATTGCCGTTATGGCTATCGGTTTGATGATGTTGTCAATGTCAGTGTCGGCCGACGCTGCTCGCCGCTTTGGCGGAGGTATGAGTTTTGGTCGTTCAGCTCCGACATTGCAACAAAAGGCAGCTCCCGCCGCTCCTAATCATTTAAATCAACAAAAGGCGGCTCCTCAACAGCAACAGCGGCAACAAGCCGCTCCTAATCAAACTCAGCGTCCGCAGCCTCAGGCTGCAAGCCCGATGCGTGGCATGCTGATGGGATTGGCTGCCGCGCTGGGAATTACCGCATTGGCTCATGCGCTAGGGTTAGGAGATGCATTTGCCAGTTTTGTGATGATGGCCTTGGTCGCAATTGTCGCTTTCTATGCGATCCGTTTTTTGATGGGATTTTTATTGGGGCGGCGTGTGGCGGCACCAGTGGCGGGGGAACGTCCCGAACGCATGACCGGGCAACAACCTGTTGATAATTCTGTTTTTCAGCATTCAGCTCAATCAACTCAAAATCAGTTTAAATCAACGGTCGCTAGTCCCATGAGTGGCAGCGTTCTTGATGAGCTAAATAATCCGCAGTCTCAGTTTAAGGTTGATGTGCCGGCTGATTTTGATGTAGAAAGCTTCCTTAAAGTAGCAGAGGCTAATTTTGCCAAAATGCAGCGTGCTTGGGATACTGGGGATTTGTCAGTCCTGTCTGATTTCACGAGTGATGAGGTTTTCCGAACAGTTTCGCATCAGTTACACGATCGTGGGCAACAAGACTATCAGACGGAGATTGTCACGTTAAAGTCCGATTTTCGAGGAATTGTGCGAGATGGCGATGAATATCTTGCGGGTGTTCATTTTGACGGAACGTTAAATGTCAGTGGCGAAGCTGAAAGAGTGGATGAAACTTGGATTCTTTCAAAGCCAGTTCATGGTAATGGTGGTTGGCTCTTATCTGGAATTCATCAAGACAATCAGTAGGCTTAAACCTGTTGCATTTGAAAAAGCCGAGGCTATTTTTCCCCTCGGCTTTTTTCGTATGTGCAAGTCTGCTTCGAGTACAATACAAGTTGGCTTAGGGGCCTCGTGTAATCTAGTGCTTGGGTGGCCAAATATTAGGATTCATTTAGTCATCGCTCTATGTAAGGAATTGGTATGAACATTGTGATATTAGCAGCAGGTATGGGTAAACGTATGAATTCTCGTTTACCTAAAGTGTTGCAACCCTTGGCAGGCAAACCAATGTTGCGTCATGTCATCGACAAAGCTCGCCAGTTAAATCCATCTAGGCTGATCGTTGTTATAGGTCATGGAGCCGATGCGGTTCGAGAGGCGTTTGGCGACGCGGCAGATATCACTTTTGTTTTACAAGAGAAACAGTTAGGAACTGGGCATGCACTTATGCAAGCGCTCCCTTTGTGTGATTTAGCTTCGCCCACACTGGTTTTGTTGGGGGATGTCCCGCTGATTGAGGTTAGCTCGCTTCGTCGATTAATCGAGCTGTCTGCTGACGGCCTTGGACTTTTGACTGTTTGTTTAGAAGATCCGAGCGGATACGGTCGTATTGTCCGTGAAAATGGTCAAGTTATAGGGATTGTCGAACAAAAAGACGCCACGGAGAAGGAACGCCTAATCAATGAAGTCAACACAGGGATTATGCTTTTGCCGACGAAAAATCTTGGTGTTTGGCTTGCTAAGCTTAAAAACGATAATGCTCAGGGAGAATACTACTTAACCGATGTCATTGGCATGGCTGTTCAGCAAGGTATCAAGATCGTTGCGGCTCAGGCTGGAAGTGCAACGGAGGTCGAGGGGGTGAATAACAAAGTTCAGTTAGCTCGATTAGAGAGAGCTTACCAACGTCAAAACGCTTTAAATTTAATGAAAAATGGTGTAACTCTGTTGGATCCAGACCGTATTGATATCCGTGGAGAGTTGGTTTGCGGAAAGGATGTTGAGATTGATGTTGGATGTATCTTTATTGGGAAAGTGAAACTGGCAGATGGGGTTAAGGTGGGAGCTTATTGCACCTTGAAAGATGTTGAAATTAACGCTGAGACCGAAATCTTACCGTATTGTCACTTCGACGGTGCGAAAGTTGGAAAAAATGTCCGATTAGGTCCCTACTCTCGCTTACGTCCGGGTGCAGTCCTGGCTGATGAAACTCACATTGGTAATTTCGTTGAAATTAAAAAATCTAACATCGGCTTTGCAAGCAAGGTAAATCACTTGTCGTACATCGGGGACACTGATATGGGATCGCGTGTCAATATTGGAGCCGGTACGATCACATGCAATTATGACGGAGTCAATAAATTTAGAACGACCATTGGGGATGATGCGTTTATTGGATCAGATACACAACTTGTTGCTCCTGTGACAGTTGGCAAGGGTGCAACTTTGGGTGCAGGAACAACGCTGACTAAAAACGCTCCTGATGACAAATTAACACTTTCTCGGGCTCGCCAGGTGACTATCGAAGGATGGAAACGGCCGGTCAAGAAAAAGTAATGGCTTAATGATAAAGGATGTATAGCTATGTGCGGTATTGTGGCAGCCACTTCTAGCAAGCGGAACATTGTTCCATTATTGGTGCAAGGATTAAAACGTCTTGAGTATCGAGGCTACGATAGTTGCGGCGTTGCCGTGTGGGACCAAGGACTAAAGCGGGTCAGAAGTGTTTCACGCGTG
>DVNR01000017.1 GCA_018714205.1 Candidatus Aphodousia faecipullorum
TTACAGAGCCGCTTTATACGGTAAATGGTCAAACGCTAACATTAGTTGATTTGCCGAAAACGCTTCCCTCAGGAGGACTCACCGAGAGCGTGACTTGGCGCTGTGACGGCGCCCAGGTTGAGAATCTAGTCCTTTCTGAGAATGAACTGTCTTCTTATCAAGCATGGTGCAATATGGTGTTGCCCGCTTGTGAAAGAATCAGAGATCAAGTGGGTCAGTTCCCTGTTAAATTCAGTGCCAGTGGGACTGATCAATTACATCGCTATTTATTCATGCATTGGCAAGTCAGCGCCTATCCGGAATCAAAGGCGGTTTTATCGTGGGCAAGAGCTTTTGGTACACAGGACCCCGACCGATTTAAAGAAGCTTTGCTTGATCCGGACAACTATCGAAATGATGTTTTGTTTGAAACGGATAAAAAAGCGCTCGCGCAAGCAAATGTTCGTCTGCAACCAATCACATTTTCAATGTGATAAAGTTGATTAACCTATTGAATTAAAATAAAAAATTAGTTAAGAAAAAAGGCAAGCAACTGATAAATTGCTTGCCCGATGTGGTTTGATGATTTAGTTAACGGATTTCATTGCGTCCCCGGATAAAGTTGACAAACACGCCCCAACCGATCGGCAGTGAAACCTCATCTTGAATGCAGAAGTCGGCTCGATGGTGTCCCGGGTGATTACAGCCATAGTAGAAGAACGCAGCCTTTCCACCATGCTCTTGCACCCGACGAAGTAACATGGTGCAGTCTTCACTTCCGACTTTGGCGTTCATATCAACCACTGACTCTACACCTTGAACAGAACTGGCTGCTGTTTTCACGGCTTCAACGGCTTGTTCATCACCCTTGTAAGTCACAGCTTCTCCCATGCGGGTAAGTCGGTACTGCACGCCATAAGCAGCCGCTAAGCCTTTGACAGTCATTTCTACATTAGCGGCCATATAGTCGTTAATTTCAGTGGTTTCTCCGCGAACCTCAAGTTGCATGTAGGCATGAGGGGCCACAATATTGCGACCAACGCCGGAAATTAATTTGCCAATTTGAACACGGGTAATTCCTTGGCTGTGACCTGGCAGAGAGCCCAAGGACATGCACGTGGCGGCAGCGCACATTAAGGCGCTTCGACCTTTTTCGGGCGAACCGGCCGCTGCTTGCACCCCGTCAAATTCCAGGTCAAACTTTGTTGTGGCAAGATAACCGTGGTGGGAAACTCCCACTTGCCCTAAATAGGCCGAGCAACCGATGTGAGCGCCGACAAACCAATCGACGTCGTCAACGATTCCCTTGGCAGCCATCGCCGCCGCTCCCCTGACCCCTTCTTCGGCAGGTTGAAAAAGCACTTTCACGGTACCGCATAATTCGTCTTTGTGATCAACAAGCCAAGCGGCTACCGCCAAACCGACAGCCGTATGACCGTCGTGACCACAGGCATGTGAAAAACCGGCATAGTGCGAGCGATAGTGACCCTGATTGGCTTCATGTTGAGGATCCTCGGTTTCTTCAATCGGCAATGCATCAATATCAACACGAATAGCGGTAACTGGTCCCGGGCGTGCGGTTTCCAGCACCGCCATGGCTCCCGTATAACCGCCCAGCCGATCCAAGAACGCCGCTGGCACGCCGTGATCCAGCGCACGGGTTTGCGCTGCCTTAACCGTATCAAGACTTCGACCCATGACCGCCTGAGGCTCGATTACCTCAATACCGCAATAAGCTTTTAAACCGAGCTCTTCGAGTCGTTTGACAATATAGTAGGTTGTTTCAAACTCACACCAGCCCTCTTCCGGGTGTTGATGAAGCCAGCGGCGATCAGCCACCATTTGTTCTTTATATTGACATTCACTCATTTTTTCACCTTGCTAAAGCTCAAAGATGAAGCCTAATAAAATCACGTTGACAATCATTGGGATGGCCATTCGCTTGGAGACTTCCAGCGGACTGGCCTTAATCATGCCGGCGATCACAAGCGTTGCTCCGGCAATAGGCGAACACATACGCCCTAATGCGCCGGACAGAGAGGCCACAACCCCGAGGTTCGGGACCTTCATTCCGAATTCTGCGGCGTAAGGTGTGACAGCCTGATTGAAGGCGTGTCCTGCGGCATCGCCGGATCCTGTTAAAACACCCATGAGGAATGGACCGAAATTAGCAGCTAGTGCGGCAATTTCTTTCGATTCCTTTAATTGAGCGATCAAGGCGTCGATAACTCCAGCCGCTTGTAAGCCGCCCGCGAAGCAACCTGCGGCGATGATGATACCTAGAATGTTGGCATACCCTCTGCCCATGCCACCGAAAAACTCTCGAGTCAGTTTTTCGGGATTGGCGCGCGTAACAAGCAACGTGTAGATTGTGCCGTAAATCATGGCTTCGGCCACGCTCATTTTAAGCGCGGGCAGACAGGTGGCGCCAAGCATCAAAATGACGATCGGAAGAATCGGGGCAATGGCGTAGAGAACATTCACCTTGTCAGGAAGTTCTCCTCGAGCGTCGCTGGCAACTTCAAACACTTCATCGTCCTGACCTTCGACACGTTTTTTGTAATCGCGGAAGACGAAAATCATGGCTGTGACCATGATGATATTCAAGGCACACAGGGTCAAGATCTTCGGTGCGAACTGCACGATGAGGTCCATGACTTCCATATTGGAGATCTTGGCAACCCAGACGTTGTGGCTTGATCCCGGAGAAAGAGCCGAAGGGATGATGGAGCCGATGATGGCGGCGCCCGCGATGGCCGGTTTAAAACCGGCTCGCACCATCAAAGGAATCATGGTTGGTCCGAGAGCGGCCGCACAACCGGCTGCCGATGGAATAGCGATGGCGACGCAGGACGCAATCAACATACAAAACGGCAAAAGGAAAAAGC
>DVNR01000003.1 GCA_018714205.1 Candidatus Aphodousia faecipullorum
CTGACATCAATGCTGCGACCAATATAGGTCGAAAAGAACTCGGGGATGAGTGGCTGAAACAGTTACTCGAACTCGATGGGGGCGTCTTAGTGGACACGCCCGCCGTTGTACGAAATCTGCATGCAGGTGCGGATAGTCGTCAATGGCTAGAATTGGGGATACGTTCCCAAGAAATCGTGCACGTAAGTGCGCGGTAGTTCATTTTTGCCACTGATCGCCAGTCTAATCGATCGCCGAAATGACTTTGAGTATTGCCATTGCCCGTAGCTTTGAAAGTCACATGATCATTTCCCTAGTATGAGGCATACCAACAGTAGAGTCTTATTTTCTAAATGGAGTGCAAGCGCAACCTTTTGGTTACTCTTTCCTCGGTGATTTTTTTCAAATTTTTTAGAAATGATGAGTAACGATATAATGTGAGGATCGCAAAGTTGTTGTAATACTTTGCTGTGTTATCTTGTCTAAAGCACCCAGAAACGTTTCCGACATGGGAATGTTGATTAGGAAAAAGGAATTTAAAATTATGGCAGATCTCGATTCCATGAATGCTCAAATGGATGTCAACGCTTTGGTGCGTGAAGAAGTGGTAACGGATCGTAAGATTGGATCCATTCGGGTACTCACTCCGATTACTGTGGATGGTATGCGTGACATGAATCGTGAAGTCATCTATTTGGGTGAAACACAGATTATGACGCAGATGGGACCGTTGCCAATTTCTTTTGAAATCAAGGCAAAGACTTTGGCTGAGGCGGTGAGCGGATATGCCGAGGCGGCAAAAGCCGGCGTTGAAGAGACGATTGCTAAGATCGAAGCGATGCGCCGTGAAGCGGCAACAAAAATTGTCACTCCTGGTGACGCTGGTTTTGCGGCAACCGCCAATAAAATTCAAATGCCTTAATGTCAGTGATGCCAACCGTTCAGCCTTTCACCCGCGATGATTTGAAAAACGCCAAAATCCGTCTTTTGCGAGACGGACGATCGGCCAATGCGTGCGTTAGTTGTGTGACCATTGACGGACTGGATTGGACGCTTAAAGACTTCGCCGGGCGATCTTGGTGGGTCCGGACTTTTTTGGTTCCCTTTCTTCTAGGACACGAGTATCGCATCTTGTTGCGGCTTAAAGGGATTGAAGGGATTGCAAGTGATGCCTTTATGCTTGATCGCAACGCCTTGGCGATTCGGTTTTTGCCGGGAAGGCCATTGTCGACTCTAAAGCCGGAAGAGGTAAGTAGCGACTACCTAAAGGCGATGGAGACGCTGCTGACTCAGGTGCATTCACGCGCGGTGGTGCATCTGGACACTCGGGGAACGGGCAATTGGTTGGTCTCTCCTCAAGGGCAGCCGCTTTTGATTGATTTTCAAGCTGGGTTAAGCACCCGGCACTTGCCTCGAGGCTTGCGGCACGTCTTGGAATTGATCGATATGAGCGGCGTCTATAAGAAGTGGCGTGAATGGCATCCGGAGACATTTGGAACAGAGCGGGAAACGCTTTGGCAAGAGGCGCAAAAATGGAGATCACGCTGGAAGCTCAAGGGTTACTTCGGTCTTAAGAAAAAGGCCGGGGACAATAAATTTGGATCTCAATAGATTTCATTAACCGGGCAGCCGTCTTCGACTGCCCCTTTTACAACGTTTATCAACCTTTTATGGCTCAATACGTTTTCACAATGAATCGCGTGGGCAAAATTGTTCCGCCCAAGCGTCAAATTCTCAAAGATATTTCTTTATCGTTTTTCCCTGGCGCCAAAATTGGAGTTTTGGGATTAAACGGTGCGGGCAAGTCGACGCTATTGAAAATTATGGCAGGTGTCGACACTGATATCGAGGGCGAAGCACTGCCAATGCCCGGTATCAAAATCGGATATTTGCCACAGGAGCCGCAATTAAATCCCGGGCACACGGTTCGCCAAGCTGTCGAAGAGGGGATGAGTGAACTGTTAGACGCCCAAAAGCGCCTGGACGAAGTCTATGCGGCTTATGCCGATCCCGACGCTGACTTCGACGCACTTGCGGCTGAACAGGCAAAGCTTGAAGCGATCATCAATGCGGCGGGAACCAATGCTGAAACTCAGATGGAAATTGCGGCTGACGCGCTCCGTTTGCCGCCATGGGACGCTAAAATCGAACACCTCTCCGGTGGCGAAAAGCGTCGAGTGGCACTATGCCGGTTGCTGCTTTCACATCCGGACATGTTGTTGCTTGACGAACCGACCAATCACTTGGATGCCGAAAGTGTGGAGTGGCTTGAGCAATTCTTGCATCGCTTCCCAGGCACGGTTGTCGCCGTCACTCACGATCGCTACTTTTTAGACAACGCCGCGGAATGGATTTTGGAATTGGATCGTGGCGAAGGGATACCATGGAAAGGCAATTACTCTTCGTGGCTTGATCAAAAAGAAAAGCGTCTGGAAATTGAAAAGCGCCAAGAAGATGCCCGCATGAAAGCGATCAAGCATGAGTTGGAATGGGTTCGCCAAAATGCCAAAGGTCGCCAAGCAAAGAGTAAGGCTCGCTTGGCTCGCTTTGAAGAAATGTCTAGTTACGAGTACCAAGCTCGCAATGAAACAAATGAAATTTTCATTCCGGTCGCAGATCGTTTAGGCAACGATGTCATCAAGTTTGAGCATGTTAGCAAAGGATTCGGTGATCGACTCCTGATTGATGATTTGAGTTTTACCATTCCGCCCGGAGCGATTGTCGGTGTCATCGGACCCAATGGCGCAGGCAAATCCACTTTGTTTAAGATGATTTTGGGCAAGGAGACGCCTGATAGCGGCTCGATTTCCATCGGAAAAACTGTCAAGATCAGCGCTGTGGATCAAATGCGTGATTCGTTGCCAAACGATAAGACCGCATGGGAAGCCGTAAGCGATGGTCAGGACATTTTGCAGGTTGGTAAATTCTCAATGCCTTCGCGTGCGTATCTCGGACGTTTCAATTTTAAGGGAGGAGATCAACAAAAGTTGGTTGGCGCCCTCTCCGGTGGAGAACGGGGTCGTTTGCATTTGGCTAAGACACTTTTAGCCGGCGGCAATGTTCTTTTACTTGACGAGCCGTCTAACGACCTGGATGTCGAAACACTGCGCGCTTTGGAAGATGCCCTGTTGGAATTTGCCGGCTGCGCGATGGTGACCTCGCACGATCGTTGGTTCCTCGACCGTATCGCCACCCATATTTTGGCGTTTGAAGGGGATTCAAAAGTGGTGTTTTTCGACGGAAACTACACTGAATACGAAGCGGATAAAAAACGTCGCTTAGGCGAGGAAGCCGCCAAGCCCCACCGTTTGCGTTTTAAACCACTCAAGCGTTAACGGATTGTTCTAACAACAAGGGGACGAGCTTAAAAAGTTCGTCCCTTTGTGCCATCAAAGGCGGGTCTTTTTGTGCAGAGTCTCAAAAATATCCCGAAATCCAGTTTTCGATTAGACTTGAAAGGTCTTTTAGTGTGCCACTTCCTCTAGTGAGAGTGGATCTTTTGGGTTAATAATTACGGAGTTGCTCATGGCCTATGTTGTACGTGAAAGTCAACCTGGTGACGCTACGTATGTTGCTGATTTACATCGGCGTCTTTACCCGGAAGAGTATGAATGGGGGCCCGCTTTCATTGCCTACGCTGAGAAAATTGCATTGGATTTTGAGTTGCGTCCTAAGAGTGATAAAGAAGCTTTGTGGATCGTAGAAGAAGTGCCTCAGGGACAACGGGTTGGGTCCATCATGCTTTGTGCCACAGACGATCCCGAAGTGGGCCAACTCAGATTGCTTGCCGTGGAAAAGGCTCATCGCAGGCATGGTCTAGGTCGAAAACTTGTCAATGTATTGCTTGAAAAAGCTCGCGCTCTCGGATACAAAAAAATCATCCTGTGGACAGCGGCACCATTGGATTCCGCTATACGGCAATATGAGCGTTTTGGTTTTAAAGTAGTGGAGTTGAGTGAAAACAACACGTGGCGTACAGACGGGGGAAAAGTAACAGAAATCAAAATGGAGTTGGATTTCTCAATGGGTTCGTAAGACCTAGTCTTAAGAACGGTGTGGAGAGCCGATTTCAGAGATTGGAACCGTCTAAAGTTAAGGTCATGCTCGATAAAGTAACGCTTCAAGATCCGGCTAATGAAATTTCACTGGCTCAGATTGAACTAGTGGATGGGAAACCTTATTCTCCGATTTTTCAAGATATTTATGCAACACGAAGTGGTGCTTATGGTCAGGCGTGCGCTGTTTTTTTGGCTCAAGGAGAGATTGCGTCCCGTTGGGCTAACAAAAAAGCATTTTGTATTCTTGAAAACGGTTTCGGTCTCGGAACAAATTTTCTTGCGACGTTAAAGGCTTGGCGAGAAGACCCTAACCGACCAGAATGTTTGGATTATGTCAGTATAGAGCGCTTCCCTGCGAGCGCTGCAGAGATTGAGCGTTATGCAGCACCGGAGGTGCGTGATTACGCCAAGGAACTGGCCGCATCGTGGCCACAGCCACTACCCGGTTTCCATGTTTTGGAATTTGATCATGGGCGAGTTCGGCTTACATTAATTTTTCATGATGCAAGAAAAATTGCGTCGGAATTGAGCTTAAATTATGACGCTTTGTTTCTTGACGGCTTTTCTCCATCGAAAAATCCCCAGATGTGGGAACCTCATCTTTTGATGTCTTTAGCTCGTTATGCAAAACCGCAAGCGACTGTGACAACATGGTGTACGGCCGGGGCGGTTAGGGCGACGCTTACTCGAGCGGGCTTTTTGCTGGAAAAGCTGGCAGGGTTCGGGGCAAAATCAGAGCGCCTGTTCGGTGTGATGAGGGCTTCAAGATCGCATGATCAAAGAGAGGCCTATAAAGGTGATGTCATTGTTATTGGCGCCGGCCTTGCTGGGAGCAACGTGGCATTTGAATTGTCTCGTCGTGGCGTTCCTGTCCGGGTAATTGATGAAGGGGCTGTGCCCGGATTTGGTGCGAGTGCGCTTGCTTGGGGGATTTTGCATCCGCACTTTAGTCGTGATGATAACTTATTGTCACGACTGTCTCGCGAAGGATTTCTTGCAACTTGTAGACGTTTGGATGAGCTTGAGCGATCAGGGGCGGAGCTTTCGGTTCGTGATGGGTGTTTGCAAATGGCTCACACGGACGAAATTTACGCGCAATGGCAGGAGGCTGTCAGTAAATCGCTTCCGTTTAAGTTGCCTGAGAGCTATGCGCGCTTTTTAACTGCTTCTCAAGCCAGCGAAGAGGCGGGGATTGGTTTAAAGCGGGGAGGGTGGTTTTTCCCTTATGCCGGTATGGTTCGAGTTGGCGCCTTTTGCCGAGCGTTGATTTCAGCCAGCCAAGTACCTTATCGAGGAAATACACGAGTTGAACGACTTGTGCGTCGGGCGGATAAATGGGCGCTTTATGGTCAGTTCGGAGAGTTGTTAGATGAAGCCAGCCACATTGTTTTAGCCAATGCCTGGCAGGCGCAGCGTTTGTTGCAAACCCACTATTTGACATTTGATTGCCTCCCAGGGCGCATTACGCTCTTGAGGGATACCGATTTAGTTGGGTTAAAAATCCCAGTTAGTGGTGAAGGCTACATGACCCGAATGCCTGACGGTTTTTGCGGGGTTGGTGCCACGTATGAATTGCCGAGAACGGGACTTTGGACAGAAAATCGAGCCCACGAAGAGAATTTATCCAAGCTGGAGAGACTACTACTGAATCAGCCTCAGGTTGTTGTCACGGGAGCTTACTGTGGGCAAAGAGCGTCAGGCTTGGGACGTTTGCCTTATGTTGGTCCGGTGTGCGACGAGTTGGCTTGGCTCAGCCGCTGGAAGAAAAATCCCTCTCAATACGATGAGGATTCATCTTTGAATTTTGAAGGACTTTGGCTTCATAGCGCTTTTGGTTCTCGTGGCGTGTCAATGACCACAAGAACAAGTCAGATATTGGGTGCTTTGATAACCGGAAGTCCTGTGCCGGCAGAAAAATCCCTTTTAAAGGGAATAGGATCCGCTAGAGCTGTGATCCGATGGCTCAAGTCAAAGGAGAATGCCATCTAACAAGGATTGGCTGCTCTTAATTGAGAGACTTGTCAACGAGAAAAATTGAATCTATCAATTCTGAATCGATTCGAACAAAAATTGACGATAGCCAAGCAATTGAAGGCTACCCTGCATAAGTAAAGATGCGTTTGGCTATCAGTGTGATATCAGAAAGATCAAAACTGAAGAGATGTCCGATCAACCGCCTTGAGTAGGTGGTTTCAGCAACATCTCTTTATTGAAATTGTTAAATCAAGAGGGCTGATTTCCTTGCGTTTCGCCTGCAAGCGTGTTGTCGCACAAGGCGATCAAAGAATCCACTTCCGACTTGGAACGGTTCATTTCCTCGACGGCCCGTTTCATTTCTTCAACAGCCTGGCGTTGCACCAAATTTTCATAAGCGATGCGCAAGGCTGCCAGGACAGCTACCGAATCGGGTGAAAATACTTTGCCGGGTTGATGAATTTCCTGCATATGGCGCTGAACCAACTCCGCACAAGCTCGCAGGTTAGCTTCTTCTTCAGGGGCGACCGCCAAGCGGTAATCACGCCCCATGATCGTTAAAGTCAGTGTATTTCGCACAGCCATAGTCAATCACTCTCTTATTAGAAAGTCATCGTCGGGGCGTCGTTGTCAACAGTTTGTTGTGTCTTTTCAATGGAACGGATAAGCGCATCAAGTCGTTCGATGGCTTCTTGCGTTTCGGCTTTTGTCAAGCCTGCGTTCTCGTCCTTTTGGGCGATGATTGCTTGCAATTCCTTGTTTTGTTCGCGAAGATCATTGACTTCCTGAATCAGTGCGCGAACGCGATCGGCTAAAAGTTCAAGCTGTTGTTGCATCTTAGTACTATTCCTTTCGGACAATTAAAGAGCGTTCTGCTCCACATCTTCTTGTGCTTTCTTTTCCGAGTCGATGACCGTCATCTGAGATTCATCGCCTTGGAAAACTTCATCGTTGCCCAGAATCATCTGGTCGGCTTGGGTTTCGTTCGGCAACGGATTGAATTCGTAGCGAGAAAGACGCCCTGTTTCGTCAAAATACACTGTCAGGCGGCGTCTTTCAATATCACCGAAACGTGGGTTCATATAATAGACATAATCCCAACGGTTTTGGTGAAACATATCCCGCAAAAGCGGCACGCCCAGCAAAAATTGCACCTGTAGCTGTGTCATGCCGATGTGCAACTGATCCACCATTTCTTTGGTGACCAAGTTACCCTGATGCATATCGGGTCTATAGGGATTAATTAGGGACGTGATGGCTTCGGTCGGTTGGAACCAATCCGTGAACGAATCCCATTGGGACTCGATCTGGGCACAGCCCGTCAAACAAAGAGCGGCACCCATGGAGCCGGCCAGTACACATTTTTTAATCATACGTACATCAAAACAGTCGAAATTTTTGTGCTAGCGCATTGAAAACCCAAAAGACGCACGACACGAACCCAACTCGAACAGTCGAGCTACTTCATAACCCCGTAATGATAAACTAATGTCAGCGCTTACGCCTAAAATTGAGTTAATTTTTTCAAATTTACGTGAATCGATATTCATTGTGGAGAACGCCATGTTGACTTTCACACGTCGTCGTTCGCTCGGGACCGCTTTAGCTCTTTTATTTTCTACTGCCGTACCGGTAGCGCATGCAGATCCAGCGAATGTTCCGGTCATTTGGGACGGAAAGAAAATGTTTGAATCATTTCAAAATGAGGCAACCGGCATTTCGTCAAAGGGACCAGCGGGTCGTCCTAAAGCGTATGTCGCTTTTGACACTCAATGTCGTGACTGCTGGCATTTGCACCGCAAGCTTGAACCCTTTCTGGATAAGATTGAGTTTGTATTTTGTCCGATTTCGTTTATGAATATTCACTCCGAGCCTCAAGCGACAACGATTTTGATTGACAAGGACCCTCTGGCGAAACTTAACGAGCATTTTGAACATTTCAGCGACATTGATTTCCGGGGAATCCGTTACGGCAAAGTCGAAGATTTACCTGTTGATGTTCGCGACAAAGTTTGGGTTAACACAAAACTGCACCGTCGGGCTGGTTGTCGCGCTGTTCCGTACGGCGTGTTTAAAAATTCCAAAGGTCAGTATTTGCCTTTCGATGAACGGCTGACCGTGGAGGAGTTAAAAACTCTCTTTGAACTTTGAGTTTGGCTTCGGTTGCGAAGGTTAACAAAAAAACTTGAGATCAAAGCGTTTGTTGCTTTCTCTGCATGATAATATACGAGAGACCATCTATTTGAGCTCATATTGACGTTTGTGGTTTGTGCCGTTGACGGTCAATATTGGTAAAGGTGAATGAATTGAAATACGATTCGAGTGATTTGAAAAGTTTAGGACTTAAAGCGACGATTCCGCGTCTGCGCATCTTAGATATTTTCCAGAAAGCAGCCTCGGAAGGAGAGCGCCATTTGACGGCTGACCAAGTGTTTTCAATGCTTAGAGACGAGGGTGAGGATGTTGGCTTAGCCACGGTTTATCGTGTTCTGTCTCAATTTGAGGTTGCCGGTATTTTGCGGCGTCATCATTTTGAATCTGACAGCGCGACGTATGAACTTGGAGAGCCGGAACATCATGATCACTTAGTGTGTGTTCAGTGCGGCAAGGTCGAGGAGTTTGTCGATGTGGAAATCGAACGCCGCCAACAAGAAATTGCCGATCGCTATGGATTCGCCTTGGAACACCACACGCTTTGTTTGTATGGCATTTGCAAGGAATGCAGAGAGAAAAATCAGCAGAAATCACAGCAGGCGCAAAAGCCTCTGTAATTTAGACAAGGGTGACTTGTTGGTCACCTTTTTTTAGTTTTTGTAATGTTGGGCGATTTGTATCAGTTCTCTTGCGTTCTCGAGCGCTTTTTCAGTAACGTGCTCACCGCCTAACATTCTGGCAAGTTCCTGAACACGTTCAGTTTCTGCTAATGCGTTGACGCGGCTTACCGTGGTGGCATTCTCCTCTGACTTACTGATGTGAAGATGACTTTTCCCGTAGGCCGCGACTTGCGGCAAATGGGTCACGCAAAGCACCTGGCGCGTTAATGAAAGGGTTTTTAGCAGTTTTCCGACGACGTCAGCGACTGCGCCGCTGATGCCGGAGTCAACCTCGTCAAAAATTAAAGTATCCACTGGTGTGGCAGAAGAGGTGATGACCGCGATCGCCAAACTAATACGCGAAAGTTCGCCGCCGGAGGCCACTTTAGTTAGTGGTCTGGGGGTAACGCCTGTGTGGCCAGCCACGAGGAATTCACAATGTTCAAGCCCTGACGCAGAAGGATCCGTTTCTTTGAGAATCACTTCAAAAGAGCCTCCCTTCATAGATAAGGACTGCATCGCTTCAGTGACCTTCTGACCTAAATCTCTTGCGGCGTGTCGACGGAGTTGGCTAAGGCGCGTGGCGGCAGTCTTGTAGATTTGCCATGCGTTGCGTTCCTCGTGTTGTAGCGCTTCGAGATCTGAACCTTCCTGGAGGGTTTTTAACTTTTTCTCCGTTTCCTCGAGTTTTTCATACAGCGCTTCGGGAAGCACATGAAATTTACGGGCTGTATTGAAGTAAAGGGAAACTCGAGCATCGACCTCATCGAATCGACTTTCATCGAGGTCCGTTCGATCACGGTAGCGTTCCAATTCCCTGACGGCGTCTTCGGCAATCGCCAGCGATTCATTCAGTTGTGCGGCAATTGCTCCGAGGTGTTCATCAACAGTTGCCAATGACTCGAGCGCTGAAGCGTGTTTAGACAAAATGTCAATCGCGCTCCCGTCGACTTGGGAAAGCTCCTCAGCCGCGATGTCAAGTTCTTCCAAAATATCGTGGGCATTCGCTAATCGCCGATGTTCATTATTGAGTTCTTCCCATTCATCTTTTTTGGGTGCAACCGCTGAGAGTTCCTCATATACCCATGCCAGTCGCTCTGCTTCTTCGGATAATTTTTGCGCATTAAGTTTTGCTTGTTCGAGTTGAGAGGCGGCTGTTTTCCATCGAGTAAACGTCTCTTTGACGTTATTGAGCTCTTCTCGATAGGCGCCGTACTCATCCAATAAATTAAGCTGTCCTGAAAGCTTTAGAAGTGATTGATGGGCATGCTGACCGTGAATGTCCAAAAGTCGCTCCCCTAAGCTTCGCAATTGCCCAGCGGTAACATTGATGCCGTTAATCCATGCTCGAGAGCGACCGCTTCTATCAATTGTTCGGCGCACAATGACAGTCCTTTCAATCAAATCGGCCTCATCGTCAACCAGCGCCTCGTTTTTAAGATAGTCATGGATTTTTTCGCTAACTTCAAAAATTGCGGAAATGTCCGTGGACTTCGCGCCTTCTCGAATGACTCCAATATCGGCCCGATCGCCTAACACCAACCCCAAGGCGTCTATCAAAATGGATTTGCCGGCACCAGTTTCACCGGTTAAAACCGTCAGCCCAGGTTCAATCTCCAGCGAGAGTTGGGGCACGATGACAAAGTCTTTTAAAGAGAGGTGGGTGAGCATAGGCGAGTTGTCCGGTTATTGTTTTTCTTCAGCGCCCGCGCTGGGCATGGAATTCCAGTAAAGCTTTTGTTGTAGCGTCTTGTAGTGATTGTGATTGAGTGGGTGCAAAAGGACAAAGCTTTTCGGTATTGACGTAATCCGCAATACGTCATCAATTTGCATGGAAAAGAAATCTTGCATGTCACAGTACACTGCCGCTTCTTTTGCGGCGATAAGTGAAATTTCCACAGTGCAATTGCCGGGAAGCACTATGGGGCGATTCGTGAGCGTGTGCGGCGCCACAGGAACCAACACCATGGCGTTTAAAGATGGGTGCAAAATGGGGCCGCCCGCAGCCAAGGCGTAAGCCGTTGAGCCAGTCGCAGTGGCCACAATGACGCCATCAGCGCGCTGTGTCGCCATGGGGGAACCGTCGACTGAAACGTTAAACTCCACCATGGAGCCGGCGCGTCCGTGCGTGATTCCCGCATCGTTGACGGCCGTCGCGGTGAAAACACATTTTCCGCGACGTAAAACTTTCGCTTCAAGCATACCACGAGTGTCTGCTGAGTATTCCCCGTGTAAAAGGGGAGGAAGCGTTTTGTGCATGTCTTTGAGCGAAAAGTCGGTAATGAATCCAAGTCGCCCTGCATTGATCGCAATCATTGGCAGGTGGTAACACGCCATGCGACGGGCAATGCCCAGGGTGGTTCCGTCCCCTCCGATGATGATGATCAGATCGGCTTTTTGTCCCAATGTGTTGAGATCGTAACCAACGGCCCCCGGGATGTGCTTTGCCGTACTTTCTTCTAGTAGTGCCTGAACTCCTTCCTTTTCAAGGATGGAAAGGAGCAATTGCAACGCTTCCCCCATGGGTTCGGTTCGCTTGACAAAGATGGCGGCGGTTTTAAAGTCAGTCATGTTGAAAACGAAAAAAGAGCCGAACAATACGCCTTGTTCGGCTCCGAGAGTTATCGGTTGTTCCCCGTTATTGTATACGGTTAGACATCCTCTGGTGCGTTAACGGCAACACAGTGGAAACCGGAGTCCGCATGGATGACTTCTCCGGTGATGCAGGTGGAGAGATCGGACAAGAGGAAAGCGGCTAAATTACCGATTTCTTCAATTGTCACTGTGCGACGAAGCGGAGCGGAGTCTTCCATGATGTGTAAAAGCTTCGAGAAGTTCTGAATGCCCGAAGCCGCGAGCGTTTTAACAGGACCGGCGGAAATCGCGTTGCAACGGATGCCCTTGGGGCCGACTGAGCTGGCGATGTAACGGGTGCTGGCTTCCAACGCCGCTTTCGCCAAGCCCATTGTGTTGTAGTTCGGAACAACGCGTTCTCCACCCAAATAGGTCAAGGTGACAAGCGAGCCGTTGCGTCCTTGCATTAAAGGCAGGGCAGCGCGGGCGATTGCCGGGAAAGAGTAAGCGGAGATATCCATGGCGATCTTGAATGCGTCGCGGGTGCATCCTTCCAAGAAATCGCCGGCAATTGCCTCACGTGGGGCAAAGCCGATGGAGTGAACAACGCCGTCCAAGCATCCCCAACGTTCTTTGAGTTGTTCAAAAGTATTGTTGATCTGTTCGTCGCTGCTGACATCCATTTGCAAGACAATGTCGCTGCCGAATTCTTTTGCAAAACCGGTCAAACGCTCTTTAAAGCGCTCATTGGCATAAGAAAAAGCCAATTCAGCGCCTTCACGATGACAGCATTTTGCAATGCCGTAAGCGATGGAGCGGTTACTGACAATGCCGGTAATTAAAATCTTTTTGCCTTGAAGAAAACCCATGTCGTCCCCTCTAATAAGAAATTATTCAACTCGCTCATTGTATCAAGGGCAGGCCTTAGAGAAAAGCCTAAAAGAGGCTAATGCGGAATGCGAAGCCGCTGCCCGACCGATAGCGTGTTATCCGTGAGATGATTGGCGTCCTTAATTGCGCTGACAGTTGTGCGATGGCGATTGGCGATCGTAAAAAGCGTATCACCTGCGCGAACTCGATAAGTGGTGTCTTGCAAACGCTTTCGTGTTCGGTCGGGGACTGCCAAACGCAAGCGTTGTCCGACCAAAATGCGATTATTTTTCAAATGGTTGTCTTTACGAATGTCTGCAGTCTTGATGCCGAAACGCGCAGCAATCTTTGACAGGCTGTCTCCTTTTCGGACTCGATAAGTGATGCGACGCTTCGTTGGTAGCGGTTCGAGTTTTAGTTGAGACTCGGATTCGCTTAAGGTGATTCCTTGAGCGAGGGCAACCGGGTCGTTGTTTTTGACCAACAATGTGCTGCCGTTTTGAACTCGCCGGTTTTTCGGAATTTTATTGGCGGCTCGCAACTCTTCTTCAGTCATCCCGAAACGCTTGGCGACGGAAGAGAGTGTGTCTTTACCCTGCATCGTGTAGGTGGACCAATTCGACAGCGGCTTTCCTGTTGCCTGCCAATTAATGAGATTTGAGACGAAGGCGTCAGCTTTCGCAGCGGGAATCAGGATTGATCCTTGGTGGGCTGCGACAACGACCGGGCGGTTATAGCCGGGATTTAGTAAACGAAATTCATCTAAGTCCGTTTCTGCTAATTGAGCCGCTGTCTCTAGATCCAAATCTCGATCCTTATTGACTCGGACAAAATAAGGTTCATTGGGGATAGCCGGTAGTTCCAGACCAAACGCTTCTGGTGTGGCAATGAGACGTTTAACTGCCAAAAGTTTGGGGACATAGCGTTTTGTTTCACGAGGTAAACGCAAATGCATGAAATCAGTGGGTTCACCGCGTTTTCGGTTGGCTTCAATGGCACGACGCACGGTGCCCTCGCCGCAATTGTAGGCGGCAAGTGCCAAATGCCAGTCATTAAATTGAGCGTAAAGCGCGTTGAGATAATCAAGCGCGGCATGAGTGCTCTCAATGATGTCTAAACGCGCGTCGCGCCAACTGGATTGACGCAAATTGAAAATATCTCCAGTTGAAGGCAGAAACTGCCAAAGACCCGCAGCTTTCGAGCGCGAGAGCGCTTCAGGTTGAAAGGCGCTTTCGATAAAAGGCAATAGCGCAATTTCAGTGGGCATGCCTCGCCGCTGCGTTTCAGACACAATGAAGTACAGATACATCCGAGCTCGCAACGCCATGCTTTGCGTGTAGTTGAGCGCCTGGGTGTAACGACGCAATTCCGCGTCAACGACGGTTTCGGGGAGATCATTTAAAGCAAATCCCTTGCGAATGGTCTCCCAGACGGAATCTTCAGGCATCACGACGCGAGAGCGCGCTTCGCGCAACTCGACCGCTTGTGCCAATTCGTCTTCAATGGTGATATCGCCTAAAAGATCGATATAGTCAGTTGCGGCACTAACCGATGTGACGACAAGCGCCATCGGAATAAAGCAGATAAACTTTTTTAGCATGCTCTCAAAAAGAATCAAACTTGGAGCATCTCAGGGTTTTGCCCCGAGACAATAGCTCTTAGTCCGTCAGCATCAATGATGTGAACGTGTTTTTGATTCACGGCAATCAAATTGTCGTGACCGAATCGAGAGAGAACGCGGCTAACCGTTTCGAGTTTAAGTCCCAGGTAAGAGCCGATTTCCGCGCGAGTCATTCGAAGGACAAACTCTGTGCGGGAATAACCGCGAGATTCGAAACGTTGAGCCAAGCTTAAGAGAAATGCCGCGAGCCGTTCTTCAGCGTGCATGGAGCCTAACAACAGCATCAAGCCGTGTTGGCGAACAATTTCGCGGGAGAGAATTTTCTGAAAATGAATGCTGTAATCGGGGATTTCGTTACAGGCAGCCAAAATCCGCTCATATGGAATCATACAGACTTCGGTATCTTCCAAAGCGACCACATCACATGAATACACATCATTGGCAATGCCGTCCAATCCCAGCAACTCGCCCGACATGTGAAAATTCGTGACTTGTTCCCGCCCGTCGCTGCTCATCACCGAGCTTTTTAAAAAGCCCAAACGGATTGCGTAGATGCAATCAAATTTGTCACCGGCGCGAAACAAAGGCTCTCCTCGTCGAATACGCTTGCGGGACGAGACCAAATCCTCAAGACGGTCAATGTCTTTTAAGGAGAGTCCGAGCGGTACGCAATGTTCACGAAGGTTGCAGTGTGAACAGTTCACGCGAAGCGTGGGCACTGCGTTGATCGTAGTGGGCATATTCGACATGGGAAGCTAGCTTTAATTAGAAATCAATTAATTATCAAGAACCGAGTCTGTCCGTGTGTGTCGCTCTGTCTTTCAGTTTCTGGTAATAATTGCAAGGCAGAATACAATACGATTAACCAGCCGTCGGATCATTGATATTTATCAAATAATCAACGGTGAAATGATAACAGAACTTTAATCTAAATCAATAAAAGACATTTAATAAAATGCTAACGATTGACCCAAACACCACAGGCGTGGAATTGCCATCCTTAGAGCTGTTGCAAAAATTTGATGTGCCTGCTCCGCGTTATACCTCCTATCCGACGGCAGACCGTTTTCAGAAAACGTTTACAGCGGCCGACTATGAGAAGGCTCTTAAAGAACGCGAAGCCGAAAAACCGCTAAGCCTTTATGTTCATATTCCTTTTTGCAATGACATTTGTTTTTACTGCGGCTGCAACAAGCAAGTCACTCGTGATCACAGCAAAAGTGGCGAATACTTGGATGTGCTTGGACGAGAAATTGAATTGGTCAAGGAGCGCATTACTGGCAATACCACGGTCAGTCAATTGCATTTTGGAGGGGGATCGCCAACCTTCTTAAATAACGATGAAATTGAACGGGTGATGGCATTGATCACAGAACATTTCCCGTTGCAAGAGGGGGGAGAGTTTTCAATGGAGGTGGATCCACGAACCTGTCCTCCTGAAAAGGTTCAAACGTTGGCGAAAGTTGGCTTAAATCGCATGAGTTGCGGGGTGCAGGATTTTAACCCCGACGTTCAAAAGGCGGTCAATCGCATCCAACCTTTTGAAATGACGCGCGACACCATGCTGGCGGCTCGTGAAGCAGGTTTCCATTCGATCAACATGGATTTGATTTACGGTTTGCCCAAACAAACTCGCAAGAGCTTTGAAAAAACGCTTGATCAAGTTTTGGAGCTATCTCCGGACCGTATTGCCCTTTATCACTATGCGCATTTACCGCATATTTTTCCGCCTCAGCGCCGAATTCTCGATGCGGATTTGCCTTCGACGGTTGAGAAGGTTCACATCATGATGGATGCGATTACCCGATTGACGCAAAATGGTTACCGTTACATTGGAATGGACCATTTCGCGAAGGTCACAGACGAGTTGGCCATTGCGCAAAAAGAAGGAAAGTTACAACGCAATTTCCAAGGTTATTCCACTCGTCCTGACTGTGATATGGTTGCTTTGGGCGTTTCAGCAATCAGTAATATCCATCATTGTTACGCTTGCAATCCACGAGATCTTCCGAGCTATTACGAAGCCATCCGCGAAGGGCGCTTAGCGACGAACCGCGGTTACAAGCTGTCAGAAGAGGACCAGTTGCGTCATGCGGTGATCATGACGATTATGTGTCAATTTAAACTTGAGAAAGCGGAGATAGAGTCTCGCTTTGGCATTCATTTTGATGAGACGTTTGCCTATGAGCTTCGCAAGCTACGCAATTATGAAAAGGTTGGCTTGGTTGAGTTGACGCCTGAAGCGATTGTTGTCAGTCCGAAAGGCAAGATTTTTGTGCGGGCCGTCGCTATGCAATTTGACCGCTATCTTCGAGAGTCGGATCGAGCCGGTGGGTATTCAAAAATCGCTTAATGATTTCTTTTGATTGACGCGGGTTTTCGCCCGCGTCAATCATTCAAAAAAGACCTTGGGATAAACAATATCGCCTTTCATGTCGTCGAGACTGTTGGGTTGTAACGCTATTGCGAGACAACAGTCCATGTGATCGGGAAACGGCATCATGATGCCAAACTCTGAGGCTCTTACATAGCCAAAGCGGCTGTAGTATCCCGGGTTGCCTAAGACGACAATTCCCTTGTAATTTAAGCGAGTTGCTTCGCGGTGAGCTGCGTTGACGAGTGCGCTGCCGATACCCTGTTTTTGCCAGGCTGGTGAAACCGAGAGTGGAGCCAGAGCAAGCAGTTTTCCTATTCGTTTATTAGAGACAACTTGCACTTCAGATAAAAGCACATGACCGACAATTTCTCTGTTTATCGATTCGGCGACTAGTGAAAGTTCTGGGATAAATTGGGGAAGCTTCCTCAATTTATTCACTAGCTCGTGTTCGCTCTGATCGCTTTCTTTGACGTTAGAAAACGCTTCTTGGATTACTTTCTGAGTTTTGAGAATGTCTGAGGCGGTTTCTTGTCGTATAAAAATCGTGTCGTTATTCAAAAAAATCTCCTGGAAATATAAGACTAACGAGATTGTTGTCGGAAAGCGTATCCTTGTCAAACAAAAACGCCCCCGAGGAATCCCCTGGGAGCGTTTGAATTAAAACTCTTAAGATCTATTGTCTAAATCTTAGAAGACGATGTAGGTAGCGATCAAACCGATTACAGCAACCGGAGCAGAACGCTTAACAATGTCCATCGGGTTCACACCTGCCAAACCAGCGACCAAAATCACACCGCCGGCCAACGGGGAAGCGGTACGGCCCAAACCGCCGGTGAAGGCAGCAAGCATACCCAAGTTGTGAATTTCCATACCGAAGGATTCAGCGTGCGGAGTCACGGCTTCGTTAAAGGCGAAAGCCGCAGCGTCACCGGAACCGGTCATCACACCCATGATGAACGGACCAAATGCGCCACCGATCTTGGCCCATTCGTTGGAGTTTTGTAAGAATTCAACCAAGAGGTCAATAACACCAGCGGCGCGCAAGCCAGCAGCGAACACACCGGCGGCAATGATGATACCGAGAATCTTAGCGTAGCCACTGCCCATGCCTTCAAAGAACTTCGTCGTGCAATCTGCCGGGCTCGTACGAGTAACGGCTAAAGCATAGATAGCACCAACCAACATAGCGGTTGCCACAGAGATCTTGAAATTGAAGTAAAGCGTGCAAACAAGCAACAAACCGATCGGAACCAACGGAGCGATAGCGTAAGCGAGGTTGATCTTATCCGGCAAGTTAGATGCCATTTTTTGTTCGGCTGGCGTGCCGTTCTTGTCGGGACGCGTGTAATCTTTGTATACAAGGCAGATCACTGTCGTAGCAACAATCAACGTTGCGACAACAACAAGAACTTGCATAGAAACGGAACCGATCAAGTCCATCACATCCATGTTGGCCAACTTAGCAACGAAGACGTCATGAGAAACGCCCGGGTTAAAGAAGGCGGGGAACACGGAGGCAACCAATGCTGCGGCTGCAATAGCGGGCTTGAAGCCGGCGCGAACCAAAATCGGAATCAACGTCGGACCGACGGCAGCACAAAGACCTGCCGTAGACGGAATAGCCACAGAGCAGAAGCCGGCAACACACATACTGGCGGGCAACAAGAAAATGCCCATACTGCGCAACGGCTTGAGCAACAAGGCGACCAATTGGACGTCGCACTTCGTAAGCGAAATCACACCGGCAAAACCCATTGCCGAGCAGATGGCGATGATCAAGTTTGCGTTGGTCATCGACTTATCAAACTGTTGGAAGGCCATCATCGGTTCCAAAGAAGCGAATGCCATGACCAAACCGGCAGTGATAAGCACCATACGTGTTTCATAACGTTTAATAAGCGCCCAGACCGTCACGCAGACGACCACGAGGCTTACGATGAGCGTATAAGACATGTTTTGTGCTCCTTGCGGGAAGAAAACAATTTGAAATATTCAGTCACAATTGGACCGATACCCCGCTATCTTAATCCGTTCAAATCTTTTCTTTGGGGATTTTTAGGGAAATATCCAAGTCAGATATCAGATAGCATTGACATTTTAGGATCATCAATGTTCACATTTCTTAGACTAATTACTTAGAAACACAGCATTTTCCTGCTTTGTCCCAGGTAAATAAAAGGTAATTCGTAGAAAAAAGAAGTTTCCATTTATATAATCAGGTTGCTTTTTTGTTTTCTGGACGCAATCGATGGATCGACTCTTATCTGATGACCCCAACCCTTTGCGATCGGCTTTGCCCGGCATGGCCAGTCGGGTTCCGCTTTTTGAACAAGTCAAGCGTTCGATTATCGCAAAAATTCAAGATGGCACTTGGCGCCATGATGATCAGTTGCCTAATGAAATCGAGATGGCCCAGCTTTTTCACGTGAGCCAAGGGACCATGCGTCGAGCCCTGAGAGAGTTAGTCAATGAGGGATTATTGGTTAGAAAACAGGGCAAAGGGACCTATGTCAGTAGTTACGAAGGCAGCTTTGATTATTTCTACCATAAATTCATTCCCGTCCGACCAGATGATCCGGACAAACAGTGGAAAACAACGACAAAGCTCACGCTTTATGAAGTAATCCCTCCATCTCATCGCACGATGCTTTTGATGGGTATTGAAGATCCAACAGAAAAAGTCATTCACATTCGTCGCCTTCATTATGCTTGCTTGGATGAAGGGCATTTGCAAAGCGTGGATTCGTTTGATGAGCTTTTTT
The DNA here is from genome assembly GCA_018714205.1 of Candidatus Aphodousia faecipullorum. Lineage (GTDB taxonomy): Bacteria > Pseudomonadota > Gammaproteobacteria > Burkholderiales > Burkholderiaceae_F > Aphodousia > Aphodousia faecipullorum. Next base: position 19,029 of record DVNR01000003.1, read on the forward strand.
TGCGCCGTCGCTTTTTTCCCACTTTAACTGAAGAAATTTTCAGAGGTCAAAAGGCGAGCCTGTATCATTTTTATCAAAAGGTCTGCGACGTGACGATCTTACATGTGCGCGATATTCAGAAGGCCACATTTTTAAATGCTTATCAGGCAAAGCTAGCCAATGTGCCGGTGCCTTACCCTGCTATTATTCAACAGCGTCAAACATTCGATATCAATAATAATTTAGTGGAATTGCGCTTTTTGACGACTGTGACTGATCGCTGTCACTTCGAATACCAATATTAAAAAAAGCCTGTCGAAAAGCTCGACAGGCTAAACGGGGAATTCCCTTAAGATGGACCAAAAGTTCCTTTTGCTTGAGAATTATGCCTTGTTCGTCTTCTCCAAGAAGCGAGTGAACATTTCAAAAGCTTCGGGCATACTTTCACTGTCTTGAATTTCAAAGTCGCCTTTGTGATGGCCGTGTTCGTTGCAACCGAAAAGGAAGAACCCGGCCTTACCACCGTGAGAAAGCACTTTACGGACAAGCCATGTGCAGTCTTCTGATCCCGAAATCTTGACGTCTGGGTAAACCTTCGTGATGAAAGGAATTTCGTGAGCAATGGTTTCCAGTGTTTCAATAACTTCAGGCGTTGTTTGAAGCGTCGTTGCGGCCCCAACTTTCTCAAATTGGTATTGAACGTCATAGGCTTCAGCATTACCTTTAACGATGCGTTCAACATAATCGGTCATGTATTGGTTAACTTCTTCAGTTTGACCGCGCACTTCAATTTGCATCTTCGCATGAACAGGAACAACATTGCGACCTTCGCCAGCTACTAAGCGGCCAATGGAAATTCGAGTATCGCCTTGGCTGTTACGCGGGATACCGGCAAGCATCGTGGCCGTTGAGCAAGCCGCTAACAATGCGCTGCGACCTTTTTCTGGATTGGCGCCAGCGTGAGCGGCTTTGCCGGTGAAGGTGATGTCAATTTTGCTGGTAGCCAAGAATCCTTGACGGCAGAGTCCGATTTCATGCAACCGAATGCCGCTACCAATATGGCAACAAATAATATAGTTCACGTCATCAAGCAAGCCGCTTTCAGACATTGGAAGACCGCCGCGAGTACCTTCTTCAGCCGGTTGGAATAAGAGCTTGATCGTTCCGCAAAGTTCGTCTTTATGGTCAACGATCCAGTGAGCGACGCCTAAGCCAACTGACGTGTGAGCGTCATGCCCGCAAGCGTGCATGAGACCGGCGCGTTCCGAGCAGTAGCCTCCGGCATTGGATTCGTGTTTCGGATCATTGGTTTCTTGAACGAGCACGCAGTCCATGTCGTGGCGGAACATGGTCACAGGGCCCGGTCGACCGGTATTCCAAACGGCGACACAGCCTGTGTAGCCCTCGGTTTCAGCCAAGAACTCTTCAGATACACCATGTTCACGGGCGCGTTGCATCGCTTCTTCAACGAGTTTGGGGTCGCGACCCATGACGAATTTCGGATTAATGGCTTTTGTGCCCATCACGACATCAAACCCGAGTTCGCGAAGACGCTTGACGACGATATTCATCGTTTCAAATTCCGTCCAGCCTTCTTCAGGGCGCTTGTGAATGGTGCGACGGAACTGCACCATTTCCTGAGTGTATTGTTCATTCATTTTTAATTCCTCCATGAGGGGTATAAAAAATCAGCGGGCAAGAACTGCCCCGCTGAGTAGGGAATTTTTAATCCAAGAAGAGGATCAGCACGAACCAAGTGATGACCATCGGAACACACGTGCGTTTCACAAGGTCAATCGGAGAAACTCGGCTCATACCGGCAATCAAAATCACGACACCGGCGATCGGACTGGTCGTACGACCTAACTGAGCGGCACACATCACGGTGTTGCCCAAATCAGAGATCGTCATGCCAAGCGCGGCGGCGTGGGGCGTTACAGCTTCGTTAAATGCAAAGGTTGCAGCGTCACCGGAACCAGTTAAAACGGCCATGGCAAACGTACCCATTGCACCACCGATACGGGCATAGTCCCCGGCGCTCTTTAATGCTTCAATCAAGGCATCAACCACACCGGTTTCGCGAAGACCACAAGCAAACACGCCAGCGGCAATGATGATACCTAAGACGTCACCATAACCCTTGCCAGCGCCGCTGAAGAACGTTTTGAACGCTTCTTGGGGGTTGACACGCGTGACAATCATCGTATAGGTCACACCGATCATCATGGCTTGGGCCACGCCCATCTTGATAGCGGGAACGTAAGTGTTGCCCAGCAACAAGATAGCCAGCGGAACCATCGGGGCGATGGCATAGATGATGTTCACTTTTTGAATACCACCCGTGGCGTCTGTTTGAATATCGCCCATTTGACCACTGCCTTTGTGGTCTTTCAAGAAGAACTCCACGACCGTGATCAACAAGGCGCCGCAAAGCGACAAGACGGCGTAGGTTGAAGCATGCTCAATGATGAATTCCATCGGTTCAATGCCAGCCATGCCGGAAATCATCACCGGGTGTGCGCCGCCCGGGTTGAAGTTGGAACCATAGGTGCCGGCCAAAATGGCAGCGCCAGCGCCGGCTGGGGTGATGCCGGAGCGGATCATCAACGGGATCAACGTGGCGCCCACAGCAGCAGCGCAACCGGCAGCTGACGGGATGGCGGCGTTAATCACGGCTGTCAAAATCGTGCAGCACGGGATGATCATCAAACCTAAGGTCTTCATCGGGCGGGTAAGTAATTGCACCAAATGGATATCGCACTTGGTGTAGCTCACCAAAAATGCAAAGCCCATCGCCGAGCAGATTGATTGAATCAAATTGCCGGTGGTCATTGACTTGGCAAATTGGTTGTATGCCGCCATTGGATCTAAGGAAATCAAGCACATGAGAAGACCGGCGATACAGAGCACCAGGCGCGTTTCATAGCGCTTGACCAATGCGACAACGGTCAATGCGATAATGACCATGGCCGCCCAGAAAGTAAGAGACATAGCACAGACTCCTATAAGGGGTTTGAGTTAGTTTTATTTATGTAAGCCGTTGGTTGCTTCAATGAGCTTGACTTGCACGCTGAAACCCACCGGCATACTCTTCACATCATCCGGATCAAAGTCCGAACGGTGTTGACCGTTGTGATCGGCTCCATAGTAGAAATGAGCCGCTTTGCCTCCGTGTTGTTGCACGCGGGCCATCAAAATGGTGGCGTCTTCGCTACCGCCTTTTTCACTGTAGTAGTCAACGTGATCGGCTCCGACGACTTCGCCGGCGCACTTTTCAATGAGTTTGGCGAGTTCCGGAGTTGGGTTCATTGTGAAGGCTTCACCAACTTTGGTGATCTTGTACTCAACGTCAAACGCTTCCGCATTGGCTTTCACTGCGCGTTCAACCTGAGAGAAAATGTATTGGCACAGTTCGTTCGTGGCGCCACGGACTTCCATTTGCATGGTGGCGTGAACAGGAACGACATTGCGCATTTCGCCTGCCATGAGTTTGCCGCAGCTTACGGTTGTCAAGCCGGCTCCATGACGCGGCAAGCTGCCGATCATGACGGCAGTGTGGCAGGCGGCCATCAATGCGTTACGACCGTCTTGAGGATTGGCCACCGAGTGGGCGGGTTTGCCGGTGAAGGAAACGTCAAATTTAATGGTGGCGTTGTAACCCGGCGAAGTGACAGTGACGTAACCTAAACGCGGTGTGCAACCGATGTGGCTTGCAAATAAATTATCGACATCGTCAACGATGCCGCTTTGAGCCATGGCCATGGCGCCACGCGTGCCTTCTTCGGCCGGTTGGAATAACAGTTTGATCGTGCCGCACAGTTCATCTTTGTGATCAACGATCCAGTGGGCGATAGCCAATCCAACACCGGTGTGGCAGTCATGCCCGCAAGCATGCATTTGACCAGGATATTCGCTAGCGAATCCCTCCTTGTTCGGGAGGTGATTGGGATCCGTTGTTTCTGGAACATACAGTGCATCAATGTCAAAGCGCAAAGCAGTCACAGGGCCGGGACGACCGGTTTTCCAAATGCCTACAGCGCCGGTGTAACCTTGCATCGCATCGATATCTTCTTGCTTAACGCCCGCTTCAAGAGCGCGCTTCACACCCAGTTTAACTTCGTCGGGATAGCGACCCATTACATAATCAGGATTGATCACAGCGGTGCCTTCGAGCACTTCAAATCCCAATTCTTTAAGGCGATTAACAATAATGCTTGTTGTCCTGAATTCGGTCCAGCCGGTTTCAGGTTTGGCGTGCAGACTACGACGGAATTTCACCATCTCGTCTGTGTATTGATTGTTGATATCCATAGTCGATATGCTCCGAAATATCGTTTTAACCGTAACGAACAGACGGTCGGGGAACCCAGCCCGAAAACTGTCCTAATGTAATTGGCTCAAGAAAAACCGGAAGGCAATTTCTTGCCCTCCGGAAACGACTCATGCTGCTTTTTTTAAAACAGTAGGACTTAAGTTCACACTCATTTGGGAATGAATCTATTGAAGTCGGTTCCCAAAAGGGCACTTCTATTTTTGTTCAACACGCTTGCAATCGCCTTTAGAAGTTTTGCTATGTTGGATATCAGTTAACTGATTGCTTTCCCGAGTTTAATCCTCTTTATAAGATTGACCGAAGTTTTCGACTAAGAGGTTTTTATGCAAGATAACAAGCGTTGGTTTTACCTGGTGCTGTTCTGGGTGGTGAATTTTTGCCTGGGCTCGTTTTATGCTTGGAGCGTTTACTCCACATGGCTTGCACAACACTACTCGGTGATCGCCGGAGCGACAGTGACGGTGGCATCGTTAACCTATGTTTTTAGCATTGGCGCGGCCATGAATCCGATAGCTATGGTCACCGCGGGATTTCTCACTGATCGGTTGGGACCTAGACCGGTCCTTTTCGGTGGTGGATTGATCGTGACGCTTGGGTACTATCTTATGAGCATCAGCACGGATTCCAGCTTATTGCTAATCGGATACGGAATTTGTTTTGGTATGGGGTCTGGTGCTTGTGTGATTGCAACGGTGACATCTGCTGTCAAGTTATTCCCGACGATGCGAGGTTTCGCCGGTGGTTCGGTAGGTGCCATGTACGGCTTGGGGTCCGTTTGCTTGCCGCCGACAGCCAATGCCTTGGCGCAAAACTATGGAATTACCACTACCTTGCTATTTTTTGCGGTTGCTTGTTTTGTCATCATTATCGCCAGTGCAAGTCTGATTAAGCTCCCGGCTTCTCGCTCCGTGGCACCTAAAGCTGGCAATGAAGATCTCAATTGGTTGCAAATGGTGAAGACCTCGCGGTTTTGGGCAATGTTTGTGCTCTTTTTAGGAGCGACGCTTTCGCCGTTGATGCTTTTTTCTCAAACAGTCACGGTTGCCCAGGTTCAGATCGGTTTAGGCATGTCTGCGGCTGTACTTTCAGTTTCCGTTTTGGCTCTAGCCAATATGGCTGCGCGCTTTTTAGCGGGGACTCTCTCGGATAAGCTAGGGCGCGCTCTAACCTTGGCATTAGCGATTGCTATGGCCGTTTTAGGCTTGTCGCTCTTGTCAATGGCTGGTCAAGGCGATGCAGCTCTTTTCTATTTGGGTTTGGTTTGTATCGGCGCGAGTTTCGGTTCAAGTGTTGGGATTTTCCCAGGATATGTAGCTGAACAGTTTGGACCGGCAAACGCTAGTATGAATTATGGTGTAATGGCGCTCGCATTCTCCGTTTCTGGCATTATCGGCCCGAATATTATTCGTATGAGTGTTGAGGGCGGCCAATACCAAATCGCCTATTTTATCGCGATAGGTATTAGCGCAGTTGGCCTTTTGGCGGCCTGGTACTGTAAATCATTTGAGAAGAAACATTAAATTTATCCCCCTCTGATTGAACCCCGGCACTGAATCCAGTCGTCGGGGCTTTTTTTTCGTGATGATGTGATCGCGTACTTTCGCTACAATGGTCGCGGGTCGTTTGCCTATAAGGAGTTGAAATGTCTTCGGCAATTCGTTGTGTGCCGGGTTTAAAGTCCGGTTCTAATCAATCGTACGATGCGTTCGGTGTTGATAAAGCCAATGAGGTTAGTGCTTTTCACCGCTCGATTCCCGGTTATGCTCCCACCGAGATGGTGTCATTGTCAGCTTTGGCTCGAGAACTCGGTGTTGAAGCGCTTTACGTTAAAGATGAAAGTTCACGCTTTGGTTTAAATGCTTTCAAGTCACTCGGCAGCTCTTATTGTGTCGCGTCACTAATTAGTGAAAAGCTTGGGATGCCCACTCGTTATGAGTCTGTGGTAAGTGCTGAGGCCAAAGAAAATGTTCAGGGGATGACACTAATAACAGCCACGGACGGCAACCATGGCCGGGGTGTGGCTTGGACAGCGAAACTATTGGGTTTGAAAAGCGTTGTATTAATGCCGAAAGGAACGGCGCTGGAGAGACTGCAAAATATTCAGAAATTGGGAGCGGATGCAAGTATTACCGATCTTGTCTATGACGACACAGTTAAACTAGCCGCGAAGATGGCTGAAGAAAACAACTGGCTTTTGGTGCAGGACACCGCATGGGATGGTTACGAAGACATTCCATTGCGGATCATGCAGGGCTATTTGACGATGGCACTAGAAGCGGTTGAAGCACTGCCCAAGGCGCCGACACACCTGTTTCTTCAAGCCGGCGTGGGTTCCATGGCGGCGGCAGTTGCGGCATTTTTTGTTGAATACTACGGCAAAGATTGTCCGAAGGTCATTGTTGTAGAGCCAGAGGGAGCCAATTGCTTCTATGAAACAGCTCGTGCAGCAGATGGCGGCATTCATCCTTATGTGGGCGATATGCATTCCATCATGGCAGGTCTTTGTTGCGGGGTGCCGAGTAAGTCAGCTTGGAGCATATTGAAAGAAACCGCGGATTTCTATGTGTCAATGCCGGATTACGTTGCCGCAGACGGAATGCGTATTTTGGGGGCGCCTTTGCCAGGAGATCATCGCGTGGTATCAGGAGAAAGCGGAGCTTCCACTTTTGGTTTGACAGCAGATCTTTTAAGGGATAAACGGTATCAAACGGTTAAGGAAATGCTGGGCCTAAATGAAGCTTCTCGTGTGCTTTGTATCTCAACCGAAGGAGCCACGGACCGGGAAAACTATCGTCGAATCGTATGGGATGGTGCCTGGTCGACTTGTTCAGACTAACTGAAGAGTGGATAAAGACGCCTCAAGGATCAACTCCCTGAGGCGTTATGTTCGTTTTGAGTCCTTTATATTAGAACACAAAGAGCAGGGTTAACACACCGACAATCATGCCGGGTGCTGTACGTTTCACGAGATCCAAAGGATTGGAACGGCACAAACCGGCGATGACAATCACCACACCGGCAATCGGGCTCATCGTGCGACCAAGCGCACCGGAGACATAGGCCAAGTTGCCCAGGTTCGTGATGCTCATTCCGAAACTTTCTGCGTGCGGCGTGACGGCTTCGTTAAAGGCCATCGTTGCAGCGTCACCCGAACCAACCAAAATGGCCATTAAATACGGTCCTAACACACCACCCCATTGAGCATATTCGTTGGAGGACTTCAGTCCTTCAATCATGACATCAACAAGACCGGCGGCACGAAGTCCCATGGCAAAGACACTGGCGGAAACGATGATACTGACAATATCTGCAAAGCCTTTACCACAACCGGTAAAGAAGGTGGTGGTTGCTTTGGCTGGACTTGTGCGTGTCACAATGATGGTGTAGATCGCGCCGATTACCATGGCTTGAGCGACGCCCATCTTTAACGCCGGCACACATGTATTGCCGAGAATCAAGAGCACGAGTGGAACAAGCGGAGCCAACGCGTAAAGCAAATTGACGTGATCAATGGTTTCACCGAAATTGCCGTCACCTTCGATCTTGCCGTCGCCTTTATGGTCACGCAGGGCAAATTCCGTCACAGTGATCATGACAACGCTGATGGCCCAAAGCACCATATAAGTGGTCATATTCTGAAGAATAAATTCCATGCCAGAAATGCCAACATAAGAGCCCACCATGTTTTGGTGCGGCGAACCAGGGTTCAAGAATGAGCCGATCGTGCCGGCTAACACGGCAGCGCCGGCGCCGGCAGGCTTGATGCCAGCGCGGATCATAATCGGGATAAGCGTCGCGCCAACGGCAGCGGCGCAGCCGGCAGCGCTTGGGATCGCCGTGTTGACGATCAATGTCACGATTGTGCAGGCAGGAATTAAGAAAACGCCCAAATGCTTAAGAGGGGCTGCGAGCAATGTGACCAAATGCAAGTCCGCTTTCGTGTAGCTCATCAAGAAAGCGAAGCCCATGGCGGCGGTGATGGCTTGCACCAAAGTGGCGCTAGTCATCATCTTAGCGAATTGGTCAAAGGCCTGCATTGGTGCCAATGAAATCAGGCACAGGAAAATACCAGCTGACAGAAGTGTTGTACGCACCTCAAACTTTTTCAAAAGGGCAGCGATAACGGCAAAAATAGTCGCTACGGCAATCCATGCGGTTATTGACATAATGGGTACTCCTATCAAGCGCGGATGCGTTCGGGTTCAGGGGTTGCCAGGTCGATCGTGATCGTTTCATAGCCTTTGTCTTGAAGCGCTTTTTCGCCTCGTTCAGTGGTGATGAAACGAAGACTCTTACCGTAGAGCACTCCGTCTTTCATGTTGATATGGCCGTCGACGTAGGTTTCGGTTGCTGTCAATGACTTCATGTCGACAACCGTAATGTCTGCGACAGCGCCGTCGGTGAGATGACCGCGATCAAAGAGTCGCAAGTGACGCGCCGCGTTAAGACTTGCTTTGAGAACAAACTCAGAAAGGGTGATAGCGCCAAAACGAACCAAGCTCAACCCCATCGGAATAATGACGTTACGCGGAATGCAACCACCGTCAGTAGACATGGCGTCAACGACAAAAGTGCCATCATCGCGCTTGGCTTGCGCAAGCATCAGGCGAGATACCGCTGCATTGACGGGGAAGCAACCAACCACATTTGTGGTGCCTTTTTCTTCCCAATAACGCATGGCGTCCAATCCTTCAAGCGCTTCGGTGATATAGCCGGTGTCGTGCAGTGTTAAAAGCAAACGACGCTTAAAGGCTTCACGAATGCCATCAGCGGACACGGGAAGACCATAAATTTCCAAGCAGGTACGCGTTACAAAGTCGAGGACATTGCCATCGGCATCGCAAGACAAATGGGTGCCGTTATAGGGGCTTAAGTAGGCTTCAGACCAAATTTTGGGATGCGATTTCAAAAGTGAAAGGGCTTCATTGGCTTCTTCATCAGCAGCCTTCACGCGACCTCGGCAGTAAGAGTTGATATGAGCAAGGTGCAATCGCATGTTGCCAGCGGTTTCAACCGCTTGGCGCATACCCAAAATGTCTGAGTGTGCTGTTGTAGAGCCGGCATGCCAAGCCACGTAGACGTCTTTTTCGTTACAGAGCTCAATGGTGGTGCGGCAAGCGTCAATCGAGAGCGGCCAGTGACCGCCGACAAGTTTCACGCCAATGGCACCGCCTTCAGTTTGAGAATTGACAAAACCTTCGATTTGGGCGCGTGAAGGCGTGTCGGTTTTCCATAATTCAGACGGTTCCATGCGATCGACTATAGCCACATTGATGCCACTGCCCGTTTTATGACCGTCGTTGAGCAGTTCGGCTAAAGGACCTGCCATGTCTAAACAGGTTGTTATACCGGCGAGCGCAGTCATGCGGGCACCGTATGGTGAACCGTAAACAGAGCCCAAATGCATGTGCGCATCAATGATTCCCGGAAATACGTATTTACCCGTGCAGTCATCAATGGCTTTAGCGCAGCCGGTCAGCTCTTCACCCACCGCTGCAATTTTTCCGTTTTCAATGGCAACATCCATGATGCCGTTTCGATTGTTAAGCGGGTCCACCACGTGGCCGCCCTTAAGCAATACGTCCCACATAATCTCTCCTTTAGTACGGCCGGCAATAGATCAGAATTCGACCGATAGCCTTAGCGTATGCTTTGATCCTTATTTCGCCAAAATAACTCAGTTAACTGATTGACTTTCTTAGGCTTCGCTATAGTAGAGGTCAACATCAAAACACTTGATAGGGGGCTTAGGCCATGAAGACAACTTTTATCGCAACCGGTGATAGCTTCATTACACGTCACATCGGAGAGTACGGCTACGATGGTTACGAGGACGTGTGTGACCTCATCGATCGTCACGAAGTGCGTTTTGCTAATTTGGAGATGACGTTTCATAACCAAGAGGGTTACCCTGCTGCGGCAAGCGGTGGCACTTGGGCAATGACGGAACCGGAAATGCTTGATGATATGCTGGATTTCGGGTTTAACCTCTTTAACACCGCTAACAATCACACCGGTGACTATGGTCAAGGTGGCATTGCGGCGACAATCCGTCATCTAAAAGAGCGCAATATGACCTTTGCTGGCACGGGTATGACGCTTCAAGAAGCCTCTCGCCCTTGCTATTTGGAAACCCGTCAAGCGCGTGTTGCCTTAATTGGTGTGACGTCCTCCTTTGATCCCGCGGCTCGAGCTGGCGCTCAGAGTGGTGATGTTGTCGGTCGACCTGGATTAAATCCGTTGCGGTATAAAACGGTGTATCACGTCAATGGTGAACATTTCGACATGGTCAAAGAGCTTGCCCGAGTGACATTAGTCAATTGGCCGGTTGAGCAAAAAATTGAGTGTGGGTATTTGCCGCCCTTTGAGGAAGGGTCCTTGCCATTTGGCAAACTGAACTTTGTCCGTGATGACGAGGAATTTATTGAAACGGTGCCTCATGCCGGTGATATGAACCGAATTTTGGAAGAAATTAAAGAGGCCAAACGTCAGGCGGATGTTGTGCTCGTGAGTTTCCACGTCCATGAAATGACCGGCAAGGACACGACGCTTCCGGCGCAATTTCATAAAACGTTCTGTCATGCTTGTATTGAGGCCGGCGCTTCTGTTGTGATCGGTCATGGACCTCATGAGCTACGGGGCATTGAGTGCTATCAAGGTGGTGTTATTTTCTACAGCCTTGGCAACTTTATTTTTGAAACGGAAACAACAGCGGTTCAACCTGCGGACGCGTTCCAAGAGCAGCGTTTGCCTATGGATATGAAAGTCGGTGCCTACATGGACAACCGTAGTCGAAATGGCACAATCGGTTTCCCTGTGATGCCCAATATTTGGCGTGCCGTGATGGCCGGTTGGACCATCGAAGACGGTAAAGTGACAGAAGTCACTTTATATCCGATTGATCTTGGCATGAAAATGAGTCGTGGTCAACGAGGACTTCCGCGATTGTCCGGCGATGAGGACACGTTGCGATATTTGCAAAGTCTCTCGGAACCCTTTGGCACAAAGATTGAAATCAAGGATGGGGTTGGAATGATTCATCTATAACGACCATATAGGGAAAGTAATGAGACTCTTGGCCGCCTGCGGGCGGCTTTTTTTAGATCGGGTATGAAGTGGCGATTAAAAAGTATTTTGCGGCAGTAATGTAAACAAACGCAATAAGACACCCTAAACAGTTAAAATTAATGAGATTCATTTTTTGTAGAAAAGTTCCATGCACAGCGCCAGGCAACGTTCTTTGTTTGAAGAGGTCCAAAATCTTATTACGGAGAAAATTCGATCCGGGGTTTGGAAGCAAGGTGACGCGATTCCAAATGAATTGGAATTAGCCGATCTTTTTGGGGTAAGTCAGGGAACAGTTCGAAGGGCTTTACATGAGCTGGAATCTCATGGTGTTTTACTCAGACGCCAAGGCAAGGGGACGTTCGTCGCTAGTTTCCGCCGTAATTTAGAAAGCCTTCGCGAACGCATTAATTGGTTTGTGCCCGATGATCCGACCGTGTTGGAGTCACACTATCGACTGGTGTTGTTTGAGCAGGTCGATGCGCCGCTGAAAGTGGCTCGTCTGATGCACTGTGACGAAACGGAAAAACTCATCCACATACGTCGTGAATTGTATTATGGCAATGGGGATGTTGTGACCGCTTTCGATGACACCTACCTAAAGGCGAAAGATTTCCCGGGACTAACCGCGGAAGTCATCAGAGACGCTCACTCAGCGAATCTATATGTTCTCTACGAGGAGCGCTATGGTTACTTTATCACGTCAATGGAAGACTTGGCGCGAGCAGTCCTTTTGAATCCTTACCAAGCAGCAAAGGCTCACGTCTCAGTTCCCTATCCGGCAATCAGTCTGCAAAGGCGAGCCTACACGTTGGAGGGTCGTTTAATTGAATTGCGTTTTATCGTGAATGTGACAGACATCCAACATATGAGACTGCGCTCGGTCGGGTAATGCAGACCAAGGCGCAGCCATATAAATTATCAGTGAGTTTAGGTAGAACTTTGTTAATTATCGCTTGCATTGGCAATCATCGTGATCGCCTCCACAACCACAGCCGCATCCGTCCGCATGATGATGTCCGTGTTGGGATTTTTCGCAAGCGGCTCGTAAATCACCTTGAAGCTCTCCCGAAAGCAGTTGAGCGACAGCTTCATCGGCCGATCCGCTGACACCTGCCACCAGTTCAATGCCAGCTTGGTCAAGAGCGCTCACAGCACCGTTGCCGATACCCCCGCAAATAACGCATCCGATACCGTTTTCTGTCAAAAGACCCAACATCATTCCATGACCGCGTCCCTGAGCTTGAATGAATTCAGTTTCGACAATCTGATCGTTTTGGACGGTATAAACCTTAAATTGGGCAGCCATGCCGAAGTGTTGATAGATTTGTTCGTTCTTTACAGGTACAGCAATTTTCATTTTCAGATCTCCGTGTGATTTTGTTGAAATCGAAAAACAATGCGGTTGGTGTTCCCAGCGACAATGGCCTATGCAGTTTTGCCTGAAGCTTCCGTGACAAACTTGATAATTGCCACCGTCAATGACGAGCCCCCTGCCGTTGACAACCGCATCTGCAATTTTTGTGCGGGCTTTTTCGTATATTTCGGTGACTGTTGTACGGGAAATACACATCTGTTGTGCACATTCTTCGTGGGATCGATTTTCTAAATCCACAATGCGGATGACCTCGTACTCGTCAATGAACAGTGTCACGGGTGGAAGATTGGAGCGATTTTCAGGAAGGAATGTGCGAAAACGTGGTTCCTCGCACACGCGGCGGCATCGACAAGGTCTAGGCATCAATTTTCCTTTGTATACGACATATGTCGGAAATTAGAATATCCCCAAATTATTCGAAAAGCAAATTTCAGTCAATGCGCTTCTTGAGTTAACTCAATTATGGCCAAGCAAGGTTAAAAATGACTAAAATAAACGAATTATTTTGCAGACTGCGCGGCTAGCCTTGACCAGGGGCGGTTTCGGGCAGAGAACTTGGAGTTTTTTATGAAAACATCGCAAATTCGCGAGACCTTTCTGAAATTTTTTGAAAGCAAAGGTCATACGATTGTGCATTCGAGTCCGGTTGTTCCGGGCAACGACCCGACGCTTTTGTTTACGAACGCCGGCATGAACCAATTTAAGGACGTTTTTTTAGGTTTTGACAAACGCCCGTACACCCGAGCGACGACCGCTCAAAAATGTATCCGCGCAGGCGGTAAGCACAATGACTTGGACAACGTCGGCTATACCGCGCGCCATCACACCTTCTTTGAAATGTTGGGTAATTTCAGTTTCGGTGATTATTTCAAGCGCGATGCCATCAAAAACGCTTGGGAGCTGTTGACTCAACATTTTCATTTGCCACCCGAAAAGCTTTGGGTGACTGTTTACGCTGAGGACGATGAGGCTTACGATATTTGGAATAAAGAAGTCGGCGTGCCGGCTGAGCGGATTGTTCGCATTGGCGACAATAAAGGCGCTCGCTACATGTCGGATAACTTCTGGATGATGGGTGACACCGGCCCCTGCGGTCCCTGCTCAGAAATTTTCTATGACCATGGCGAAAAAGTCCAAGGCGGCCCTCCGGGCAGCCCCGATGAGGATGGTGACCGCTATATTGAGATTTGGAATCTGGTGTTCATGCAGTTTAATCGCGATGAACACGGTGTCATGCACAAATTGCCGAAGCCCTCAGTGGATACCGGTATGGGTTTGGAACGTATTGCGGCGGTGCTTCAACACGTTCATAGCAACTACGATATTGACCTTTTCAAGAACCTTTTGGCTGCCGTGAAGAGTGCGGTGGAAGCCGCCGGCGCTCAAAACGTTGATCCGGCGAGCCCCTCCTTGAAGGTGATTGCCGACCACATTCGTGCCTGCACTTTCTCCGTGGCTGACGGCATTGTGCCGGGTAACGAAGGTCGCGCTTATGTATTGCGTCGCATTTGTCGTCGCGCGATTCGTCATGGGTATAAGCTCGGTGCGAGAAAGCCCTTCTTTGCCAATTTGGTTGATGCCGTGGTGAAGGAAATGGGTGATGCCTATCCTGAAATTCGCAATCCGAAGATCAAAGGCGTGATCGCTAAGGAAGAGGGTCGTTTTGCTCAAACCTTGGCGCAAGGCATGCAAATTTTGGAAGACGCCATTGCTCAAACCAAAGGTTCAGTGCTTTCGGGCGATGTGGCCTTCAAGCTTCACGATACCTACGGTTTCCCTGTTGATTTGACGGCTGACGTTTGCCGCGAACGCAATATGACAGTCGACATGGCTGGATTCGATGCGGCGATGCAAAATCAGCGCGACATGGCTCGCGCCAACGCGAAGTTTAAGATGGCGGCTGGTCTTGACTATGCCGGCGCTGACACCGTGTTTACCGGTTATACGAGCTATGCGGAAAAAGGAGCCAAGGTTTTAGCGCTCTATAAAGACGGTGATAAGGTCGATGAAGCTTTCGCCGGTGACGATTGCGTGATTGTTTTGGATAAAACACCGTTTTATGGCGAAAGCGGTGGTCAGGTGGGTGACACCGGCACCATGAAAAATGACACGACCATGATTCGTGTCATTGACACGCAAAAGGTGAAAGCTACCGTTTGGGGGCATCACGCTCACGTCGAAGAAGGCTCCGTGAAGGTTGGCGATGTGTTTGATGTCGCAATTGACAGTGATCGCCGTGAGGCCATCCGCCGCAACCACTCTGCCGCGCACTTGTTGCAATACGGCTTGCGGGAAGTGTTAGGTGAGCACGTTTTGCAACGGGGTTCCTGGGTTGGACCGGATGTGGCTCGTTTTGACTTCACGCATGGCGAAGCAATGACTGCCGAGCAAATTCATGAAGTGGAGCAAATTGTCAACCGCTGTGTGTTGGCAAACACGGAGGTGATCACGAGTGTGATGCCGATCGAAGAAGCGAAAAAATCCGGCGCTCTGATGCTTTTCGGTGAAAAGTATGGCGATACGGTTCGCATGCTTCAAATCGGACCGTCGAAGGAATTGTGCGGTGGTACTCACATTGCGCGCACCGGCGACATTGGTTCCTTTAAGATTTTGAGTGAATCCGGCATTGCGGCTGGCATTCGTCGTGTGGAGATGACCACCGGTATGAACGTGGTGGAATTGACCCACAGACAGGAAACCGCTTTGAAGCAAACGGCTGCAGCCTTAAAGAGTCCGGTGGATCTCGTGGTCGATAAGGCCCATGCGACCTTTGAGACCGTCAAGAGCCTCGAAAAAGAAATTGTTCGTCTGAAGGGAAAAATGGCTGCTATGTCGGCCGCAAACCTTGCCGCTTCCGCTAAAAACGTCAATGGCATGAAGCTTGTCGTTTCGAAGGTTGAAGGGGTTGATGCCAAGAGCCTGCGCTCAATGGCTGAAAGTTTGCGCGACAAATTGGGTGATGCTGTGGTGGTGCTGGCCGTGGTGAACGACGGCAAGGCACAATTGGCCGCCGGTGTGTCTAAGAGCTTGAATGCTCGAGTGAAAGCCGGGGAGGTGGTCTCCTACGTTGCTCAACAGATGGGTGGAAAAGGTGGCGGTAAACCTGATTTAGCCATGGCCGGCGCGCCCGATGTCGCCAAGCTTGACGTGGCGTTAGCCGGTGTCGAAACGTTTTTGCAGACAAAGTAGACGCCATGCAGTTCGATCGTCAGATTGATACACGGGGCACCAAGTGCCCCATGCCGGTCTTAAAAACGAAAAGAGCCCTTGCGACAATGCAGCAAGGTGAGGTTCTTTGTGTTTTAGCCACTGACCCCGCCAGCATGGGAGATCTGGTTCAGTTTGCGAAACAAACCGGTCACCAGATTCTTACCCAAGAAGAAAAAGACGGTGTGTACATTCATTACCTAAAGCACAAGTGATGGCTTTGAAGAGGCATCGATTCGCGGATCGGTGCTTTTTCTTTATGGAGCTTTCAAGATAAGTGGCGAATTGTTTGTTCTTAGATAGTGGAATTAGTGTCTTAATTTAACGTCGTGCTAAAAACGAATTTTGACAAATATTAGAGGTTGATATATAGTTCGATATCGAACAATTAAGGAAACTTATAAACTTGTTATTTCAAACGCGGTTCGTTTACGAGAAATTTTTAGGTAGGTTCGCCGAGGTTCGAAACCCGCGTTTGATGCAATTCCAGGTAATCTGGAACGTTTTTTGAATTGTCAATTTTCAGAAAATGAAATTCAGCAGATGGATCGAGTGTTGCACTAAGCAGCCCCAATCACTGACTGAATGAACCGCTCTCAGGTAGAGCGGTTTTAACAATATAAATAGTTCGATATCGAACAAAGGAGAAAAAATGTCTAACGTTCAATTTGCCCACGTGGATTTCAATGCGCCCAGAACAGAGTTGCACGATTTGCTAAATTTGACTGGCGCCGAAGTCTCCATCAACCGGTTGCCAGCCGGTGTGAGTGTTCCTTTTGTCCATGCTCATACTGAGAACGAGGAACTTTATGTGGTTTTGGATGGCTCTGGAGTGGTTTTTGTCGATGGAGTGGAAAAGGCGATTGCAAAAGGAGATTGCTTCCGTATCGCTCCGGAAGGTCAACGCTGCTTGAAGGCCTCTGAGCAATCGCCATTGACTTATCTTTGCCTGCAGACGAAGGTCGGTAGTCTGTCGCATTTCACGATGACTGACGCGGTGGTTCGAGAGGATTTCACGAAGCCGTCTTGGCTTTAATTCGGTTGGTGGTGGCTATTCATTTTTTGAATAGCCATCATCTAATATCTTGTTTTTGTGTAAGTTTTTTGTGAATTTGTCGAAGGTACTTTTCTGCCCTATCGAGAGATTCCCGTTGCTTTTGCAATTCAGACAAGTAATTTTCAACATTTTGCAGTAGCCATTCGCTTCCCAATTGTGGGTTGTCCATAAACTGTATCACACGGACGATGCATTCCAATTTCATTCCGTTAGAACGACATGCCATAATGAGTTGCAATCGTTTAAGATCGGAAGACGTGTAAATTCGTTGGCCTCCCAAATTGCGGGCTATGCTTTTCAATAAACCCTTAGATTCGTAAAAACGAATGGTTCCAATAGGACAACCTGTTATTTGAGAAAGTTCGCCGATACGCATCTGTATTTCCTATAAACCGATTATCGGTCAAGACTGTTGATCGAAAAAAGGAGGAATAGCTCCACTATTCCTCCAAGTTTGGATCAAGGTTACAAGTTTTTAACAAAAAGTGCTCTGATGGCGTTCAATATGGCCAGAATCATCACTCCAACGTCTGCAAAAATAGCCATCCACATATTCGCCAGACCTAAAGCGCCCAGAATCAAACAGGCGACTTTAATGCCGATCGCAAACCAAATGTTTTCTTTGACAATGGCCAGGCACTTGCGGGAAATCTTGATGCCTTTGGCAATTTTTATCGGATCATCGTCCATTAAGACCACGTCAGCGGCTTCAATGGCGGCGTCCGAACCCATCGCACCCATGGCGATGCCGATATCTGCTCGAGATAGGACTGGAGCGTCGTTGATGCCATCACCGACAAATGCAAGCTTTCCATGCGATGGATTTTGAGCGATCAACTCTTCAACAATGCGAACTTTGTCTGAGGGCATCAATTCGCTTCTAACTTCGTCAATGCCGAGTTCCTTAGCGACTCGCTCTGCTACCATTTTGCTATCGCCTGTGAGCATCACGGTCTTTTTCACTCCGGCCTTTTTTACAGCCTCAATTGCCTCTTTCGCATGTGCTTTGATTCGATCAGCAATAACGATATGGCCACTGTACTCACCATTTATGGCCACGTGAACGATGGTTCCAACACTGTGACAGGCAAGGGGTTTTACATGAAGGCGATTCATCAATTTTTCGTTACCAGCGGCAATTTGTAATTCATCAATTTGAGCAATGACACCCTCTCCGCCAATTTCCTGAATGTCTTTAATTCGTTGACGATTCAGTGGCAAACCATAAGCCTTTTGTAAACTTTTGCTGATGGGGTGAGAAGAGGCGCTTTCAGCAAGGGCCGCCAATTCCAGCAATTTCTTTTCTTGGATTTTGTTGTGGTGAATGCCAACCACTTCAAAAACCCCTTCCGTTAAAGTGCCTGTTTTATCGAAAACCAAGACTTTAGTTTGCGATAAATTCTCCAAGTAGTTTGAACCCTTGACCAAAATACCTTGGTTGCTGGCTCCGCCGATGCCAGCAAAAAAACTGAGCGGAATACTGATCACAAGCGCGCAAGGACAACTAATGACTAAAAATACAAGGGCGCGGTAAATCCAGTCATCCCATTGAGCATCAATGCCCATTCCAAATAAGCGGACCAAAGGAGGGATGATAGCCAAGGCCAACGCGCTGAAAAAGACAATCGGTGTATAGACTCGGGCAAAGCGGGTAATAAACGCTTCGGAGCGAGATTTGCGCGAACTCGCATTTTCGACTAATTCAAGTATCTGGGAAACTGTGGAATCACCGAAGAGTTTCGTGGTTTTAATTTTCAGCAACCCGGATAAATTGATGCAACCGCTTGTGATTTCATCATTGACACCGATTGGACGTGGAAGGCTTTCGCCGGTGAGCGCGCTGGTATTAAGGTTAGATTGGCCTTCAATAACGATGCCGTCCAATGGAACTTTTTCGCCGGGTTGAACGACAATCGTATCGCCCACCTTAATTTCGTCAGGGTCAACTTTAACCAGCTTCCCATCTCTTTCTATATTGGCATAATCGGGTCGAATATCCATTAATTGGCTGATGTTTTTACGGCTTTTCCCTACTGCATAACCTTGAAACCATTCGCCGATTTGGTAAAAAAGCATGACAGCCACAGCTTCCGTGTAATCACCGGTATTGTCATATAAAGCGATAGCGATAGCGCCTAATGTGGCGACTGTCATCAGGAAGTTTTCGTCAAAAATTCGGCCGTTGGAAATACCTTTGGCGGCTTTAAGCAAAATGTCGTAACCGACGATGAGATAGGGAATTAAAAACAACCCGAGGCGTAAATAGCCCGTCACAGGCGATACAACCAGCGCGATTAAAAGCGCAGACGCAACGATGATGCGCAGGAGCATCGATTTTTGTTTCGCCTTCATTATTTTTATCCTTTTTATTATTAAGTAACCATTTAATTGTTGGATCTTAAAAAAGCACCACGCGTGATGGTGCTTTGTGTGATGAGGGACTAAAGCGAAATTTCGCAGTCCGGCTCGACTTTTTTACATTCGGACAAAACCGTCTTCATGACTGATTTGACATCTACGCCATCTTCAAAGGTGACAATCATTTTTTGCGTCATAAAGTTAACAGTAACTGAGGCTACGCCAGCAACCTTTGAGGCGGCTTGTTCCATTAATTGAGCGCAATTGGCGCAATCGACTTCAATTTCGAATGTTTTTTTCATGATAGGCTCCTTAGATTTATCAATTAAACAATCATTTAATCTATAAATGGAAATATAATCGCAATGTTAAAAGATGTCAAGATTAAATAATTGTTTAATTTATGAGCTCAGACTTTCATTTTCCCCATCAGCATGGTCATCATGATGAAATGGCAGAGGTTCTACCGAATACCGAGCGATTTGACGCGGTCGCCAATGTTTTTAAGCAGTTAAGTGATCCCGTGCGTTGCAGAATTTTTTTACTGTTATGTCACTCTGAAGAATGCGTGATTAATGTAGCTGCCTTCATGGAAATGAGCAGTCCGGCGGTTGCACATCATTTGCGGTTATTAAAATTCGCCGGTTTAGTCCAGAGCCGTCGAGAGGGGAAAGAAGTATTTTATCGCGCGGCCGATTCCGAGTTGGCCCAAGCTTTGCACCATATGATTGAAAAGGTCATGCATCTATCGTGTGCAAAATAGTTCCCAACCGCTCTTGAAGCGGCAGTAACTAGAAATCTTATTCTTCTTTATGTGATGCATTTTTAAAGGAGAATATGACAATGTTATTTAAGTTAATTCGTAACACCACGTCCATTGTGACTTTTGCAGGAAAACGCCTTCTAATTGGCCCGATGGCACCTATCCCATTATTCCTGACGCATTGCAATTTTGATTATTTGACGAAACGGTCATGCAATGCCTACCCCAATGCTGAAGAAGCAGTTTTGGCATGAAAAAGGGGTTCCCATGATGTTAGAGCTCTGACTGAAAAAGAAACTGTAAATTTGCGGGCTCGAGAAAAAAGGTTGTAACACTCCTTTCAGAAAATCCATGTTACACGATGGTCAAGCTTTCCGAAAAAAAACGGGGCATGAATCTAAAAAATCATTATCCCATTGAAAAAATAAAAGAAATGAACCCAACTGAAAGAGTTGGCTCGGACAAAAAAGACTGCTGGAAAGTGTTTTGTTGATGCGTTGCTGAGAAGTCAGGGGACTTTAAATAGAGTCTTCCCCGGGCTAATCCAAATTGTGTTTCAAAATTTGGATCTTTTTCTTGCGAGTTAGTTGAAATGATCTAATAGGAGTCAACTGAAAATACAGATAACTAAATGGGACTTTTCCTTCAAAAGGACAACTCTTTGAACGCAAACCCTAGTGAGTTGGGGATTTATTGCTTTCTACAATAAGTCGAAATTTCTTACTAGGGAGCCAATATGTCTTTAACATTTTGGGCAGCGATCTTTATTGTTTTATTAGCATTGGTTGCGCTATTGAAGCGGTATGAAACTCGCTTAGTTCTGTGTTTGTCGGGTCTGGCAATGTGTATTGTTGCCATGGATCCAATGGCGGCTTACAACCAGTTTGCCAAGTCAATGACAACTGGTAACCTGATTCAATCAATTTGCTCTGCCATGGGTTTTGCATTTTTGGTGGGTTACACTAAATGCGATATTCATTTGGTTCAATTACTAACTCGTCCTGTTAAATCACTGGGTCTTTTCCTCATTCCATGCAGTGCGCTTTTGACAACAATTGTCAATGCGGCAATCCCGTCGGCTGCTGGCTGTGCTGCCGCCGTCGGAGCAACGCTCATTCCTTTAATGATTCGTTCTGGTATCAGTCCCGCAGGTGCAGCCGCAGCTGTTTTAATCGGGACTTATGGTTCGAACTTTAACCCTGGTGGTGCACACCCAGTGATGATTTCTGGTATGGCAGGCATTGATCCGATGCAATATACTATTGATTATTCGATAACTTATGCAACGGTCTCTTTGGTTGGGATCATCATGATCACAGTGGTGGAATTTATTCTCAAAGACTACCGGAAGACGAATCCTAACGAAGCTGTGAAACTTGATATCAAGTCTGTTGCTGTAGAAAAGGTCAATGTTTTGTTTGCCATCGCTCCGTTGGTGCCTCTTGTGATTTTGCTCCTAGGAAATACCTACGTTCCCGCTATCCGCATGGGAGTGGCTCAAGCTATGTTGATTGGTGTCACTTACACAATGCTTGTGACGCGGGTCAATCCTCAGAAAGCGTTTTCAGAATTTTTCACCGGAGCTGGCAAAGGGTACGGGAATGTGCTCGGCATCATTATTGCGGCAGGTGTTTTTGCGTGTGGTCTTCGCGAAACTGGAGTAGTAGGCGCTTTGATTGAAGCTCTCAAGCATGCTAATGAATATGCTCGTGTTGGCGGTGCCTCTGGGACTTTTTTAATGGCAGTTCTTACCGGTTCCGCTGACGCTGCAATTTTTGCCTTTAATGAGGCTGTAACTCCGCACGCAGCAGAATTCGGCATGACAATCACCGATTTGGGCAACGTTGTATCCACTGCAGGACAATTGGGGCGCACGATGAGCCCGATTGCAGGTGTTGTCATTTTGCTGGCAGGGATGGCCCAGGTTTCTCCGATGGATCTGGTCAAACGAACCGCTGTGCCAATGATCACGGCCTGGTTGGTGTTGATTCTCTTTTTCTAGTTATTAGCAGGCTTGATAGGTTTTCTCTGTAAGTTGTGAGAGAGTAGATACTATGCAAAATTCATATATTGAAGAAATGATACAAGACCGTCGATGTCTACATCGTCGCCCAGAATTGGGATGGACAGAATTTGAAACAACAGCACTCATTGTTAAGCGACTTCGTAGGCTCGGTTTTCAGGTTCTTTTGGGTACGCATTATCTGAACCCTAAATTCATTATGGGGCGAGATGAGTCTGCGGTAGAACAGGCGATGCAGAGGGCTTTAGAAAACGGTGTAGACGAGGCGTTTCTTAATGAAACGGAACGATATACGGGATGTGTCGGTATTTACAAAACTGGTCGTCCAGGTCCTGTGACGGCATTCCGGTTTGATATTGATGCGCTTCCCATTGAGGAAACTGATGCTGCGGATCATGAAGCTAATCTTGCTGGGTATCGCTCCGAGCGCAAAGGTTTGATGCATGCTTGCGGCCATGACGGCCATACGGCAGTTGGACTGGCGGTGGCCCACTGGATAAGCGATCGGCGGGATAATCTTTGTGGCACCATTAAGCTCATTTTCCAGCCAGCCGAGGAAGGCACCCGAGGCGCTCTACCTATTGCAGAAAGCGGCATTTTGGACGACGTTGATTTTATGATCGGCTCGCATATTGGGAATTGTTGCCGTTTGGGTGAAGTGGGCATTTGTTTGGGGGGATCCTTAGCAACAACAAAACTTGATGTGAACTTTACGGGATTGGCAGCGCATGCCGGACTAGCGCCGGAAAAGGGTAGGAACGCTTTGTTTGCTGCCTGCAATGCAGCAACAACTTTGGCAGGGATTCCCCGTAATAGCCAAGGCAGTACAAGAATTTCCGTCGGGAAACTCGTCGCTGGTGAAAGTCGTAATGTCATCCCTGTTCATGCCTATATGCAGGTAGAGGTGCGTGGGGAGACAGAGGAGGTCAACGATTACATGACCGAAAACGTCAAACGCATCTCCACCAATATTGCCAAAGCTTATGACGTGAAATGTGATTGCCAAATAGTAGGGCGCGCTACCACTCTGTTGTCGACTCAAAAGGCATGTGCTGTGCTTGAGAAAGTCGCCAAAAATCTCGATGGAGTATCTAGCGTCAGGAATATTGAAAAGGTGGCCGGTTCAGAAGACTGTACTTGGTTGATTCGCAAAGTGGTTAAGCACGGAGGCGAAGGGGCTATGTTCTTGTTTGGATGCAATCACAATGGTCATCACCGTAGTGATTTTTCGATACAGGATAGAGAAAGTTTACCCATTGGATTTGGAATGTTTACCGGATTTTTAAGTGAGGTCAACATGAAATAATGGAATGATATTAAGTTTGGGAAGAAATAAAGAATTAGGTGCCAAGAAATCCTGTGGTCAAACATGAGAGGAATTGGCACTTTTAATTTATTAAAGAATTCATTCAGTATTCTTTTGGCTCGCTAAATCTCTGATTAGGGATCAACCTCAAACGGTTAACTGTTATTGAAAATTCTTATTTGTTTTCTGTATAACTCGGCAGTTTCGATGATTTGTTCAAAATTTAAAGGAGCTTGACGATGCCTTTGGATTCTCCTTACGACAATTCCGTTGAATCTCTGATTTCTTTTACCCCTAAAGCAACGCGTTACGCCCAAGTTAAAAGGGAAATAATTGATCATATTCAAAAGGAAATATGGCCGTACGGTTACAAATTACCAAGCGAAATTCAATTGGCTCAAATTTTTAAAGTGAGTCAGGGGACAATGCGTAGGGCATTGCGCGATCTCGTTCAGGAAGGATTCTTGATTCGGCATCAGGGACGAGGAACTTTTGTAAATAGTTATAGCGCAAATTTCGATCTCTTCTACAAAAAGTTTGTTCCTATCAGAGCAGATGATCCGAACAAGACTTGGAAGACAGTGACTCGAATGACTTTATTTGAGGTCATTCCGATAAATCTCCAGATTGCTTCTTTGATGCAAACTAACGATCTAACCGAAAAAATCATTCATATTCGGAGACTGCATTACGCAAAATTGGACGATCAGAATATTCGTAGGGTTGATGTGTTCGGTGAACTTTTCCTAAGACAACTTTTCTTTCCTACACTCACTGAAACGGTCTTCCGTGGTCAAAAGAACAGCTTGTACGCTTTTTATCAGAATACTTTGGGTGTAACCATCATGCATTCCAGAGATATTATTAAAGCCGTGTTTTTAACTCAAGAGCAAGCGCGCCTTGCTCATGTGAGCTATCCTTACCCCGGATTGGCGTTGCAGCGCCAATCTTATGACATCAACAATAATATCGTGGAACTGCGCTACCAAGTTTGTCTGACTGATCGATGTCATTTAGAGTGCCTTAACTAAAAGCCTTTTAAAATTTTGGTACTATCGTTGGCATGGTTTTAGGGGACGGTTTAGGCGTGCCAGTGCGACTTTGTGAAATAGTTAGGGAACGCCTAGGTTGGATTGATACTTTTATTGTAAAAGTCCTTCAAACAATAGAGTCGCTTGCTATTACAAAGTGGTGTGTTGTACGGCTGATTCAGCCCAAGCCTTTGCCGTTTTGAAGGAGGACTATAGGGCGGTTCTATCGGTTAAGGTTTGAACAGATTGGCTCATTCAGTGGGTCATTCCCATGAGCGGCTTTGAAATCAGTCTGTTGACCTCGAGTTTTAAGCCGGCCTTTTTGCTCATGGCGAGGATTGACCTTTTGGTTTCTGTAAGCAGTCACCAAAAGCCCAATTAGTAGTTAAGAAATAAAACTTGATTTTGAAATAATTAAAATTAACGACCCTCTGGACACCGATTCTCAGAGGAATGTTGTGTGTAGTTTTTTGACGCTTGCTTTGTTCTGCTTTGTAGGCCGAAGAACCCGAACAAATAACATTGCCAACCGTCAGTGAACCCCAATCAGGCATAGCCGCTCTAACTCTGTGGTAAGCGGTTTAATAGACGCTGTTCATATCAAGACGATAGTCATGTCACATTGCTATAGAATTGAAAAACGCCTTACGAGGCGAGTGATAAACTCTCTTGAGATTAAAATCGCAAAACACTATGAAGGATTTTCCTCCTTGCCACACATGTTGAAGGCGTATCGCATGCGATGGTAACCCGCCATTCGTTACGAGAGTTTGCGAAGGATAAAAAGTTAAATCAACTGTATGTTCCAGATGATGGCGTGACGCTGACGTTTTAATTCGCAAAAGGCTACCGACTTTTGCTGTTCGGTAGCCTACTTTGGTCAAGAGGTTTTCAATCAACAGCAATATCGCCGTAAATATCGGCCCACATCGGCCAGATGGTGCTGTAGGTGATGGCAGTCAATACAAAGGCGATTGGGGTCATGATATAGATTGCGTAATCGGAAATTCCAAGTGCCGAAGCCAAGAAAATCGTCCCGAAAGAGCAAAGCATGGTGATGACTCCTAACAAAATAAGGAGCACCAAAATCGCCAGCCAATTTCGAAGACATCCAAAAAAAGAATAGAAAATAGCCTTCCCAAGGGTCATGTTCTTCCAGGCGACAAGAGCCGGGGCAAACCAGGTCGCCATTTGACCGGCGGTGTAACATAGGAGAGTGATGATTGCCGCAGTCCAGGGGAAATGATCCAACACGGATTGCCAAACGATCTCACCGTTGCTGACTTGCCACTGACTCATTTCATCCATGGCGGTCAACAGGTAGATGTAATTGGCCACTAGCAAGAATGCTGCGTAGACCAAACCGATTCTGAAAAGTCGATAGCGCATCGGTCGGTCTTTAAAAAGTCGAACGATGACACCATAATCGGGTTCGCGCCCGTCGTAAGCGTCTTTTGTTCCTTGAATGATCAACAAGGTGCCAAATGGCATGAACAGCGCTGCGAGAACCAGTCCGATAAACGGCAATGTGCCCAAAATCGACATGGTGAAAACGTAAAAAATACAAATGCTCACCATGCCAAAAGGGGCTTGGCGAATGGCCTGAAGCCCCTGACGGATCCATTTAATCGGGGAAGAAAAGGAGGCAATGTGTCCCTGCATCTCAGAATCCGAAGTTAATGAATTTTGGAGTTCCCAGTGTATCTTTGCTGTGACCGGGAGCCGAGCTTGCCGGATACTCGGAACGGTTTTCAACAGAATAAGGTACTCGAGTCGAACCGGGTGTCACAACGTATTCGGTAATACGGTTATTTTGATCGCGGACTGTCTCAATTTGAGTGCGCGAACCCACGGGCTTCTCAGCGCGACCTTCTTCGCGGTCCTTGCGAGCCTTGGCATAGTCGGCTTCTGACGGCGCGAGGTCAGGGTTTGCTGCATAGCGATTACTTTCTCTAGCCAATTTGTCGTAACCGCTTGGAGCCCGCTTGGGCTTTTGAGCATTGTTATATGCAGCCTCGGCGGCTTGCTCTGAAATTTGAGGCGGCTGCATGCTGCCGTTACTTTGTGCTGAAGCAACGCCGGCTTGAGCCAGCGCTAGGCTCAGGAGGGAAAGTAAAAATAAACTTTTGCGCATAATAAAACTCGCTTCGTTTTTGTTGCCCTTAACTTTTATTATAGGGGGCAGAAGTGAACGATTCTACCGAAAGATTCAAAGCGTTGAGCGCTGAAATTGAAAATAGGTATGACATTTTTCGTTGTGCTGAAAAAGATCATGCCAAAAGTCTATTTTGTCTTAAGAAATTTGCTATTGTTTCGGACCTGATCAAGTGACGGACGATATGGAAATGAAAACAGCCCTTTTAGTTGACGGATCCAATTATCTTTACAGAGCCTATCATGGCTTACCAGATTTAAGGACGAGCGCTGGAGAACCGACAGGCGCCATCAAGGGTTTCGCAAACATGCTTCACATGATTCGCGAGATGGTGAAACCGGATTTCGCGGCCTGTATTTTTGACGCGCACGGTAAAACATTTCGTGATGATATTTACGCAGACTATAAGGCCAATCGTCCGCCGATGCCTGAGGATTTGGCAAGCCAAGTTGAACCGATTCATGAAATGATTAAAGCCCTGGGATGGCCGCTATTGCAGGTGCCAGGCATTGAAGCCGATGATGTCATTGGAACACTTGCCGCACAAGCTCAAGCAGCTGGCATCAAGGTTTTTATTGCCACAGGCGATAAAGACATGAGTCAATTGGTCAATGACCAAGTTGTCATCATCAACACCATGACGCGGCAGGTACTGGATCCGGAAGGCGTTAAGGCGAAGTATGGGGTGAGTCCCGATCGCATCATTGATTACCTCTCATTGATGGGGGATGCGGTTGACAATGTTCCGGGAATTTATAAGTGTGGACCGAAAACTGCGGCCAAGTGGATTAACGATTTCGGCTCTTTAGAAGAAGTGATTGCTCACGCCGCCGAAGTCAAAGGAAAGGCGGGGGAGTATTTGCGCGAAGGCCTGCCTTTTTTACCAACGGCTCGAGCGCTTGTGACGATTAAAACCGATGCCGATTTGTCCTCCTTTGTATCTGGTGGTATTTCCTCTCTGAGTTTCGTTGAGGAGGACCGGGCTTTTTTGCAAAAATTTTATTCCCGTTGGGAAATGCAACAAAGTAAGAAAAAGGTCGATCGGGAGAGCAAAGAGAAAAAGAAGATCCAAAAAACGCAAGAGCCATCGGATACTTTGGATTTGTTCGCATCCATTGCTCAGGAGGATACGACGACGGCTCCACAAAAACTGACAACTGATAAAGTTGTCATTGTGACCAATGAGACTATCGAGGAGTTGTCAACCGAACTTAATCGAACTGACTCGCCGGTTGCGTTCGAAATTTTCGCGGACAAAACCGATGGAATGCACGCCGTTGCGGTCGGTATCGGGCTGCAAATTGCGAAGACGTCGTATTACTTGCCGTTGGCGCACCAGGCAGGACCGAATATCTCAATCGACGCTTTAAAAGCATGGTTTTACAGCGATAACATGAAAGTCACTTGCGAGGCAAAATTCGCACGTCATGCGCTCATGAACGCGAATTTTTCGCTTTCTGCCAAAACGCAGGACATCACGTTACTCAGTTACGTGTTGGAAGCCCATATGAAGCATGATGTTGCCAATCTCGCCTTGCGTTGGCTAAAGGCGGATGTGGCAAGCCACGAAGACTTTTTAGGCAAAGGGGTGAAGGCGCGTAAGGCAAGCGAGGCAACGGTTGAAGAAGCTGCCGCCTTCATGGCTCAAAGGACAAAGGCCATTGCCGATTTGTATGATGCGCTCTCCACGCGCGTCAACTCCGATGAAGGGTTAAAGGCGATCTATGAAACGATTGAATTGCCCACGCAAAACGTTCTTTTCAAGATGGAGAGAAACGGTGTTTTAATTGATTCTTTGCGCTTGAGTGCGCAAAGTGACGCGTTGGGTGATGAAATTGTTCTGATTGAGGAACAATGCCGAAGTATGGTCGGTCACGATTTTAACTTGGCAAGTCCTAAGCAACTCTCACATGTTTTATTCGAAGAGCTTCAATTGCCGGTGCCACCGAAGACCAAAAAGACTGCCACTGGCGGTTACAGCACCGGTGAAGAGGTGTTGCAACAATTGGCGCTTGATTATCCGTTGCCGAAAGCCATCTTGGAATTTCGTCGTTTAAGCAAGCTCAAAAGCACATACACGGACAAACTGCCGATGATGGTTTTTGGCAAAACGGGACGGGTGCACACGACTTTCGGGCAAACAACCGCTGTGACGGGACGTTTAGCTTCAAGTGATCCAAACTTGCAAAACATTCCGGTTCGCACCAAAGAAGGCCGTCAGGTGCGTGAAGCATTTGTAGCGGAATCCGGTAAACAAATCATCTCGGCGGACTACTCGCAAATTGAACTTCGCATCATGGCGCATTTATCAGGTGATGAGGGACTATTAAAGGCGTTTCATGACGGTTTGGACATTCACCGCGCGACGGCCGCGGAAGTGTTCGGGGTGACTGTGGACTCAGTCACGCCAGATCAACGCCGGATGGCCAAAGTGATTAATTTCGGCCTTATTTACGGGATGAGTGCTTTTGGACTGGCTTCTAACCTGGGAATCGAGCCTCAGGCCGCGAAAGTTTATATCGATCGGTACTTCGCTCGTTATCCGAAAGTCAAGGCCTATATGGATGAGACGCGGGCGCTTGCTCACCGTCAGGGCTATGTTCAAACTGCCTTCGGTCGCAGATTGTGGCTGCCCGACATACAAAGTTCCCGCGCCCAAGTCCGTGCCGCGGCCGAAAGGGCAGCCATTAACGCGCCGATGCAAGGGACAGCGGCCGACTTGATTAAGAAAGCCATGATCGCTGTTCAGGCCTGGCTTGAAGCCGAGAAGCTAAAGAGTCTTCTGGTTCTTCAAGTGCACGACGAATTGGTGCTGGAGGTTCCTGACGATGAGGTTAGCCGTGTCAAAGAAAGGTTGCCTCAATTAATGCAAGCCGTGGCAACGTTGAAGGTTCCGCTTTTAGCAGAGGTCGGTGTAGGGGAAAGTTGGGAGTCCGCTCATTAATCAGAGTGGATAGAAAAAAGAGGTGCGACGGCGACCGTTTGGCACCTCTTTTTTTAGATTGGTGATTACTCGCAAGCGCCGGGTTTCTCCGGTTCATACTGCACGAGCAATTCGCCTTTTTCATTCCAGAGCATCAAGCCCTGTTCATTTTGCGTGACATAACGGGTTTCTTGAAGGACTTTCAAGAGTTTTGCTTCCGTTTGCATCGCTTCCGGAGCGCACATCCGGCGAGTTACCGCCGCGTCTTTAAACGTGAGTTTTTTCCCGTCAAGTTGATATTCGGTGTTGAAAAGATTGCAGCCCAAGTTACCGGAAACACGTTTCGCATCCAAAAAGTCCATGACAGGCGGCAGATTCTCGCAGTCATTAGCCTTTGGCGCATCGGCAACAACAAGTTGCCAAGATGTTCCTTCAAGTTTTGATACGGCTTTACCTGCTAATTTGTCTTCAACACTGTTGCCAGAGCATGCGGTCAATGCCATTGCAGAAATTCCTAGTAATGTGATCAATAGTTTTTGCATGATTGCGTTCCCAAAGCGAAAGAATCCTTGGTAATGGTACGGATTTTTCGCATAATGTGCGAAAAAAAAGGCCGGGATTTCGTCCCGGCCCCAACTCTCTCTCTTCTCTTGTTCCGGAGGACCAGCTGTGCTCGTCTCTCACGCCTTTAACTTTAAACAGAGCGCGGTCGAAAAGACGTGAACAATTGCTTGAGGAAGCAACGAAATGTTTCTGGATGAGCCGAAAAAAAAGGTTTCTTGGAAAGAAAAAATCGATAAAACAATCGATTATCTTTTATTCAAGATTTGATTGCCTCTAACATTTTGCAATAAATATCTTTCAATGAAGCAACTTATGGAGAGTTTGGAAGATGTCGGGAGGTTTTGTTATTTCCAAAATGACGCTTTCGGCAGGTTGAAAGTTATGGGTACAATGAGAAGGTCCGCGCTTTGCTTTGGGCAATCCTTGTCCGTTTAATTCGTTTGCTAGGAAGGGAGTTTTCCATGAAGCCACTAGTCAATGACAGCCGTCTTGATAAAAAACGCTGGATGGTTTTTTTATTGGCTTGTTTTATTTTGGTTTGCGCCGGTGCCAATTACGCATGGAGCGTGTTTGCTCAACCGCTTGCCGAGCATTTAAATGGCGAGATTGGGGATATCGCGTTTGCTTTTAGCTTGGCAAGCTGCTGTTCACCCATTGCGATGCTGATTGCTGGTTGGGTGAGCGATCACTACGGTCCAAAGCCCATGATGATTTTAGGCGGCGTGATGATGGGAGGGGCGTTTATCGGGTGTTCTTTTGCGACTAACGCCATCACGGTCATTGTGGTTTATGGCGCCGTGTTCGGGTTGGGCATGGGAGCCACTTTTTCCTCCACAACGGGTAATCTGCTGAAATTTTTCCCGGATCGCAGTGGTTTTGTGAGCGGCTTAGCCATGGCTGCGTATGGCGCAAGTTCCGTGATCATTCCTCCTGTGGCGGTTTTTCTCTTAAACGGTTGGGGCGTTCAGCACGCATTTTTCATGCTCGGCATAGCTTTCATTGTTATTGTGGTCACCGGTGGCGCGCTAAGTACTCGTTGTCCAGTGGGTTTCGCGCCCACGGGGTTTGTGCCGAAAAAAGCGGTTGACGGGCACATTCAGAGTTTTAGCACAACAGAAATGATGCGAACAAAGCGCTTTTGGTTCATGTGGGGGATGGGCGTGTGCGGAGCATTGGCGGGCATGATGGCGATTTCATATGCGGCGATGATTGCGCAATTTCAGATGCAGTATCAGCCGGCGGCCTGCGCAATGGTGGTGTCCGTGGTTGCTGTCGGCAACATGAGTGGTCGTTTTATCGCTGGCGTGCTCTCTGATTATATCGGCCGTGTTCCAACACTATTTTTGGCTCAACTGTTAAATTTTCTCGGCATGTTGATTTTGTGGGATTGCGCGCCTGGTGATAATGGTTTGTTTTTGATGTCGATTGTCGCCTTGGGGCTTGCCTTCGGCGCCTACATGGGAGTCTATCCAAGTTTGACCACGGAAGAGTTTGGACCGGCTCACAATAGCGCTAACTACGGGATGATGGTTGTAGGCTTTTCCTCAACGGCCATGATTGGTCCTTACATCATGAATTTATTCTACAGTCGCTATGGGGAATTCGATCAAGCTTATATGGTGGGCATCGCTGTCACACTCTTAGGCTTTGTTTTTGGCTTTTTCTTAAAACGCGCCCTCTCGGCAAAATCGTAGTTTCTGAGCAGAAAAAAAAGCCGGGACTGCTCGATCCCGGCTTTAAACTCTCTCTCTTCCCTTGTAGGAGGACTGCTGTGCCTTCTCTCTACGTGTTTAACTTTAATGATTTGCTTGCCCAAAAGCCGTATACAAATGCGTAGGGAGGCAACGAAATGTTTCCGTCGAAATGAAAAAGTGTCTTAGTCAGATGATATTTTTATAAATATCAAAAGGATATGAAAATTGGGCAAAAGTAATTCCTTACAAATTTAAAATAAAATTTGAGTCTGTTGAAGACTGGAAGAAAAATATATTGACGACAGTCTCATTTTTTGAGAAATTCAAAGAAAACTAACTCATTTGGGAGATTGAGATGGACGAGAGTAAAAGAAATCTTTTGTTAGCGTTGTTGGCGTTCGGAGCTCTCAGCATCTCTCCCGTTCGTGTTTGGGCAGGTGATGACGATGATCGTGATGATGACGATGATCGTGATGATGACGATGATCGTGATGATGACGATGATCGTGATGATGACGATGATCGTGATAATGACGATGATCG
>DVNR01000018.1 GCA_018714205.1 Candidatus Aphodousia faecipullorum
GCGATTTCTTCAAGGATTTTACAAAGACTGATCGAAATTTTTTCAGAACAGCACGAATCAGTTAATAGGGGAAGGCTTCTTTGAATCGCACAAGAATTCGAATTTGCTCGTCATCCAAATATCGATAGACCGTGTCTTCATACTCATCCGTGCCGTAGTAAAGACCGGCGACGCCTCCCGTAATAGCAGCGATGGTATCACTGTCGCCACCAATACTTATCGCATTTCGAATGGCATCTTCAAAAGAAACCGACTCAAAAAAAGCTTTTAAAGCGACCGGGACAGTGCCTTGGCAAGTCACATCGTAGTCGTAATTTTCACGGATTTGATCCAATGTGAAGTCCATTGGGTAGTAATGATCATTGATGTATTTTTCAATTGCCTGAATAGAAGAATTGCCTTTCGCTAAAAATCCGGCTACCGCAGTGGCCTCTGCGCCCTTAATGCCTTCCGGATGGTTGTGAGTCACAGCTGTGACGGCGTAGCTAAAAGTTTTTGTTTCCTCCAAAGATTTGGCGACAATCGAGCAAGGGCTAACACGCATGGCGGAACCGTTGCCGAAGCTATTGTAGGGGCTCAGAAGCGGATCATTCATCCAAATGCGAAAACGATTTCCATAATCTTTATTGGCATAACGCCAAGCATGTTTCAAAATCGAGTCACGTGCGTGAATAGACAGGTGCTTTAAGTCACCTGAAAGAAACGCTTCGGCTACTGCTATGGTTAAAACAGAATCATCGGTAATATCGCAGCCGGCAGCAAAGAAATCAAAATCTTTTGTTTTGATATTGTCATACTCAAATCGAGAACCAACGATATCTCCTATGATCGCTCCAAGCATTGTGACCTCCTATTTTTATTAAAATTCATAACGTTGCACCTTAAACAAAGCCAATGGCCCGCTGATGAGAATGCGCGTTCTTGATATGACATTCTTTCTCAAGTCGGTGCAAGAACTCTTCCGGCGTTTTCAACGGATTAAATCGAGACTGGTTGAACACAGTCGCAAAGTCACCGGGCGCAAGAGATCGCAATGTTCCGACAGCATTCAATAGGGCCGCCTCAACAGACTGATTCTGAAAGAGCTTGTCGCAATAACGCTTAAACAATTCCTTCGCTTTTTCACTACCGAGATAATCAAACTTGATCTTCAAATCAAAACGACGTAAACACGCCTCATCCATCGCGTCAAGCGCATTGGTTGTCGCAATGAAGATGCCCTCAAAGTGTTCAATTTGCGTGAGCATTTCGTTTACTTGAGTGACCTCCCAACTATGATGGGCGCTTGAGCGTTTTTGCAAAAAACTGTCTGCTTCATCAATAACTAAGATGGCATTTTCACTTTTTGCTTCCCGAAAAGCCTCGGCAATCTGTTTTTCAGTCATGCCGAGGTAGCAATTTAAAAGATCGCTGCATCGCTTGACAATCACCCGTTTACCCAACTGTTTACCCAAATCATTCGCCCAAGCCGTTTTTCCGGTACCCGGAACACCATAAAGGCAGAGTCGGGCAACCGTCGCTTCCTTGAGACCTTGTGTAATCTGAGTTAAATCGACATCAGCCGTGCTGAATGCCGGATCATAGAATTCAGCGCTATCGATACCTTGCGGAACTTCAACGGGACTTCTCCCCATGGTGCAAAGGCTAGCATTAAGATGCGTGATGAAATGCTTCTGCAACGTTTCTTTTGGCCCTTTTATTTCTGAAATCACTTTGGCGGTTCGGTCAATGAGAGCCGGGGCGATGTCGGCACGCTCCGCGATTGAGCGAACACCACTTTCCAAAAGCAGATGACCGGCTTTTTTCGTAATGATTTTTTCTCTTTGTCGCAGGGGAGGAACTCCTACTTCAAGACAAAAATCAAAGCGTCGGAGATATGCCGGATCCATGGCTTCAATCGAATTGGTAATCCAAATCATAGGCACCGGATTGGTTTCTAAAAATTTGTTGGTTGTGCCCTTATCATGAACCCCCGTCGTGTAGACCGTCTTGAAAAGCAGATCTTCAAAACGACCGTTTTTGAAAAAATCTTGAGCCTCGTCATAAACTAAAAAGGCATGGCTATTGTTCTTAAGCAATGACAAACTTGTCGTTAACGCCATTTCCCGACTTTTAAAAGGCTTATTTGCATCCATCTGACCAGAGACCGGAACTTCATAGAGCTCTACACCAAGAGATTTTGCTATAGCGCGACTTAACTCAGTTTTACCTGTTCCGGGAGGGCCGTACAATAAAACATTAACCCCAATCTTTTTGTTTTCATGAGCATTTTTCAGATACGTGACAAGAAGCGGAAGGGCTGGTTCAAGATAGATGAAGTCTTCTAACTGCAACGTCCCTTCCTGGCTTTTGACCAACGACTGAGAAAGCAGTTCCTGAATGCTTTGCTTTGAATCCAATAGACTGTCCGCTAAACCGGACTCTATTCTGACATAGTCTTCGTAGTCACTGGGCATGTTATCCAAACGAATCAGAGAATTTCGGCAAAGGTTGCCTTGAGGCGAGAGCGCTCTATAAAATTCATCTGCACTGCAATCTGATATGCTCGCCAAAAAGTTGGCAGTGACCTGTCTAAAAGAAGATTGCTTGTTTTGCAAGTTATGAACAGCCTCAAGCAGATTAAAAAGACTAAAACTGATCGGTGCGACCGTAAGCGCTAAAAAAGCCATTAAAACTTGCTCTGCCTCGCTGAGATTAAATACGTCAGCGAGCGTTTTCAGATTTTCGCTCAAGTTTTCAGACAATTCAGGCGGGTTGGCTTCAAATTCCCGGCGCTTGCTTTTTAAAGCTTGATGGACCGTCTCAATCACGTCGGGCGATGAAAATTCCTCTTCCGAAAGGTCATCCAATTCAGGCATGTCCAGAAACTTTCCGCACTGAAGATCCGCTAAAGAAACATCCGGTCTTTTTTGTCTGGCATCAGAAGTCACTGTTTCAAAGACATTGCGATAAAGAAGCAGTGACACAAAAAGAAACTGAAGAAGCCGATGATTAGATTCATCAAGCGGTTCATACGATTTAATCGCATTGCATTTGAACATCAATTTTCCCCTTGGTTTTAAGGAAAAGATAACAGCGGGTGCATCCGAATATGACGCAAAAAAAGAGAGTTCTGCAGCTTATTTCGGCTATCATTTAACATAGCTTGATAACGCTAATCCTTATCAAATGAAGCGCAAACAAGATTAAGGTATTCCTTAAATTCATAGTCATCTTGTTTGATTTTTGTTCGAAGATCGCATTGTCCGTAGAAATTGGATTGCCAAATGTTTTTTCCATCCAAATTCACAAGGTCGACCATATCGTGGTGAAAGGCAAGACAGGTACGGGAAACGGGGTCTGCCACGAAAAAGCCCATGCCATCAACTCGGAAAAGATCGCGAACCCATCGTGAAGTGTCATCAGCGGCAATCTCGTCAGGTCCATTTTTTATTGGAAGCCAATCTAAGAAAGCGTTAAGCGTTTCAAAAGTACGCTTGTCGTTTTTTGTCTCAACAACCGACGCAATGTGCTCACGGGTTCCGCAAGGGGAAAGAAGTTTCAAGTGAAAAGTGATCCGCCCCTGATTCTTAAGGATTTTCTCTAATTCTTTTTCCTGCATTTCGCACATGATGCCCCAACTGGGGTCCTGATTGTCGGCTACCGGTGCTTCAATGCGTTCGGTCAATGCCCAAAAGTCGGTCCCGTTTTGAATAACAAGCGATTGAATACCGTGTTCAGGTGCGGCAAGCATTAAGTAATTGAAGCACACACCGAAACCATAATCACTCAAAACGGGCATATTGGGAATTAATTGGCAATGTGTCATTTCGAATCCTTTTAATTTCTCTTACAGGAGCAAGATTAATCCATTCAACATCAGATATTGATGTATAAAATCATCCAGAAACAGCTTTAAATGAATCATAAACTGACGTAATCTAATTTAGTCTTATCATAAAAAGAGTAGGGGAATGCTAATGACAAAAGGAACATTTAAAGCGCTATTGAGCGAACGTTATCAAAACATCAGTGCCGCTATTTTGAAAGCACAGCCAGATAAAGCCCTGTTGGCACAAGAAGTCGCCGCAATGCTTAGAGAAGCAAGGCAAGCTGAAACTGTGATTTTAGCGGGCATGGTAGCCGCCACTTTAGATGATCAGCTGATAAATTCGCTTGAAAGCTGGGAAAAGACAATGGCTGACGAGGCAGTGGACATTTTCTTACACCCAGAGCACTTTAAAATGGAGAAGATCGAAAAAGGTGATGAGTCATTAAAAACTCCAAGTCGAGAAGCCTCCGATATCGCGGCTTGCCTTTTAACGGTAACCTTGAGACAACAACTGGAGCGAGACATTCGAAATAGCGAGAATTCCTCTGGGCCCGAATCTTTCGGTTTGCCATTTTATAGCATTGGCAAGTCTCGCCCATCACCATACGAAGCCGAACAGCGCCTTGAAGAGGTTTTCAATGAATATCATGATCGGCTTTTACGACTTTGGCAAAGCCCGCTTGCTCAAAATCTACACGCTTACTTGGATCAAGCCATGTGGCGTTGCGGATCTGAGCCTGCGTTTACCTACAATGAGCG
The DNA here is from genome assembly GCA_018714205.1 of Candidatus Aphodousia faecipullorum. GTDB lineage: Bacteria > Pseudomonadota > Gammaproteobacteria > Burkholderiales > Burkholderiaceae_F > Aphodousia > Aphodousia faecipullorum. Next base: position 4,571 of record DVNR01000018.1, read on the forward strand.
CCCTGTTTTCGCTATCAGAGGCGATCGGTCTAAGGGGGTGGAGGCGAAAGCGATCCACATTCTTTCACGTGCCGGTTTTTATCACTATTGGGATAAAAAGGCAGATATTCTCTACGTTTCCTCTCGGCGAAGCTGGAGCGAGGCTTTAGCAAGATTCATGGCTTTTTTAACCTCAGCGTGTCCCAATCTCCAGATTACGAGAAGCAGGACGGTGAAATTTACCGATTGCGATTGGCATGTTGAACCCGTGCATTCCTACGAGTGGGTTAAGGTCTATGAACGGCAAAAATTCCAACAATTAATTGCCTCACCTTACCTGCTAAATCCCTTTAAAGTACTGGAAGATGAGCAACGAGCATTGAGTGAAGAATCGGTTTAAGCAACCTTTGAGAACATCTTCCAACCGTTTCAAAAATGATTTCTTTGTTACGAAGAGACGATCTGAAAAGGCTTTAGGGGAGCAGAAGCTCCCCTGATAAAGGCTTAATGAATACCGTTTTTCTTTAACAACAACTTAGTTTGAATCGTGAATCCGACCGGCATGCTCTTTTCATCATCTGGGTCAAAATCGCTACGGTGCGGACCGGTGTCGTCAGAGCCGTAATAAAAATGCGCTGCCTGACCACCGTGATTTTGCACTCGCGTCATCAGGAAAGTCACGTCTTCGCTACCGCCGGTTTCTTTAAAGTAGCTCACGTTTTCAGGTCCAACTACTTCGGAAGCGCATTCCTTAATCACTTCTGCAAGTTCTTTATCCGGATTCATCGTGAGGGCCTGACCGACCTTCACGATATCATATTTGACATCAAACGCTTCAGCGTTGGCTTTGACCGCGCGGCAAACCTGAGAATAGATATAGTCGCAAAGTTCATTGGTTGAACCACGAACTTCCATTTGCAGGGTAGCGTGAGTTGGAACTACGTTGCGCATTTCGCCGGCATTGATCTTGCCGCAACTAACCGTTGTCAAACCTGAGCCATGTCTAGGCAAACTTCCTGCCATCACCACCGTGTGGCAAGCTGCCATCAACGCGTTTCGACCATCTTGCGGGTTGGCGACCGAGTGAGCCGGCTTACCTTCAAAATGGACATCAAATTTAACAGTCGCGTTATAGCCCGGTTCTGTCACGGTCACTTCCCCTAAGCGAGGTTTATTGCCAATGTGGCTTGCAAAAAGAAAATTCACATCATCGACAATACCAGACTCGGCAATAGAACACGCCCCACGCGTGCCTTCTTCCGCGGGTTGGAAAATGAGTTTGATGGTCCCACACAACTCATCCTTATGATCAGCGATCCAATGAGCAACAGAAAGACCGATGGCCGTGTGACAGTCGTGACCACAAGCATGCATGACCCCTGGATATTGACTTGCGAACCCCTTTTTGTTCGGGATATGTTCAGGATTTGTTGTTTCCGGGACATACAATGCGTCCATATCGTAGCGAATAGCAGTCACAGGACCCGGTTTGCCGGTTTTCCAAATGCCAACAGCGCCGGTATAGCCTTCCGTCGCGTCAATTTCTTCCTGAGTGATACCTGCCTGCAGTGCCCGTTGCATGCCTAATTTAACTTCGCTGTCATAACGCCCCATGACGAAGTCAGTGTTAACAATGGCTTTGCCCATCTTGACTTCGAAACCTAATTCTTTAAGACGGCGCACAACTAAGGCGGTGGTTCGGAATTCGGTCCAACCGGTTTCCGGCTTTTGGTGAATGCTTCGACGCATCGACACCATTTCTTGTGTATAAGAAGAGTTAATATTCATTATCGCCTCCGAAAAAGGGTTACCCAATATTTAAAAGGTAGTCCTTGTTCGACAACTTTTAAATTTAACTCAGTTACCCTTTTAGCCTATCCCTAACTGACAATTCAAAATCACCTTGCCCTTCGTTTCAAATGATGAAACCCAAGACGCATTCAAACAACATACATCAAAATCTGAAGTTAATTTTGTTATCTTACTCATTGAAAATACAATAAAACGGAGGAATGATCATGCTAAATTTTTTAGTCCTTGACTTCGATGATTACGACATCAAATTAATGGATGAACTTGAGTTCATTGATCATTATGGTGTTGACCGCCTGAATCCAAACGACTTTAATTCCGAAGCGGATCGAATTCAGGAACTTGTCGAAGGCAATGGCTATGATATCGCCTGGGATCGAATGGACGCAATGAACAAAATCATTGATGAGATGGAATCTCTTGACCTTGAAGAGGGGAGCGGTGATGGCGAGACCTTGGTTTATTATGCCAAAATGCTCACCACATTAGGGCAAAGCAATTGGTGGGACACGATTTTAGAAAATAACAGCCCCTTCTCACCGGATATCGCCTTTGACTTATAGTTCCGCACTGCGGCTTTATGATTAACATCATTCAGGAATTCAGCCGGGGAAACATACCATGATCATATGGCTGCTCCTACCCCGGCCATTTCCGGACCTGCCGCTAACACAACCACTTTCAATGCGTCAGCCTGTTGGAATTTTTCCTGAAAAAGAATGTGAAGTGGGATTGCCTTGTCCTTTCGTAATCCAACCAATTGATGATGGATATCATCTTTTTCACGCCGAGAAATGTTTCGCCCATAAACCGCAGCCACTAAAACAGCGGCGTGACCTTCACAACCACTTTGCTTGATAGCCTTGCTCGTGGCGTCAATGCTCCGTGTGCTACCGGAAGCCGTTCCAACTCCCATGCGAAATTCTTTTTGTCCGATCAGTTGCGCTTTTAAAGCGTCAAAGGGGAGGCGATCCGGTTCACAAAGCGTTAATAGTTCAACCAATTCACGGCAGTATTGCAAAAGGCGTTCAACTCGGCGAGTTTCTCGCTCACAAGCTTCGATCCACTGCGAAGAGGTGTACTTTGACACCAAGGGATAGAAATTTCGAACTGTTAGGCAAAGTGTTTGTTTTGACGCTGTCTCTTCTTCCGGATGCTTGCCCATCAAATACCATCGGTAGTTATCCGCTGGCTCGTAACATAACTCGAAGCCAATAAGCTCACTTTTATCAACGACGTCCGTGCAATTTTTAAGCCAATGTTTTTGAGAACAAGTAATCAAGCAATCATAGGCATTTACAAGGCGAGCGAAATCTCGCTCAAAGTTCCGACACCGAATGAGCTGACCGCCTAAACGATTATCCGCCAATAAGTTGACAGACCCAAATTGAACGTTGGCGAATCCCGATAAATAGTGATTGGCGAAAGAGTCAAATTCACGATGATCAAGAAATTCTCCAGCCACCAAAATTGCCGGTTGCATCGCCCTCATGGTCAATATGCTCCTCATTTATTGCCATCTGTAATTTAACGGATAGTGCGTCAATTTAAGGCGCATAAAACCGTTCAAACCACTATCGATATAAATCATAAATTGATGTAAAGAGCGCCATAATATGATCAATTCAACAAGGAGATAAATTATGCGTCATAAATTTTCACATTGCCGATCAAGCATTCCTGAATACATTGTTAACGAAGATCGTTATGTCGATGCGCCCAATGACAACAAAAAAGAAATTGAAACGGCCAACGCACTGATTGATCATTATCAAGCAATGTCTCATAACGACTATGTTCGTCCGATTCAAATTTTAGTTTGTGGGCGAAACCCCCGTGCAGTAACGGCGGTTGTCGACGAAATCATTGGCTCTCGTAGCGCACGTCGAGGCAATTATTCCAATGATGGTGATGAGTTGATTGATTTGCTTGAGCAGCATCCGCTGATCGTTATTGACTTGCTCAACAATGACTATGACCCGGACTGTCCGTACATGCTTGGTGTCGAAGGCATCATTGTTTGGATGATGAAACCGGGCGAAGAGGCTGATCGACTGGATGCGGACTATCGCATTGATGTTAAAGAGATGCCAACCTGCGAAGCTCGGCAAAAATTAAAACGTTCCACCTTTCTGCCTTTTGAGGTTATTGATACCCTATTGGAAAGCAAAAAGGATCCCTGGCAAATCGGGGAACTCTTGCAAATGCTCATTATCTCTCAGGAACCGGATGAGCTTGACTTTATCGGAAATTTAGTTCGTGTGCCGTTATGTTCTTTCGATTGGGTGGAAACCTTGGAAGACGAGGAATACGACCGAGAAGATGACCTTGACGAAGACGATGATGACATCGAAAACGATGAAAAGGTTTCTGACGTCGAATGCGAAGAGGCCTCTAAAACATCGGTTAAGCAATAAGAGCATATGAAGCGATGGTCAAAACTGCAAAAACGAATTTACGCCATAGTTGATCCGACAATTGATTGGCAAATTCATTGTGTGGTTTACCGTTATAACGGTTGGAACTGTGAACATTCAGTTCCCCGTTATTTCATCACATTGAATGGACAGATTATTTTTGACTGGCCAAAAGATTTTCCGATCATTAATGACCGAGAGCAATATTGGGAAAGCATCAGTTTGCATGTCCAAACAGCTGCTTCACGGATATCGAAAGCCATTGAGGACTACCTGAATGCCCCAATAGAAAAGCAATTAATAATGACTGACCCTTGGGGCGTCACTGATATTGTGCGTGCTGCGGATCGCCGCATTGGGAAACGTCGCTGGCACGAGCTTTTTGCAGTATCCAATGAGGCAGCCCGGCAGGTGCTGATCAGCCGGGAAATAGCTAGAAACTGACATTCAGGAAGGAGAAGCGATTCATGCTATCAACACTGATCAAAAAATGGCGGGGAGAGCGTCCTAGTATATTTATTTTGTCCGGAGCTGGTTTGTCCGTTGAAAGTGGCATTCCCACATATCGGGGAGCGGGGAGCGATGCAAAAAACGACAGCCCCAGTCTTTCTAAAGGCTATATGAGATCAATTCCGGAAAAAGTTTTTGAGGCAAGTAATCGTCGAATTCGAGACTTTGACGCCTGTAAGCCGAACAGTGCGCACCTGGCAATCGCACAATTTGTAAGGGCATACCGTTTAAAAGCTGACATTATTCACGTGACTCAAAACATCGATTCACTTTGCGAAGAAGCTGGCGACACGTCTGTTTTTCATTTGCACGGAGCTTTAAATCAGAGCCTTTGCCAAAAATGCGGAGCAACATTTCCTCGAAAGGGGTTTTACAAAATAGGCAATCAATGCCCCAAATGCAAAGCCAAGTTTACTGCTGTGCGCCCTGACGTTGTTCTTTTTGGCGAAACGCCTCATGGTTTAGATTGGATTTTGCCTTATCTTGATGAGGTGGATATTTTTATTGCGGTCGGAACCTCAGGCACTGTTTATCCCGCCGCCGATTTTGTCAAAATGGCAACCGCCGCCGGCGCCCCCATTCGCATCTTAGTGAATAAAGAGGCGCCCATCGCTTCCGGATTTGGCTATCCGATGATGGATGAAGAAAGTCACTCGTTTAATGTTGTGCGACTGGGAAATGCCACTTCGGTGCTTCCGATGGTTTTGAAAGAAGTGGGTAAATTGATTGACAACATTCATTGACCTGAGAAACATGAGGCTATCTCAAAAAGAGCAGCCTCATGCCATTACGAGTAAATTCCTTCAAACTATTCGCTATCAACTATGACCTTATCTTTTATGTAGACAGTCAATTCCTTTCTCGTTATCGCTCCTGAAGCAAGATTGACGATGAGGTCCGCTAGATCATCCGGGACTTTTGTCTTATTGCCGTTTCGGTGCAAAAAGAGATAAAGCGCATTCACCGCTGTTCTCTTATTCGCATCAGCAAAAACATGCCCCCGGGCAATGGCCTCAGCATAAGTTGCAGCAACTTCAATCGGGGAATTAAGCCTTTCATACTGAACGATCATTTGCACTCTTTGACACAATGCATCAACTCGTTGCAGTCGCTCATCGGAGCAAGGCGCAAACAATCCCCCGTAACACTTAATCAAGCGCTCATTAAGATGGGCGAGTTCATGGGCATTAAACAGGTTCATCGATCAAATAGCTCCTTGTTGACCTTATCCAGTTCAGCAAAAACTTCATCAATTTCTTGATCTAAGCTTTTATCTTGATTTTGTTCATTTTTATTTGTTTGCATGCCTATCACTTCCCATCCATTTCAAAAACAACTGTATTGAGATATTTTGGGGCGAGTATCGAAGATTTTGCAATCACCCAAAGCGTTGGAACCTTTTCCTCTCCTTCGTCAGGGTAGGGAGTTAATCCGTCTGTCAAAATAACGCAAGCGTCCGCCTCGGGTTCGTTTTCATTGACCCAATGGGTCACTTCACGCATGTCGGTACCGCCTCGACCAACGACTTCTAACTCAAAGGGAACATCATCGTACTCATGGCTTTCAACTTTAGCGACTTTTGCATCACACCAGAGAACAATGACTTGAACGGGCTTACACTCCTCAATAACGTCAAAAAGGTGTTGTCCAAAACAAGCGAGCGTCTTTTGATCAATTGAAGCCGAGGTGTCAATGCCCACAACCATTGTCCCCATCCGAGATTCCCGATTAACAGAAGGCAGATAGACATCGGAAAATCGACGATTTGGCCGCTTCCAACTTTCTCCCTGATCCACAAAGCGAGTCATAAAGCGGCCCAACAGTTCATACCAGGGCAATTTTTCCGTCAAGATCGATTCTTCAATCCAATCGAGAAATTGACCCATCGCCGTGCCGATATTTTTCGACATCGTCTTCTGACGGTTGACAGCTTCGGCAACGGCGAGCTTCACATCATTGGCAATCCGTCGAGCCTCGCTCTCACCTAGGTCAAGCCCATAAACGGCGGTCGCCTCCTTTAGAGAATCGGAAGTAGTTCCGCCCGCATTTTGTTCACCGCTAAAAATCAGGTCACAAATAATTTGAACTTTTCTGGCTTTCTTAATGATTTTGTCGTAAATCTCTTCGGCAGACTGATTTTCCGCGCCTGGGAATCTCACAACGCCATCAATCGGACAACCGATCTGTAAATTAATAAGCATCTCGTTGATGACGGCATCCGAGGCCACATTAAAAACAAAGTGATCACGCTCGCCTCGACGCAGGGCGTGAGAAAACGCCACGTGCAAGACTTCATGGCAGAGCATGAACTCAATTTCTTCAACCGTCAGTTTTTCAATTGCTTGCGGATTGTAAAGAATTTGAGCATCGGGCGTAACGGCAGCTAGCGGCACAAGATCCGTTTTAACGAGCGGAAAGCGAAAAAGCAACGTGCTGAAAAACGGTTCTTTTAACGACAATCGCGTCTTAGCCTGAAGGAGTTTTTCGGTTAGTTCTTGATCCATTAGATCACCTTGCTGAGTTTGCTGGCCAAGTGTTTAAAAGAAGGACTTAAAATGAGCCGCTTCTTCCCCTCGCCCTTAAAGAGCTCGCGGACTGCCATGGCTTGCATATCCGCCGGCATCCGTTCAAGATAAATCAGAGCCGCATCGGTCGTGTCCTGAGAGCATTTCGGCGCAGAAATCATATCAATGAGCTTCATCACTGTTGCCCAACGAACGCTTAAATCGGCTGGGATGGCGTAGTTCTTGGGATCCATTAAAAGACTCTTAAAATTTGGCAAACTCAAATACATTTTTCGGAAAGCGCAGTAAGAAGCCGCTGCGCCTTCACCCACGTCGCCCGCAACAGTGTCTTGAAACAAGGTTTCTTTATCTTTTCCCATATCCGGAATGAGGCTCACAGAGGCCCAAGAACGAGGCGTCGGATTGGTTTTCCGTTTGGGGTCAAAATCCGAAAGGAGTTTAGGTTGAAACTGTAAAAACTTAATAACCTCGTCTTTAATGCCGCTTGCTTTCGCCCAACGCACCCAATCTTCGAGATTCTCATCAAAGGGCAAGCAACGAAGGCGATTGCCAAGCTTTGTGCTCATGCGGTTTGCCCCTGACTTATCTTCAACACGGTTTCCCGTCGCGATAATGAATAGCTCTTCGCTTAATTTCAGCGACCCGGCGTATCGATCCAAAATAATGCGACACATCGGGTTTTGCATGGCAATCGGCGCATCGGTTAGCTCCTCGATAATGAGCGCGCAGGGACCTACGCCTTGGCGAAGGTTATAAAACTCTTTCGGTGGCAACCATACATTATGTGTTCCTGATTCATGACGAAACGGAATGCCCAAAATATCAACCGGATCGCGCAATGACGGATTAAATTCAACAATCTGTTCATCAGCGATTTTGAATCGCGTTTTAAGCTCTTGGACAATTTCCCGGGCGCAAGCCGATTTGCCGCCACCGGGCTTACCTTCAAGAAAGGGAACGACACGGTTGCCTCCTGCGACCGCGAACTGCGCCAGAATGCTTTCCTTTAACTCTGAAAATTTCATAGATGACTCCCCAAAAGCTGCGAACGACTCTTTTTTACATCGTCGCTTTGCCTTGTTTTGTTAGTGTCATCTTACAATTTATCACTTCAATTTATGATGTTAACGAATGCCCTATCCGGATACAAAAAACGTTTTTCTTAAAACTCATCAAAAGTTATTAACCTAAGAAATTCTGATTGCCTTGACCCAGTTCTTTCAGAAAATCGCTTCGCTAACATAGGGTTACCTTTCTTTATTTTTCGGAGCGCCAAAATAACGAGCGCCCCAATGGGTGAGTGACAATTCCTCTCGCGATTGAAATCGCAAGTTTCCTTGTCACAATACTATGAAGCTGAATAATAGGGGCGTTTACTGAGTTTAGGATAAGGCATTAAAGCTGAATTGACAGGTCCCCTTTAACAAAAGCGACCGGATAACCGTCATGGCAAATAAAGCCTTCAGACAATAACGTATCTTCTGTCAACTCATTGGCAATGATGTACTGTTGACTCTTACACATAGACAAAACTCTCGCCTCGTGACCCAATTAATTTGTATGGCTACGATAAAATCGGGCAATTTTGTCATTCATGTCACCGAAAACCGATGAAAGCGGTTCGTCGGAAACCAAAAGCCGCGCCAAAACCGGGTGACTCAGTCGCATTTTCACAATATTGGGAGTCATTTCACTCAGTAGCAAAATCACTTTCTCCAGTTCAACAGCGCTTAGACGTGGATCCTTTGACCAGGCAAGGTCGCTAAGCATATCATTTAATGATTTCTCTTGATTTCGAACGCCGTTAGTGAGTGGCAAAAACTTCCACATGTCATTTTCGGTTAAAAAGTAATGCTTCTCCGGCTCGTAGAAAAACCAGTCCCAACAGTGTTTGGGGATAAACCAAGAGTGAAGCAATCGTTTGTTTCGGGAAAATTGCCGTACACAAATGCCCAAAAGATTTTCGCGGTGCTGATCGTCAACCTTAGCTTGTAGATATAAATTGAACTCATCCAATAAGAGTTGCAAGGGATTTCTCTCTGATGTGAGCATGAAACAATGATTTGACCAAAGCCCATTGACAGCATAAAAAGAGGGGAATGAGTTCATGGTCAATTGAGCTTCATCCGGTATTGTCACGTTGGCCCCCAACGGGTAACCCGCTTCCCGAAATTGATCGGGGTGAGTAATTCCATTAACTAAATCCTCGTGACTGATATAAAACCCAAAATACTGTCGAATGGCTTGAGCAAGATAAATCCGTCGTTCCTGATTCTGCGGCGCGCCAAAAAAACGGCTTCCCCATTCGGCAATGAGTGATGCGGTAAACCGCCGAGAAATCTTAAATACTGATTGATCGACTTTAATAAAAGGCACTACACGAGCGCAGAAGGGGAAGTGTTTGCATACTTGCGTTGGCCATAGCAACAATATGGCATCGTCATCTATGTGAGCAACCGATTGACCACTAAATTGAATGGTCCCTCTGTAATCAAGAATATCTGTCGAAAGTGTTTTCGTCGTGTAAAAAGGATCTTTAGTTTGCATTTTGAATCAATGCATCCATGTGTTTTAATGACTAAAGAATAGCCCTTCTTACATCTGTTTATGACGCTATAAATTAAAAACCGTGGCACCTCAAGGCGTTTTCCGCATAATAACGAGCGATGGGTTGCTTTACTCCGGGGCCGATAAATTCCACGGCATTGGCCATACATAGACTGCGTAAAGCATCATAATTTATATTGCCGACAGTGTGCCGACCTTCTGTGAAGGCTTCAACTCGGTGAACGATCTTTTCGAGCGGAACATCATTGACTATTAATTCGTAAAAAATAGAAGAATGGCGGGTCAAGCTATCCTTTGGATAGTCAATCGCCATCATCAATAATGCGATTTCTTCTAATTCGTCGACACGTAAAGATGGATCGCTTGACCAGGCAATGGCATCAAGCTGTCGCTCTACGTCAACCATTTTGACGCGTTCGCTATTGATCACAGTCAGCCGTTTAGCCATTTCGAAAGGTGTCAGATAACACCTGGACTGTGTAAAAAACACATCATAGTGAACACGTTGACGTGGGATAAACCAAATTCCTTGTATCGTTTCTGAACAATTAATTTTTCGAACATAAAACCCCAACAGTCTGTCATAGTTATGCTTTTCTAAGAAAATATGATTGACGTTAAGCTCTGCGCTTGTTTGAATCGAGAAACGAGCGTTATTTTGTCCACGGGCAATTGAGAGTCGCAGGGCGTTTTCCTTGGTGGCTGGTTTTTTAACATGATTTGACCAAAGGGGGGTCACTTCATACAGGATGCCGCCCTCTAAAGCTTTTGTCATTTTCATGGTGCTCTGAAAGCTCTCATCTAACGGTTGTTGAGATAGAAACGGCGCAAAACTTGAAAAATCTGAATAACGAATCCGACGGCTCAAATCATAAAAACCGGTGTGGAAACCGAACATGTTGGTCACGCTTTGCTTTAAGCGCTCATTATTGACTTTAAAATCAGCACCAAAGTAACGGTTAGCCCATGTTTTAATTAGTTGAACGATCACAAATGGCGTTTCAAAAAGAAGGCTGGAACTGATTTCAATAAACCCGTTAAAAGAGGCTGAGTAATGGGGATATCGGCGCAAAAGCTCAAAGGGTAAAAGCAATAATAATGCGTGGTTTTCTTTAACAAAAGCAACCGGATAGCCTTGATACCAGATGAACCCGGGCTCATTAAAGTCTTTACTAGTAAAAGACGATGTGCAGTAACAATTCTCGTTTTCAGACATACATTACCTCTGTTTTGTTTGTCTAACGATAACTGCAATAACGTCTGTTTATGATGCACAAACAGGCAATAGGAAGAAAGAAAATCTCACTGTATCAGCTGGAAATCATTAAAACGGCTGTTGACATCAGCACTGGATGCGATAGGATAACTCCAATAGTTTTGTCGGTGAATGAGACCATATTACAAGGTTTGCCTTTAGGTTCGTCAGACTTTCGCTCACTGAGGGCAAACAATGAAATTTATGTGGATAAAACAGCGCTAATCTATGACATGGCAGAACCATCGCAACGCAAGAAACTTTTTTTGTTCGCCCGCGACGTTTCGGAAAATCACTTTTAATTTCAACGTATGAGTCGCTTTTTAAGCATGGCCTGATATTGAAAAACTCTGGAATGACAAGACTTATCAAGTGGTTCGCATAGACCTTTCCGTAACCAAAGAGTTCTCAACAGCTGACGAATTTAAGCAAAAATTTTATGACAAGCTGATTATTAAATTTTCAGCTGCAGGTTTTCAATACAAAAATGATGGAACGCCGATAATGACTCAGCTGTCTGAGTGGCTCTCGTTGTTAGATTCCAACTGCTTGGTGGTCCTTATTGACGAATATGATGCGCCGTTAACAAGCTGTTTGGACCAACCGAACTTATTCAAAGAGGTTAGGTCCACCATGAGTGAATTGTTTCTTACTTTGAACTCAAATGAAGGGTGTTTGCGCTTTTTCTTCATGACTGGTATTACAAAACTTAGCAATACCAGTATTTTCTCGGCTTTTAATAACTTAGAGGACATCTCTTTGTATCCCAAATACGGAACACTGTTAGGTTACACAGAAGAGGAAATCAAACACTTCTTTAAAGATTATTTGTCAAGAGCCGCCAAACAGTTGAGCTTGACAGAAAACCAAATGATGGAACAATTAAGAAATCATTATGATGGCTTTTCCTTCGATCAAAATGCCAGCTCACATGTTTATTGCCCGTGGTCTGTCTTGAAATTTTTTAACGTATGCCGCGGCATTCTCCGTGAGTAAGCGCGGGGATGGATAGCGGCCGAGCGAACGTTAGTTCGGTCGTTGATCTTTGATGGATTGTTCGATGATTGCGGTTGTCGCACCGTCACCTACGGAGATCACGCAGTAGCTTTTAGGCCAGAAGCGCTTGCCCCATCAAATTCTTGACGAACTTTTAGTGACGAAGTTGCTTTGAGCTTTCTTATGAGGTCTGAAAGGCAACGTTTCGGTTGGTATGAAATCAGTAGGTGAACGTGATCGCGTTCTGCGGAGCATTCGAGTCGTTGCGCTTGTTCACTTTGGCAGACTTCTGAAAAATTTCGATCAGTCTTTGTAAAATCCTTGAAGAAATCGCCTTACGGCGATAAGCTACCCCAAAGATAAAGTGAGTCTTGAGATTGTAAACACAGTGGGCACCGGTTGAAAATTGCCTATGATTCAAAGAGTCGAGCGACA
>DVNR01000019.1 GCA_018714205.1 Candidatus Aphodousia faecipullorum
TCACCGTGCCCGCAAACAGAGAAATAATTTTGGCCGGATCGACAGGCAGGATCATCAATCAAAATGGTGGCAGAAGGCTCGGCGATACAAAAGCTCACCTTCGGGTTTTTCTTAAAGAGATCGATCTTATGCCCAACAGGCGCCCCGTGGAAATAAAACACCAATCCATCTTTATCCAATTCGTACCCGTAACTTAAAGGCACTATATAAGGGTACGGTTCATCATGAATCGAAAGCGTGATCATGCGAGAACGGTGCAAGAACGCTTTGATAATGACCGGATTTTCAATAGCGCGGTCTTGTCGACGCATCGTGTTATGAACAGTCGTTACAGTGGTCATGATTTACTTCCCTTTCCTTTTGTCTGAGCAATATGCGGCACCGAAGAGCCTAAAACACGAGCCTTTAATTCCGCCAATTGATCTCGTACGGCAGCCGCTTTTTCAAAGTCCAAATTCTTTGCAAACTCAAACATTTGCTTTTCAAGCTTTTTAATTTGAGCCGATAATTCTTTTTCACTCATTGCGCCCACGGTCTCAGCCAAAGGCTCAACATGGACCGCATCGGGGTGATACACCCCATCAATGATATCTCGAACTTCTTTTTTCACGCTTTGCGGCGTGATGTGGTGCTCTTCATTGTATGCCTTTTGTTTGGCCCGACGTCTCTCGGTTTCCTCAATGGCGTTTTTCATCGAATCGGTGATTTTGTCAGCGTACAAAATCGCAGTCCCCGCCACATTTCGCGCAGCCCGCCCGATCGTCTGAATCAACGAACGCTCGCTTCTTAAAAAGCCTTCCTTATCAGCATCCAATATGGCCACCAGAGAGACCTCCGGAATATCCAGCCCTTCACGCAAAAGGTTGATGCCCACCAACACATCAAAAACACCGGCTCGTAAATCACGAATAATCTCAACGCGCTCGACAGTGTCAATATCGGAGTGCAAGTAGCGAACCTTCACACCGTTTTCACTTAGGAAATCCGTGAGATCTTCGGCCATGCGTTTCGTAAGCGTTGTCACCAACACCCGATCGCCCTTTTTCACTCGCTCATTGATTTCCGACAAAACGTCGTCGACTTGAGTTGCCGCGGGCCTTACAATCACTTCCGGGTCAACCAGTCCCGTGGGGCGAACCACCTGCTCAACAATTTGTGAGGAATGGTTTAATTCATAGTCAGCCGGTGTCGCCGAAACAAAAATCGATCGGCGCATCTTTCTCTCGAATTCATCGAAACGAAGCGGACGGTTGTCCAAAGCCGATGGCAACCGAAATCCATACAACACCAGCGTCTCTTTTCTGGAACGGTCCCCACGGTACATTCCGCCCAATTGGCCCATCATCACGTGGGATTCATCAAAAAACATTAAACAATCGGCTGGCAAATAATCAATCAAACAAGGCGGCGCGACACCCGGAGCCAACCCTGTCAAATGACGGGAGTAGTTTTCAATGCCCTTGCAAAATCCAACCTGATCGAGCATTTCAATATCAAAAAGCGTCCGCTGTTCAAGTCGCTGAGCCTCTACGAGTTTGCCTTCGCTTAAAAACTCGGCTTTACGCTCTTTGAGCTCCGCTTTAATCGTTTTAATTGCTCGAACAATTTCTTCACGCGGAGTGACATAGTGACTGGCCGGATAGATCACAAAACGCGGAACTTTTTGCACGATGTGTCCGGTCAGAGGATCAAATAAGCTGATACTTTCCAACTCATCATCGAAAAGCTCAAAGCGCACGGCAACTTCCGCATGCTCGGCCGGGAAAACATCAATCGTATCGCCACGAACGCGGAAGTTGCCCCGATTAAAGTCCATATCGGTGCGTTTGTATTGCATCTTCACCAATTGTGAAATAAAGTCTTCTCGCGTCTTGATATCACCCGTGCGCATAATCAGTCGCATCTGAGTGTAGCTTTCGGGTTTACCGATGCCGTAAATCGCTGAAACCGTCGCAACAATAATCGTATCGCGACGCTCTAAGATGCTTTTTGTCGCGGCAAGCCGTATCTGCTCGATGTGCTCATTAATAGCGGAGTCTTTTTCAATAAAAAGATCCCTTGAAGGAACATACGCTTCCGGTTGGTAGTAGTCGTAATACGAAACGAAATATTCGACGGCGTTATTTGGGAAAAATTCCCGCATTTCAGAATAAAGCTGAGCGGCAAGCGTTTTATTGGGCGCCATGATTAAGGCCGGCACTCCTTGCTTGGCAATCACGTTTGCCATCGTGAAAGTTTTACCGGAACCGGTCACACCCAAGAGGGTTTGAAATGCCAGGCCGTCTTCCAGTCCCTCATTGAGCTCTTTGATTGCCTCGGGCTGGTCGCCCGATGGCTCATAGGGAGCATGGAGCTCAAAAGGAGAATGGGGAAAGCGTTTTATAATTTCAGCCATTACTTAATAATTCCTGCCAGATGTTTAATGCGCTCAGATTGACATTAAGGGGTTTATTTTACTGTTTACTACTATAATGGACGTCGGCCTCATTCAAAATTGGGGATGAAATCGCCCAATGAGTACTACGCTCAGCTTCTGAACTCGATTTGATGAGGTTTCTATAGAGATTCAAAATTCCTGTTCTGCAACCCTATTCCAACCAGCTAAGGATTCATTCGCATGAGGCAACTTCCTATAGTCAGATGAGCCGGTGAGAACGAATTGTCCGGTTCGTTCATCATGATCGACTGCGTATTTAATTTCTCCAATTAAGGACGGCGCTTTCTGTATTTCATCGATAATTAGACACCGATCTTTGTTACTTTGAATCAAGAAATTCGGGTCATTGAGAGCTGCCTCTAAATTTGAATCAATATCCAACGAATAGAAAACAGAGTCTTCAATGCCAGCATTCTCTATCAAAGTCGTCTTACCGGACTGCCTTGGACCCACAACAGCGGCGATACGCTACTCATTCAATACTGTTTTTAAAGATGTCAATGCCCACCGTGGAATCATTTCAAAATAGTCCGTTTCATTTGAAAAGCAGGATACTTTACATTTTACAATTTTTACATTAATAATCAGTTGTTTAGTTATTTCGATTTAATGATCAGATTCGAGTTGAGGCTTGCAAACACTTGGCAGTCATACTATTTCATGACCTTATTCAGTAAAGTCGCATAGCTGTCTACCACGTCGTATACCACATTCCCATTGCTGATCGCCTTGAAATGCTCCCTAGCGCAATGGATTTTGGACTCTTCAATCTGACGAAGTTGCATTGAACTCATGGAACCTTTTGTTTCGGCAATGAAATAGATATGTTTAACGGTTCCCTCGTAGAAAGCAATCGCCCAGTCCGGGTTGTAATGCCCCACGGGTGTCGAAATGTAGAAGCTGTCCGGCAGTTTCACATAGACAGCGACATCTATGTTCGTGTCCAGCTCTGATGCGAAATCCCGCTCATTCGTTGAGTCATAGACGATATGGTCGTACAAGTGACGCTGAGCCTTCATTGTGTTTGCTCCCAGCTTACCTTTGATTGTTGGCTCGGTAAATATGTCCGTATCGTAGTGCTCATCTAGTATGTTGTAGGTGATGTGCTGGATGATTGCCGTTGCCTTTTCATCGTTGATCAGCCCAGCTGCCTTAATGATAAACTCTTCAGGATTGTCTTTAAATTGGTCAAAGACTGCTTTCTCAATTCCGGAGAGAATCTCCACAACGGCTTTTCTTGTCAGACCGGTTTCGTTCACCAGTTTCCCAATAAGGTCATACTTGACGCTGCTATTGGTGCGAATACGCTTGCTACTATCATAGGTGGAGGACTGAGATCTTGAAAAGGCACTTCCCTCCAGCAACATATCCCGCGACTTGATTTCCTGCATTGTTCCTGTCTCCACCTTGAAGAAAATCTTAGAAACTCGAAGGTTGCGATCGAGGGAAGAAATTGATTTTTCCACAAGCTCTTCGGTGTCGAAATCTACGACATATGCAGATTTAGGACTGATCCTCTGCCATAGCGCCTTAAATTCCGGCATAGCCAACTTTTCTGGATCAAGATGCAACTCCACATTCTTATCGCGAGCGTTCTCTGGCTGCATGGCACGACTATCGTAGATCGAGTCAACAATGGAGAGGATAGCATCAGCACAATCAGCCACTTCTTCGGCAACCTTAACCGCATTGTTGGCCTTGTCTGCATAATACTTGTCGGTCAATGCGCCCTTTTTATCCACATAGCCGTTGACAACCATATCAAAATAAATCGCCTGGGCGGTTTCTCCATCCACAACCTGCTCATTGCCATGAATATCGCTGATAACCTTGCCCTTAAAGAGTTCAGCGGTAACAGCAACCGGACGGTCGGCAACTGCTTCGGCAAGCTCAGTTTGAAGGCCCTTGGCAAAACTGTCGTAGCTTTCGCTTGCAACCACCGTCAGAACATTAACTGAGTGAACATCATTGCCCAGAACATTGGCATCCATGCGCTCGCCATCCTGATTGACACAAAGCCGCAAACCGCGTCCCACTTCCTGACGCTTACGCACTTCACTGCTGCTTTGTTTGAGCGTACAGATCTGGAACACATTGGGGTTATCCCAGCCTTCCCGAAGCGCCGAGTGGGAGAAGATAAACCGCACCGGAGACCGTTTCGGGTCACGATCAGCAACAGCTCCTTGTTCTTCATAATCAGGTCATAAGCGTCAATATCGTCCGACGTTCCGGCTTTTTTATCGCTGAGCTTGCTGTCGGTCACCTTACCCTTTTTGTCGATGGAGAAGTAACCGGCGTGGGTTTCATGAGCGGAGATAGAGTCGAGGTACCGGATGTAATCCTCATCGTCAAACTCCCGTTGCATATTGTCGATAATGTCCTCGTATTCCTCTTCAAACATATCGGCATAGATGCCGTTGTAGGGGTTACCCGCTGCGTCGTACCGTTTGTACTTCGCCACTTCGTCGATAAAGAACAGACTCAGCACCTTGATACCCTTATGAAAGAGCTGGCGTTCCCGCTCGATATGCGAGAGGATAGTCTCGCGGATTTGGATACGGCGGAGCTGGTCTTCGCTGACTTTGCCGATGACATCGCCAGCAAAAATCTTGACGCCGTTCAGGAACTCCACCGAGTTGTCCCGTCCGTCAATAAATTTAACCACAAAGCCGTCTTTGTACTCATCAAGATTGCCGGAGTTGTCGTAGAGGTTGAAGCCGATACCGACCTTCATCGTCTTTTTGCGGATTCCCTTTGCTCCCTTGTAGTCAAACTCCAAGGTCGCCGTAGGATCGGCCTTGGAGAGATTGATCCCTTCCAGATAGACATAGCCTTCCGTTGCAGTGCTGCCAGATTCAGTAATGCCCTTGACGGAGATTTTCTTTACCAGACGCTTGTTGTACGCCTCCATAGCGTCCAACCGGTAAACCATGTTGTAGATGCTATCTGATTTGTGGGTGGCAGAGTAGCGCAGGATAAGCAGCGGGTTAAACTCTTTCAGCCGTTCCTTTGTCTGCTTACCCTCAACCGACTGAGGCTCGTCGATGATCAGGATTGGGTTTGTCTTGGCGATGATGTCAATCGGGCGACGGGAGCGGAACTCGTCCAGCTTCATGTAAATACGCCGTGCATCTTTGCCCTTGGCATTGAACGCCTGTGAGTTGATAATCATGGCGTTGATAGAGCTGTCGGAGGCGAAGTGGTCAATCTCGGTGAGCTGGGAAGAATTGTAGATGAAGAAGCGAATCTTTTTCCCATATTCCTCCGCAAAATGCTCCTGTGTCACCTGAAAGGACTTATAAACGCCTTCTCGGATGGCAATGCTGGGCACCACGATGATGAACTTGCTCCAACCATAGTGCTTGTTCAGCTCATACATGGTCTTGATGTAGGTATAGGTTTTGCCGACGCCGGTTTCCATCTCAATCGTGAGATTATACTTGCTGGATTCCGACCGCCCCAACTTCGCGGATGGCTCAATCTGGTTGATCCGTTGAATCTTATTCAGCCGTTCCAGAATGATCTGGTCGGTCAGCTCCGGTACGATTGGTTCGTTGCGCCAGCCGGAAAAATCATCTTCATCGGTGAGGGATTGCTGGTAATCGATACCTCTATCCATCATGTAGATGGGGGGGGATAGGGCTGCCCGGCGAAGACATCCACCACGGCTTTTGCCGCGTCTACCTGAAATTTCTGATGTTTGAATTGCAGCTTCATTCGTCCTCACCTCCAGCCTCGTCTGTAATTTGCTCTTGCACAAGCTTTTGCAGCGCCTCTTTGCTGGGTAGCACAGTTTCGTATTTGCTAGCAAAAATCTGCGAATTATCCTCAGGCAAGGTCATTTCCACAACCGCATTGTTTTTATCCCTACAAAGGATGATGCCAATGGTCGGGTTTTCCTCCGGTAGCTTTACCTTGCGGTCGTAGTAATGCACATACATCTGCATTTGCCCAATGTCTTGATGTTTGAGTTCGCCGATTTTCAGGTCAAAGAGGACGAAACAACGCAGCAGGCGATTATAGAAGACCAAATCTACCATGAAATGTTCTTCATCAAAGGTAAAACGTTCTTGCCGACCGACAAACGCAAAGCCCGTTCCCAACTCCAAAAGGAACTGCTGCAGGTGGTCAATAATTCGGCGTTCCAGATCTGATTCGGAATAAGAGGGTAGTTCCGGCAGCCCTAAAAATTCCAATACATAGGGATCTTTCACGGCATCCTTCGAAGATTCTAAGATTTGCCCTTCCAGTGCCAGCCGGTAAGCCTTGTCCTTATCCATACTGAGCGCCAACCGCTCATAGAGGGAGCTGTTGTACTGCCGTTTCAACTCGCTGAGGCTCCAGTCGTTTTTGACAGATTCAATCTCGTAAAAATGCCGCTCCTTGATGTTGTCAATGCGCATGAGCTTCAAGTAGTGCGACCAGCTCAGGTAAAACTTTCTCCCAGTACTAACTGCAGGAAGATTCCCAAATTGGCTAAACACTGTTTCGCCAATTTGATCTTCAGAATAAATCTTGTAAAACTGCCGAATATTTTTTAAATTACCTACGGAAAATCCTTTCCCGAAGTTCTTAGTCAAATAGTCAGACAGCTCTTTTAAAAGCCGTGTTCCGTATGCTGCGCGATCTAGGCCGTGCTGTTCTTCCTCAACAATCATCCGACCGATCTCAAAATAAGCATAGACCATTGAAAGATTGACGGCCGTTTTTGCATTCTTCCGAGCCTGGGCAAGCACATTGGAAACGCCTAGCAGGAAGTTGCGGTTAATCGGTGCGATCTCGTTCTTATCCATCGCCGCGCCTCCTAAATGACTCGAACCCGCTTGGAGATATCGTTCGCATCCTCCGGCATATAGAGCTTGAAAATCTCAAACACATTGATTTTGG
>DVNR01000020.1 GCA_018714205.1 Candidatus Aphodousia faecipullorum
GCCCTCAAGCTTCATTACATCAGCGATTATCGTGCCATGCCATCGGCCGCCTCGGCTCAAAGACAAGGTCAAGTGATTGCCAAGCAATTCAAAGCGTTTGTGAAAGTCACAGCCGACTACTATAAACATCCGGAAAAATATCGCGGTAAACCTAAGCTACCCGGCTACAAGCGAAAATATAGAACGTTCTACGTTGGGCGCAACGGCTATCAAATTCAAAATCATCAACTCATCATCACTGGGGGTGAGGCGATAGGTTTTTCGCCAATGACAGTTTTGTGTTGCGAGCATCAAGTGTTCAATGCCAAAGCCCATGAAGCCGTGGTAGGAGACTTAAGAATTGTTCCGATGGGTAATACCTTCGTGGTGGAATTGACCTACCGGAGCAAAAAGGAGGAGAAAGATTTATCAAAGTGCGTTTCTTTCGATTCGAATGAAGCCTTGTTTTGTGATTTGGGGCTCGATAATTTTGCAACCTTCGTTTCGACCAAACCCGGGGTACGACCGTTTTTGATCATGGGCAAAGTGTTAAAGAGCATCAATCAAAACGACAACAAACAAGTGACAGAACTTCGAAGTAAGGGGCACAAAACGCACATTCGCACCAAAGGGGTCAAGCGCTATTGGCGATTGCATGATTTGCTACACAAGGCAAGCCGTATGGTGATCAATTTCTGTTTGGCGCATGATTTGGGGCACATTGTCATCGGAGTCAATAAAGAGTGGAAGCAGGAAGTCAAGATCGGGAAGCGCAATAACCAGAATTTTGTGATGTTGCCACACGGAAAGTTTGTGAAGATGATTCGGTATAAGGCGCAAGACTATGGTATCGATGTGACGATTCGAGAGGAAAGTTATACGTCGAAAGCGAGCGCCTTGGACTTTGACGACATTCCGAGCTTTGATGAAAAAGGATCGACCCCTAAACCGATATTTTCCGGCCAGCGAATCAAGCGTGGATTATATCGTTCGGCCAAGGGGCTGTTGATCAATGCTGACATCAATGCTGCGACCAATATAGGTCGAAAAGAACTCGGGGATGAGTGGCTGAAACAGTTACTCGAACTCGATGGGGGCGTTTTAGTGGACACGCCCGCTGTTTTACGAAATCTGCATGCAGGTGCGGATAGTCGTCAATGGCTAGAATTGGGGATACGTTCCCAAGAAACCGTACACGTAAGTGCGCGGTAGTTCATCAACTAAATAGAAATAGTTAGACGTGGGTTTTTAAATCAAGGTAGGTGTCGAATACAGCAATCAGAGTAAATGTTTAGTCCGAATGCCGCATGAGCTTAAACAGTTAGTGGCATTTTATGTCGTATTTTGAAAAAGTAATGCAAGTTCATCTGTTTAGAAGCCGAAGGTGACCAAACTGGCAGGAATTGCTCCTTACTTCACAATCGAAAATGCTTTCCTAAATTTGTTACCACCGGTTTTAAATCAACAAAAGGCTCCAGAAAGTTTAATTTTCTTTCAAGAGTCTTCAACCTAGCCATCAGAGAAGCACTTAGAGTCAAAATCAAAAATTGTCAGTAATTTAACAAAATAGTGTTTTTCCTCTCTATGCGGCATTGAATCTCGTAGAGATGTCTTTCCTTAGTGGCTCAAAGTCCTCTATACCAAATGCGTACTGATGATCCCACCTCGTTCGTTGTAGACATAAATTGTGCGATTGCGTTTGATGGACACCGTGGAACTGGTAAAACCAACTAGCTCTCCTATACGTGTAAACAGAATGCGGGATTTTTCGTACACGTAAACAGAGTTACCCCTTTGAATTGCTGTTGTAATCATTTTGACTATCCCTCCATGTTTTGGACAGAAACTTTTTCAATGAAAGAGATTCCTGCAATCTCCTTCCAAGTTTTGATCCAGCCGTCTAAAAGCAAGCTGTCTTCAATGATAACCGTGAGCTTATAACGGCCGTCAGGTTGGTTCTCAATGTGTTGTGTTTTGTTAAAAGGTGATTCCTCAAGATTGAGTTTAGTTTCCGGGTTACTAAACACCAATGTTAAGCGGACAAACTGAGGATCATCTCCACTGTAGTTGAAATGACGCCCGGAGACATATTCGTCAATCTTAAATTCGGGTGGAATCATTGCTTCATTGGGAAGCTTAATTGCCTCTGTAATGCGGTGAAGCGCAATATGTCGCTCATTGTCATGACCCACAAAGTTGCACACTAAGTATAGGCGTGGCTCTTGTTGGACAATCCCCAACGGATTGACAATGTGGCGCTTTACGTCTTGCTTGGCGTTTTTATATTCAATTTCTAGCTGTCGATTTTCAAATAAAGCCTGACTAACGATTTCAAAAATTCTGGGTTTCACCGGAGGCGGCATCAAGGGTAACGAATTGGGAACAATCGCCACTTTGTTTGTCCACTTCCCCTCACGAGAGGCGCGTCCTAGATTAGAGTCGAGCTTTTGTTGGGCCATTTCGAAAAGAGGACTGAAATTTTTAAACAGTGTTGACGGAAGTTGATAGCGCAGCCGTTCCTGCACAAGCTTAAACAAGAGGCTTTCCTCAATTGTGAGGTTCTGAACGAAAGAAGAGGCCGTTGTTTTGAATTTGTAGCCAAATGGTTTAGAGCTGTTGTCACGCTCGATATAAGCTGGATCGGATTCCGATAACTTTTTCAGATAGCGTTGAAGTGTCAAGAGTTCAATATGTATGCCACGTGCAAGCAGCATATTGAGAATCTCTTCGCATGTCCGTTTGGAATGTTTGCTCATACAGCGAAGAATTTCCAAATACACCATTGCTTGTTTACATGCATCCAAATTGCGTGACATAACAATCTCCCTATTAATTCATTGAGGCGATGCTAGTGGACCCTACTTCAGTATTCGATTGAAGCAAGCACTTCTTAATGCGATTCTTTGGTCGAAACAGACTCAAGTAGTTCTTTTTGAACCGATATGATGCCTGCCCGATCGTGCCATGTGTTAATCCAACCATCCAAAAGTAAAGAGTCTTCGATGACCACTTGCAATTTAAAGGTTCCATCAGGCTCAATGGTAATGGTCTGTGTTTGATTAAAAGGCGACTCTTCCAAGTTGAGCTTGGTTTCTGGACTATTAAAGACAAGCGTCAAGCGGACAATGTGTTTTTCGTCTGTTGTGTAGTTGAAATGCCGACTGGCAACGTAATTCGCAATCTTGAATCTTTCTGATCCTTGCGCCTCAATGGAAAGCTTCGTCGCATTTAGGATACGGTGCAGAGCGATATGTCGTTCGTTGGTATGTCCCACAAAGTTGCAGACTAAATACAAGCGGGGGTCTTGCTGCACGATCCCCAATGGATTGACAATATGAGTCTTGCGTTCGCCCTTTGCATTGCGATACTCAATTTCAAGCTGTCGATTTTCAAAAAGAGCTTGGCTAACCGCTTCAAAAATTCGGGGTTTAACGACCGGAGGCATGAAGGGTAATGAATTAGGAACCACCGCTACTTTGTTGGTCCAGCGTCCTTCGTTGGAGATTTTGCCGATATTTGAATCAAGTTTTTGTTGCGCTGATTCAAAAAGCGGACTGAAGTTCTTAAAGAGCCTTGCCGGCAACTGGTAGCGTAAATGCTCTTGCACAAGTTTGAAAACGAGGCTTTCTTCGATGGTTAGATTTTGGGTAAAAGTCTCCGCTGTATTTTTAAATCGATACCCAAAGGGTTTGGAACTATCATCTCGCTCAATATAAGCCGGATCTGACTCGGAAAGACTTTTGAGATATCTCTGAACGGTCTGCGATTCAATGTGAATGCCACGGGTTTGAAGCATACTCCGGATTTCTTTGGCGGTACGTTTGGTTTTCTTACTCATGCACCGAAGTATTTCTAAATAAACAATTGCCTGTTGACAGGCAGTTATTGTGCGAGCCATAACAGTTCCCTCTATAGATGAGATGAATCCCCTTCCTTGCGACAGGTTCCAATTCGCTTGTCTTTATAGTAATAACGTTTTTTTGAATTACAAGCAATCTGAAATAGTTCAAATCAGCGAAGGATCCGCCTTTCCAACCCCTTTTTCTTTTTGAGTCAACGTGCTAAAGAGAAAATATAGGAATTGCCCTTTCCTATCAGCTAGTGCATTAAAAAATCATTGAGTGTTTTTTGTGTCAAAAACAGCCGCAAGCTTGTTTAAGCTTAACGAGTTAAATAGAGCAATTGTTATGAATGAAAATACCCTCTCTAAAGCTGAAAAGATTTTTTTCATTTCGCGCGAGCTTGGCAAGTATTTTGCCCTAAAGCGTTATGCGGTTTGTCGAGAGTGCGCCATTCCATGGTCCGAAGTGTTTTCGGACATGTCTCAGCAAAGAGCCGATTTGTTGTGCGTCAACAAGTCGTTGAAATTTGTCATCGTCGAAACAAAATCCTCTTGGGAGGACTTTTGCTCTGATAGCAAATGGCTCGCCTATCTTGACTGGTGCAATCAATTTTATTTTGCCGCGGACCGAAAAACGGCCTTACGCATTGCCTCTCATGATCTGATTCGAAAAACTCGAGTCGGCGTGTTTGCTGTTGATGACTCGGGATTTGTGCAAGCTCTCTGTGGCTGCGTCCAACGCAATCCCCCTACTCTTTACGCTCATCGGACAGAACTATTGCTCGACATGGTGTTTCGTTTAAGTCCATATGAGATGAGCGGCAGGCTCAGAAAGAATTCCTGTTTTTTCCCAAACGATTATTTTGAATAATGATGACTATTCTTTTGAGCCATCTTTCGCCAAGTGGAACTCCATAGAGCCGGGAACGGATTTCGTATGATATTCAACGATTGATCGTTTGCATTAGCCGGAAAGTTTTTGATGAGATTGACCATCCATTCCTCATTCACATAGCGTGCGTCAATAAGTTTTTGAGGTTTCCCTTTTGTGACACTTCCCCTCTCACCAATCATTTCAAATCCCAGTTTTCGGACAACTTTTTGAAAAAGTTCTTCAAATAACCAATAGGAGTGCACGTTGTTTAGTGCATGATCGGGCAATTGGCTCCAAACAACCTGAAATCCTTCCGGCGTGATGCCTGAAAGCGGAATCAGGCTTGTGGAGGATAGACTGCGAATACTAAGGATTTCTTCGCCGTGAGAGTCTAATGCCCAGCGTTTTTGAATAACATCGTATTCAATGGGGAAATACATAGCCCAAGCAAATGTTCCTTTAAGAAGCATAAAGGCTGGTTCAATTGCCGAATTTTTCAACATATTCATTAATGCGTTGGCTGCTATGGCACTTTCTCGTTCCCTAAATGTCGCCGAGCAACGAATTTCAACTAACGAGCTCTGAGTCTGCAAGCCCCACCCGAATGCGGATTGCGTTTCCTGGGACAAAATCATTTGCCCTTTTTCAGAACAGGCTTTCAAACAAGCCTGCTCATAGGCTTTATCCACCTCAAAGTTTGGGAAGGGAAAGTGACTTTCATCCTGTGTGATATGGCAAAGCCGCACATTTTCAATGCCTTTTGCCATGAGTTCGGCGCACGCTCGACCGAGATCAGCCGAAACAGTGACATTTTTCTTTGCCAAACTTCGTGGGGCGGATTGTGGCCAGTCGTAACAAAACGCCCCGCTTCCGTCAAAAAGCTCTGATAAGGCACTTTCCGACAAGACACTTTGTGCCCAATCAATCGCCAGAACATAGCGTTGCTCATCGGGCATACTCATAGGAATCAAGTTGCCTTTTTTCCATAAAATTCGATCCGGAGGATCAAGAAATAGTTCAGCGACCCGATCGGTTTTGTAGTGTTTTGACAGTTGTGATAAGGCGTTGAAGTAAAGGCGTTTGATCATGGTTTTAAGCGATTAATTTAAAGAAATCTTCCAATTCTGTTTGAGAGTAGTCTCCCAGCCAACGATCAGATCGTCCGGAGACTTTTTTGGCCAGGCGGCTTTTTGAGATAATGACGTCATTGATGCGTTCTTCAAAAGTTCCTTCGCAAATGAGGCGATAAACACTCACGTCCTGAGTCTGTCCAATCCTGTAGGCTCGGTCGGTCGCTTGTTGTTCAACGGCCGGATTCCACCATAAGTCGTAATGAATCACAGCCGACGCGGCAGTTAAATTAAGCCCCACACCCCCCGCTTTGAGGGTAATGAGTAATAACCGTTTTTCAGGCTCCGTCTGAAATTGCTCAATCATCTTGTTTCTTAGAGACAAGGGGACGGATCCATTTAAAAATAGCGGTCGCTCGCCAACGGCTTTTTCAAGCCAATCTTGTAGTTTCAATCCCATTTGCCGATATTGGGTGAAAATTAAAATTTTTTTGTTCTCTTTTAAAAGCGTCCGCACGAGCGAAATCAATGCCAGAGCCTTTGCGGAATCTGGCTCCTGACTGGATTGACCTAAATAAAGGGAAGGCGAATTACAAATTCTTTTAAGTTCTGAAATTAGGTAAATAATTAAAAAGCCGATTCGTTTTTCATTTTGCATCCGAGTCAAAATTTCGGAGACCGTTTTTTCATACAAATACGCTTGCAAAGGAGTGAGTTTGACACGAATGTCTTGCACTCCACAATTTGGTAAGTCACTGATCACACGGCGATCGGTTTTTTCTCGTCTTAATACAAAAGGAGCGATAAGCTTTTTAAAACAGCTGAGAGCTTGCGGGTCTTTGTTGCGCTCAATGGGCTTTGCAAACCGCTCGATGAAACTTTCTTTGGAGCCTAAGAGTTTCGGCTGCACGCAAGCAAAAATTGACCATATGTCCATTAAACGATTTTCAACCGGTGTGCCGGTCATCGCAATGACAACTTTAGCCTTTAACAGTCGAAATGCCTGACTGCGGGCGCCATTGGGATTTTTTAATCCCTGAGCCTCATCAGCGATTAAAAGTCCCCAATTTCGATCAGAGAACTGCTCGAAGTGGCGCGTCAGCACGCCGTAAGTGGTCAGAATAACCTCAGAATTCTCATTTGTGTCGCATTTCTTAGAGTTTGCTTGCCAGACACTTACATGAATCGCCGGCGCGAACTTTTGAAATTCTTGCTGCCAGTTATGAAGAAGTCCTGCCGGCACGACGATGAGATTCGGACACCCTTTAAAAATCTCCTCTTCTAAACACTTGGCTATCGTGCAAATCACTTGGACGGTCTTCCCCAACCCCATGTCATCGGCGAGCACGGCGCCCATTCCATGGTGAATGTTTTTCATCAGCCATTCGTACCCGCTCAGTTGATACTCACGCAAGACAACATTGACGTTGCTTGGAAGTTTTTCTTCCTTAACCGTTAAAATGCTCGCCAGATTTTGTTCAATCTCCTTTGAAAGCGTGATACCACATCCGTTCCAATTTCCGCTAATGACGCTACGAAGTTGCTCAAAAGGATCAATTGACGAAACTTTTTTCTTTAGTTCATTCAGTTCGGCGATGTCTTGTGGGTTAATTTCGACAAAGCGATCGCGGTAGGCGACTAACACGGATTCGTCGTTCTTGCCCGCACTCAACAGTTTTTCTGCTTCTTCAGCGGTGAGTTTTTCCCCATCGATGGTGATCTCTGCTTTAAAACTCATCGGATTAAAAAAGGAAACAACTTTCCCTTCAGCTGATTTTTTCGCAGAAATCCTCACTTTGGGGCGAATCAGTTTCTTAAACCGCTTATCGACAAAGAATCGAATTCCCAGCATCATCATGAAGGGTAAAGAGTCAGAAAGAAAAGCTCGAAGCGTGTCGAGTTTGTCAGACTGAAAACGACTCTTTTGATTGTCCATCCACTCTAAAACCGAGCTATGCGTTGCAAGTAAAGCCAGCAATCCCCGCCAAAATGCTCGTTCTTCAGAATAACCCGGTTGATTAAAAATCGTTTCGAGAGACAAAAATTTTTCACTTCGGCTTTGACCGTCTGACAATGTCATTTCATTGATGGGACTCACTGACAACTCGCTTGTCGTCAAATCGTTTGATGCCATCCCCGGGCAGATGCTGTAATGAACAACATAATTGGATGGCGCTGTTGAGTTTTGTGGAAGCTCGGAAACAAGTACCGCAGGTCGGTAATTTAAAATATACGGAGCCATAAAATAGGAAAAGGGGCGATACACCTCGCGGTTAATATCAGTTGATATGAATCCGTCTAAATCTCGAATGTCACGGCCTAGAAGCATGGCCGAATGCAAACCTCGCACACTCTGCTCACAATTTGCCCGTTCAATCAGCCCGGTCATTAACTGAGCTAAGACACCAATTAGCAAAGCATCCAACGCTTGAGCTTTTTCATGTGTTTGCGAGCAATTTTCATTGGTCAGAATTCGAAATACAGGTAATCTTTTGAGACCGTCCTTGTCCATATGATTAAGTAAGCTGGGTGCCAACGAGCGCAAGGCGCAGAGTAAACGGCTAACGATTGGCTCTCCCAGCGGAGGAAACCACAATAACCTCGGCAGAGTGCCTAAGTTATTCTCCGGCTGAAAAGCCATTGCTAAACACGCCCCTTTATTGATCAATTTCCCGGCGACCATCAATAAAATAATCAAAGGATTGTCCGGTTCGTCATTCAGACGCTTAACCAATGAGTTAA
>DVNR01000021.1 GCA_018714205.1 Candidatus Aphodousia faecipullorum
TATTATTCGATGATCTTGGCAACCACGCCGGCGCCAACCGTACGACCACCTTCACGAATTGCGAAACGCAAACCTTCGTTCATGGCGATCGGGCTGATCAATTGCACCTTCATCGTGATGTTGTCGCCAGGCATCACCATTTCAACGCCTTCCGGCAATTCAATCGTACCCGTCACGTCCGTCGTGCGGAAATAGAATTGCGGACGATAGCCCTTGAAGAACGGCGTGTGACGACCACCTTCTTCCTTGCTCAACACGTACACTTCAGCCGTGAATTGCGTGTGCGGCGTAATCGTGCCCGGCTTGGCCAACACTTGACCACGTTCCACTTCTTCACGCTTCGTGCCACGCAACAACACACCAATGTTGTCACCGGCTTGACCTTGGTCGAGCAACTTACGGAACATTTCAACGCCCGTGCAGGTCGTCTTTTGCGTCGGACGCAAACCAACGATTTCAATTTCGTCGCCAACCTTCAACACACCACGTTCAACACGACCCGTCACCACCGTGCCACGGCCTGAGATCGAGAACACGTCTTCAACCGGCATCAAGAACGGATGATCAATATCGCGCTTCGGCGTCGGGATGTAAGAATCCATCGTTTCAGCCAACTTCAAAATCGACGGAACGCCGATTTCAGATTGATCGCCTTCCAAGGCCAACTTGGCAGAACCCTTGATGATCGGAATTTCGTCGCCGGGGAAGTTGTAGTTGCTCAACAAATCGCGAACTTCCATTTCCACCAATTCGAGCAATTCTTCGTCATCAACCATGTCGCACTTGTTCAAGTACACAATGATGTACGGAACACCCACTTGGCGAGCCAACAAGATGTGTTCACGAGTTTGCGGCATCGGACCGTCAGCGGCAGACACCACCAAAATGGCTCCGTCCATCTGAGCAGCACCCGTGATCATGTTCTTCACATAGTCAGCGTGCCCCGGGCAGTCCACGTGAGCATAGTGACGATGTGCCGTTTCGTATTCAACGTGAGCCGTGTTAATCGTAATACCACGAGCCTTTTCTTCCGGAGCAGCGTCAATTTGGTCATACGCACGGGCTTCGCCACCAAACTTGGCAGCCAAAACCGTCGTAATTGCAGCCGTCAACGTCGTCTTACCATGGTCGACGTGACCGATCGTGCCCACGTTCACGTGGGGCTTGGTGCGTTCATACTTCTCTTTTGCCATGGCAAACTCCTGAGCCTAATGCGAAAGTAAATACACAAGTTCCCGCCATTGCGGGAGCCAAAAGAAATCTGGTGCCCATGACGCGGATCGAACGCGTGACCTCTCCCTTACCAAGGGAGTGCTCTACCACTGAGCCACATGGGCAAATATAGGATCTTCCACGGAAATGTGGAGCGGGTGAAGGGAATCGAACCCTCGTCGTAAGCTTGGAAGGCTTCTGCTCTACCATTGAGCTACACCCGCCTGCAATTTAGGAGGAACCCCTCCCGCTAGCAATCCTGGTTTCGCTACACAAAGCGAGCAATCGCTTGGTGGAGGGGGATGGATTCGAACCATCGTAGGCGTAAGCCAACAGATTTACAGTCTGCCCCCTTTAGCCACTCGGGCACCCCTCCGTAGCGAGATGAGCATTATGAAAGGTTTGAAATGAAATGTCAAGGCCTTTACTAAACTTTTTTTAAATATTTTCCAAAACAACCAAAATTAGGCCCCCAATCAAGAAATACGTGCTAAAGCTCGTTAGCCACGCCAAAATCGGCTGCTCATCATCAATTTTTCGCAAATACTTATTTAGGCGCTCATTGAATTCTTTGAGTGAACCATCAAAATTTTGTTTTTCAAACATTTCCGGCGGCGTTCTGAAATAGGAAACAATGAGCTTAATCGACAAAGCCGTGCAGACCATCCCCCACCCAATGGAACCATAATTCAATTGCGCCGCGCCTATACCTGCCAGCGGCGCAGATGTTACACATATAAACCAATCAAAAGTCTCTTTTTTCATAGCATTTTTACCACCGTGCGCGTTACACTAACCCCTGTTTTAAGTGAGGATGCGGATGCTAATCTCTTTTTCGGAACCTTCAACGCTCATCGGCGCGGCAGCGATCATTTTACAGATTTGCTTAGCCGTCGGCGTAATACTGCGCGTTATGCTCACACGTCATCCTCCAGGCAGCTCCTTCGCTTGGATTCTAATCACGGTGATATTACCCTACGTTGGTTTTATTCTTTACTTGTTTTTTGGTGAAAAAACCGTTGGACGTTGGCACGCGAGAAAACTAAGGCAAGCCCAAAGAAAACGACACAAAATCTTTCGGCATATCGCGCACTCCGAGGCCAAAGCCCCTCTTAATTATCGTCCGATTTCTAAACTAGCCACTCGTCTTGGAAAATTCCCGTTAACAGACGATTCTTCATTACGTCTCTTAGATGACACTGATGAGACCTTAACACGTTTAGTTTCAGACATTAACGCCGCCAAAGAAAGTATCGTCATGGAATTTTATATCTGGGACGTAGGCGGTAAGGCCGATGATGTCTCCGCAGCGTTGATTCGTGCCGCCAGACGAGGAGTTCAATGCTACGTTATCGTCGACGACATAGGATCTTCGCGTTTCATCAAAAGTGAATGGTTCCCAATGTTCCAACACGAAGGCATTCACATTGAACGCGCATTGCCCGTCTCCCTTTTTAGTGCCATTTTTGCGCGGGCGGATATCCGCTTACACAGAAAAATAGTTGTTATTGATTATCGCATTGCCTACAGCGGTAGCCTTAATTTAGCGGACCCCCATTTTTTCAAAAAAGACAGTCATCTCGGGCAATGGGTCGACGCAATGGTTCGCGCCAAGGGAGAAATTGTTTCGAGCTTATACCACCTCATTATGTTCGATTGGTTGGTCCTAACGAACTCTGAAAAACCCTTCCCTAGTTTCCCGGATCGTCCATTGTTTTACGACGAACAAGACCGGGCAACCGTTTCCATCGTTCCATCAGGCCCAGGTACAACAGAGGAAGCGAATCAGCGAATCATTTTAGAGGTCATTCACTGCGCGAAAAAAAGCATTGAAATTGTGACCCCTTATTTTGTCCCTGGAGAATCTCTCGCGTTAGCACTTCAAAATGCGGCACAAAAAGGAGTTCAAGTCAAAATTATTTTGCCAAAGAAAACCGATTCGCCACTTGTCACTTATGCCTCTCGACGGTACTTCGAGGACCTTTTGCGCTCAGGCGTTCGAATCAAAGAATATGAGAGCGGAATGCTTCACACCAAGGCGTTGGTCATTGACGGTGACCTATCCCTATTTGGGACCGTCAACATGGACAATCGTAGCATGCACATCAACTACGAGTTGATGCTACTTGTATTTGATCGGGAGTTTGGTCAAAAAGTTCAAAAAATGATGACAAACTATGAAGCGACCTCCTCTGATATTAGGCTATCAGAGTGGCATAAACGCTCCCTCTGGGAAAGAACCAAGGAGGGAGCGTCATTTCTTGTCTCACCTTTGCTTTAATGACTCTGATCAGATGGAGACTTTTTTGTTTCCTCAACCACTACAGCGTCTTCAATTTTTTCGTCCCTACGGAAGCGCGTCCTCAGCCTACTTGGCATTGACTTGGCTTCTTGGCGCGATTCCGATCGCCTGAAGCTTGGATTAATCTCTACACCGTTTTGTTCTTCTCTCGCTTGTTGCCAGGGATCACCATAAAGCCAACGATAAATCATGCCGCCGATAACAACGACCGCAACGATTCCCAGAACAATCAGCGCCATTACACCAATCACTGGTAAGAGAAAAATTCCTAGCGCAACAACGCCAGCTAAAATCGCCAAACTCACCAGGAATCTTATCAGGGGATTTTGGGGACTTCGACCGGGGCCGCCACGATAAATGTAAATGGGCATCTTGTCAGTATCCTTTATAAAGTCGTAATGTCATCAAGCTGTTTTGTAATTTATAGATAAAGCAATTTTTTTGCTATTTAAAAGTTTCTATTTCTTTCTCTATTGCAAACAAGAAAAAAGGGATTCGCTTTAAAAATCCTAGCAAAATCCCTAAAATGGGAGCCTTTATTATCTATCCGTAAAAACACTTAGATACAAAATGTTCCACGGTGAGGTAATTTTTTTTCATTTTTACGATCCCAAGGTTCGCAAATTTTCCCTTTTTTAGCGAAAATTACGCAATCTATGAAAAGCTTATACGATACTAATTTACCTGACGTGCAATCCAGCACAGATCCTCGGAACATCCCCATTGAGTATGTTGGTGTTCGAGGAGTGCAGTTGCCCGTCTGCGTCAAGAGTGCCAATGGCGTGCAGCATTCTGTCGCCACGGTTGGAATGTATGTCACCTTGCCAGCCCAGCAGAAAGGGACCCACATGTCTCGTTTTCTCGGTCTGATGCAACAACATACCGAACCTCTCAGCGCAGAATCACTACCCACTTTAATGCGGGAAATGCTTGAAACCCTTCACGCCCCTGCCGGACGAATTGACTTTGAATTTCCTTATTTTGTTCTGAAGACTGCTCCGGTTTCTGGTCTAGAGAGTTTGTTGAACTATCAAGTTCGCTGGACAGTAGAACATAAAAATGAGGAGACAACGGTCATTCAATCCGTTGTCGTTCCTGTGACAAGCTTGTGTCCGTGCAGTAAAGAGATTTCTAGATTCGGCGCACATAATCAACGCTCACATATTACTATTGCCGCCAAATTAAATTCTGCCTTGCCCATTGAAAAACTCATTCGATATGCAGAGCAGAGTGCGTCTTGTGAGCTATGGAGCACGTTGAAGCGTGTTGATGAAAAATACGTCACTGAATATGCTTATCAAAACCCAAAGTTCGTTGAGGATTTAATTCGGGATGTCGCTGTTGCTTTAAATTCGGATCCCAACATTACTGCATACCGAATCCAAGCTGAAAATTTTGAATCAATACACAATCATTCGGCTTATGCGCAAATCACAAAAGGCGACATTTGCCAATGAGGATACCCGGTTGAATCTCTCGAACTGATGATTCTAAGCATTGGGAAATATAACTTTATTGGACAAAACATCATGTTAATTGAACAGAAAAAGGCCATTGCTTCACTTTTCGAAAGGGCGCTCTCAAACATGGGCGTAAACGGTGTCAGCGTTTTGCTCGAACGCCCTAAAATGGCTGATCATGGTGACCTGGCTTGTAACGTTGCCATGCAGTTGGC
Source organism: Candidatus Aphodousia faecipullorum (assembly GCA_018714205.1). Lineage (GTDB taxonomy): Bacteria > Pseudomonadota > Gammaproteobacteria > Burkholderiales > Burkholderiaceae_F > Aphodousia > Aphodousia faecipullorum. Next base: position 5,190 of record DVNR01000021.1, read on the forward strand.
TCGCACCTTAAAAAAGAGTCCTCGCGATATCGCCACCCAATTAGTCGAAGAAATTGAGAAATTATCCGAGAGTGATTCTCTCATTGAAAGTTTGGAAATTGCTGGTCCTGGTTTCATTAACATGCGTTTAAGCACAGCCGCTAAAACGGCTGTTGTCCGCGTAGCCCTTGAACAAAAAGAATCCTTCGGTTGTTGCCATGATCATGATGGCGAAAGCGTATTGCTTGAATACGTTTCTGCCAATCCAACAGGTCCTCTTCACCTTGGGCATGCACGTCAGGGGGCACTTGGTGACGTTTTAGCAGCTTTAATGAAAACACAAGGCTGGAAAGTCAGTCGTGAGTTCTACTACAACGATGCCGGCGTACAGATCCAAACTTTGACGACTTCAGTTCAGTTACGTGCCAAAGAACTGCTCGGCGAAACAGTTCAATTTCCAGACAATTGTTACCAAGGTCTATACATTCAAGATATTGCACGTGATTTTCTGGACAAAAAAACTGTTCATACCCGTGAGGGTCATGCAATTACAGCTAGTGGAAATGTAGAAGATCTTGCAAGCATTCGAGCTTTCTCAGTTGCTTATCTGAAAAATGAGCAAGACAGTGATTTACGTGCTCTCGGCGTAGCTTTCGATAATTTTTATTTGGAAAGTTCCCTGTACACAGACGGCTTAGTTAAACGAGCTGTCGATGCCATTATCGCCTCTGGACACACTTATGAGGCAGATGGAGCCTTATGGTTAAAAACCACGGATCCTGAATTCAAGCGCTTCGGTGATGATAAAGACCGAGTCATGCGCAAAAAAGATGGCACATACACCTACTTTGTCCCTGATGTGGCTTACCACCTGAGCAAGTTTGAAAGAGGCTTTGTGAAAGCCATTGACATTCAAGGCGCAGACCATCACGGAACGACTTCGCGTGTTCGCATCGGCGTTCAAACTGCTGCAAAAGTTCTGGGCTTAAATGTCCCTGCTACTTTCCCTGATTATGTCTTGCACAAAATGCTCAAGGTCGTCCGCGACGGTCATGAAGTCAAAATGAGCAAACGCGCTGGCTCCTATGTTACGCTACGGGACTTGGTCCAATGGGTTGGAAAAGACGCAGCCCGCTTTTTCTTAGTTAGCCGAAAGGCTGATAGCGAATTCGTCTTCGACGTTAATTTAGCGCTATCTCAGTCTGATGAAAATCCGGTTTACTACCTTCAGTACGCTCACGCCAGAATTTGTTCAGTCCTTGCGCAAGCTGCAGACAAGGGCTATAGCATTCCTTCTGAAGCCGAACTCATTGACTTGGATTTATCATGCCTCAGTGACAAGAGTGCTACCGTCCTAATGAATATTCTGAGCGAATTCCCAGAAACCTTGACAGTGGCTGCTAAAGAATTTGCGCCTCACACAGTGTGTGTTTACCTTAAAGAACTTGCTGGTAGTTTCCATGCGTTCTATAACGCAGAACGTATTTTGGTCGATGACGACGGCGTTAGAAACGCTCGCTTAGCATTGCTGTTAGCGACTCGACAAGTTCTTCGCAACGGTTTGGCCCTTTTAGGTATTTCCGCTCCGGAAAAAATGTAAGAGGCATCTATGGTTATGTATCGAAAGCCTAACTCGGGAGGTTCCATTTGGACCGGCATTCTCATTGGGATGGTAATAGGTTGCGTTTTATGTGCGGCCGCGGCTCTTGTCATCACGGGTGCGCCGGTTCCTTTTGTAGAAAATGTTCAAAAGTCCACTCGGACTATTGACGCCTCTGCTTTAGATGGTAAAGATCCCAACACGGCTTTGTACGACAACACAACTCGTAGCACACCCGTGGAGGAATCTTTATCAGCAATCAAAACGGTAGAAGCTCCCACGGCTCATCGATTGGCAGAGACACCCAATGCTGCCCAAGTCAGCGCGGAAACCTATACAGTTCAAGCCGGAGCTTTCCGGTCGAAAAAAGATGCTGAAAAAATTCAAACTGATTTGGCGTTCATTGCCTTGGAAGCCGATGTTGTGCAATCAACAGATGCCGGCGTCACACTTTACCGCGTGGTGCTTGGTCCTTTTGATACGGCGCGAGAAGCCAACGAGTTGCAACAGCGTCTCATTTCCAATGGCTTTGATGCCATGGTTGTCCGTAACAAATAACATGAAGCCTCATCTAAAAAGTTGCTTGTTTTCATTGCTGACCGGCCTGAGTATTCTTTTCATTCCCAACGCTCAGGCTGAGCCTGTCTTGAATCAAGATTATCGCCTTGTGCAACCGATAGTGACCAGCGACCCTGAAAAAATTGAGGTAATTGACTTTTTTGCCTATACATGTGGTCACTGTTTGCGCCTTGCTCCACTCATTGATGAATGGGAAAAGACGCTTCCTGATGATGTGAAACTGATACGAGTCCCAGTCGCTTGGGATCAAACAACCGAGTTTTTAAGTCGTATTTATTACACACTTGCCAGTATTAATCGCTTGGACGACTTGCATATGGTCTTTTGGAATGATCTTATGCAAGGGAAAATCAGCAGCTCAGCAGACTTAGCTGGCTGGGTGAAATCTCACGGGATTTCGGATGATTCATGGCAAAAAGCATACAACTCTTTCTCTGTTACAGCTCAAACTCAGCAAGCCACAAAATTGTGGCAAGCCTACAATTTGGACGCGACACCTTACATTGGTGTCGCGGGCAAATACTTGACGGCGCCTCACATGGTGGGTTCTCGCCAAAAGGTGTTACCTGTAGTGAATTGGCTCATCGAAAAAGAACGGAAAGACCGTCGTCAACCTTAACCCTTCGGAAACAATATCATGCAAATTGATTCATCTATTTTTAAAGCGTACGACATTCGAGGAGTCGTCGATAGCACTCTGACGACAGATGCTACCTACGCCATCGGTCAAGCGCTTGCAGAACTTGCTCACGAAAAAGGCGTAAATACCCTTTGCGTCGGTCGAGACGGGCGTTTGTCCGGACCAAAATTGTCCGAAGCCTTGATGAAGGGTATTGCCAGCATGGGCATTAATGTCATTGACATCGGCATGGTACCGACACCCGTTCTGTATTTCGCAACCTTCTGTACTGGAACTGGCTCTGGTGTTGCTGTAACAGGTAGCCACAACCCACCAGAATATAACGGGTTGAAAATGATGATGGCCAAAGATACCCTTTTTGGTGAAGGCATCCAAAATTTGCGTGATCGAATCCTGCATGGAATCAACCCAACTGGCCGTGAAGGAACAATTACCCGGCAAGACGTCGTCACGCCTTATCTGAACAAAATTCTTTCTGATGTCAAACTAGCCCGCCCTGTAAAAGTCGCAATTGACTGTGGAAACGGTGTAACTGGTCCGCTGGCAATGAAACTTTTCAGCCAATTGGGCTGTGAGATTATCCCGCTTTTTACAGACATTGATGGACACTTCCCGCACCATCACCCGGATCCTTCTAAGCCAGCAAACTTATCCCACTTAATTGAGGTGGTGAAAAATAGCGACGCTGAGGTTGGAATCGCCTTTGATGGCGATGGAGATCGATTAGGAGTTGTGACGAAGTCTGGCGAAATTATTTTCCCAGACCGTCAAATGATGTTGTTTGCCGCAGACATTCTCAAGCATAATCCAGGTGCCCCAATTATTTATGACGTAAAGTGCACTCGACGACTCGTCCCATGGATCAAGGAGCACGGGGGCGTCCCAACGATTTGTTGTACAGGCCATTCGCTTGTTAAAGCCAAACTAAAGGAAACTCAAGCTCCCTTTGCCGGCGAAATGAGCGGACATTTATTCTTTAACGACCAACGCTGGCCCGGTTTTGACGACGGTTTATACGCAGGGGCGCGCATGTTGGAAATTCTTTCCCGAAGCGATAATCCATCTGCCCTTTTGGAATCTTTACCATCGGCAGTCAACACCCCAGAACTACACATTGAAATGGCCGAGGGAGAGAATAAACGCTTTGTCGCTCGCCTGCAAAAAGAACTTCATTTTGATGACGCTACCGACATCATTACGATCGACGGCATTCGCGTCGAGTGGAGCGACGGTTTTGCTTTAGCTCGCTCTTCAAATACAACACCTGTTGTCGTGTTACGTTTGGAAGGCGATTCTCAACAAGCTCTCGAACGAATTAAGCAACGGTTCGCGCAGGCTATTCGCGCTGTGGATCCGAACGTACAATTACCGTTCTAGTGCAGTGACCTTGTGGCAACAATTGTTTGTTGCCACAAGATAATTAAAAGTCCGTCTCTCATCTTTGTGTGGGCAATATCATGAACGTTTTTATTACTGGAGCCTCCAGCGGCATCGGAGCCGCATTAGCCTATGAATTCGCCTCGCGCGGAGCGACACTTGGCCTGGTTGCTCGCCGAGAACAGCCAATTAAGGATCTTATCGCTACGTTACCCAACAGTGAAAAGCACCACGCTTATGCCTGTGATGTTACCCACCGAGATGAGCTCATTGCGATTGCGCGAGAATTTGACCGAGCAGTCGGAGGAGTGGATATCGCAATTGCGAACGCCGGCATAAGTGTTGGAGTCAAAACGCAATACTACGAAGACCTCGAGGTCATGGAAAAGGTCTATCAAACAAATGTTTTCGCCATGGCGAGCACCTTTCATGCCTTTATCGAACCGATGATGCAAAGGGGGCGAGGAACATTAGTTGGTATTGGTAGCGTAGGCGGTATTCGAGGAATGCCCGGCACTGAGGCTTACTGCTCCAGCAAATCTGCTGTCATTACATACTGTGAAAGCTTACGCGTAGAGATGAAAAAACACGGTATCAATGTTGTCACTATCAGCCCCGGATTTGTTAGGACGCCATTGACTGATGTCAATCCTTATCCGATGCCTTTCATTTTAACACCGGCACAATTTGCATCTCGAGCGGCGGACGCTATTTTAGCTAAGCGAAGCTATGCCACAATTCCCTGGCAGATGGGTATTGTCTCTAAACTTTTACGAATACTGCCCAACTGTCTATTTGACAAGATTTTCGGCAATCGCAAACAAAAACCCCGTAACAACGAAATTCATCGCGCTTAAACATAAGTCGCCAACTAGAAGCGGTCCCCTATTCTTGTGCAAAGAATGGGAGGCCTCTTCACCTCGTTTTTTAAATTGGCATGTGTTTTTGCTCTTGATACCACGCGTTGATCAGTTCACAAACCGATTCACCATAGTGAGCAATTCTTTTTTCCCCAATTCCAGAAATCCCTAACAATTGAGACGGCTGACGAGGCTTTCGTTTGGCAATTTGAATAAGCGTCTCATCTGTGAAAACGTTATATGATGCAATTTCACGTTGCCTTGCGACCTCCTTACGCCATTGTCTGAGTTGATGAAAAAGAATTTGTTCTGAGTCATCTAAATCTTCGTGATCAACCACTTTTCGGCTGGATAGTTGTCCAAGACCGTCCACACGAATAAAAAACTTTTCCTCACCCTTAAGCAAGGGTTTAGCCCGTTCGGTAACAGTTAGAACATTCCAGAATTGGTAATTGACATTGACATAATGTCGACTAACTAACTGGCGTAAAATTTTTCGCCAATACTTCATGGTATGCGCGCGCCCAATACCAAAAGTAGGTAGTTCATCGTGATTTTTTTCAAAAATGCGATCGTTAACTTCTCCTCGCAACACATTGATGACATGTGACGCTCCGAAACCTAACGAATTGGTCTTTGAACAACGGTAAATGCAGGACAAAAGTTTTTGAGCGTCAACCGTCGCATCCTGAGTTTTTGGCGGATTCTCACAATTGTCACAATTGCCGCAAGGCTCGCTTTTTTCTCCGAAATAATTTAGCAATAACACTCGACGACAACTCGCCGCTTCAGCCAGCCCCAACATACTATCGAGTTTTTGCAAAGTGACTTGCTTATACAAATCATCAGCTTCACTTTGCTCGATAAAATATCGCTGTTGAATCAGATCCTCTAACCCATAGTAAAGAACCGCTTCAGCAGCCTTTCCATCCCTGCCAGCTCGGCCAGTTTCTTGGAAGTAATTTTCGATTGATTTCGGCATATCCACGTGGATAATAAATCGCACATCTGGTTTATCAATTCCCATACCAAAAGCAACGGTTGCCACCATGACGCAGGGATGTTCGAAAAACGCCTCCTGATTGGCGTCTCTTTCTTCGGAAGTAAGCCCCGCATGATAGATCAATGCATTAATCCCACATGCGTGTAAATGGGCCGCCACTGACTCGGCTCGTTTTCTCGTTGCGCAATAGACGATTCCCGAGTCATGCAGATGTTCTCCCCGAATAAAATTCACCACCTGATCCAAATATCCTTTCCCCTTCTCATACATTCGATAACGGATATTCGGCCGATCAAAACTCATGATAAATCGAGCGGGATTCACCAAAAGGCGTGAAACAATTTCCTCTCGTGTTTGCTCGTCTGCGGTCGCTGTTAATGCCATACGCGGGACGGTCGGAAATTTTTCCTTTAACAAACTGAGCTGCTTATACTCAGGACGAAAATCATGTCCCCAAATAGAAATGCAGTGAGCCTCATCAACCGCAAATAAGTTAATTTTTATCTCACTGAGGATGGAGAGCATCTTTGGCGTCATTAGTCGTTCAGGCGCCACATACAGTAGCTTCAACTCGCCGTTTGCCAATTGACGCATAACTTGCCGACTCTCCTGAAAGGTTTGCGAAGAATTTAAAGTGGCCGCATTAATTCCACTATCACGAAGCATCTCAACTTGATCCTTCATGAGCGCAATGAGCGGAGAAATGACCACAGTTAACCCTTCCTTCATCAAAGCAGGAATTTGGTAGCAGAGACTTTTACCGCCCCCAGTCGGCATTAGAACCAAGGCATCACGACCAGACAAAACAGCCTGTATCGCTTCTTTTTGTAAACCCCTAAAGCTGTTGTAGCCGAAATAGCGTTTTAATACTTCTTCACTTGTCATCGAGTTAGGTCACATTTGTTCCGACAGTATACCGACATTGTCTTAGCTTAAATCAGGCTGTGGCCATAGTGTCGGGTATACTGCACATTGAATTTTTAACTTTCTATCTTTTTTTCGGACACCCGAAAGGAAGGCTTGCACATGTTTAAAATCATCAAAAACGCGAACGTTTTCGCTCCTCAGCCTCTTGGTAAGAAAGACATTCTTCTTTGCTTCGACAAAATTGTCGCAATTGAAGACAGTCTTGACGGGATTCAACTGCCAGGGGAAGTAGAAATCCTTGATGTTGAAAACAGTCGGGTAACTCCCGGTTTTTTTGATCAACACGTTCACTTGACCGGTGGTGGCGGAGAGGGCGGCCCTGCGACACGAGTTCCGCCGATTATGCCTTCTCAATTATTGCGCGCTGGCATTACAACCGTTTGTGGAGTGATGGGGACCGAAGGAACCACAAAGTTTCCAGAAGAGCTTTACGCAAAAGTCATGGGCTTACGTCAAGAAGGTCTCACAGCTTATATGCACACCGGCTCTTACCAATACCCAACGCGTACGATCACAGGTAATCCCCGTAAAGACATTATCACCATCGAACCGGTGCTTGGAGTTAAGATCGCTCTTGCCGATCACCGTTGCTCTTTCCCTAATGACGACGAAATGCTCAAACTGGTCGCTGATGTGCGCATGGGCGGCATGCTCTCCGGCAAAAAAGGCGTCTTACATGTGCATTTAGGTGATTATGGCGGTGCCTATGAACAGTTTGAACGCCTCATTGCCCGTGGTTTGGCACGCCACCATTTCTCCCCAACGCACACGGGTCGAGAACCAAAATTATTCGAGCAAGCTATTGAATTTGCCAAAAAAGGCGGTGTCATTGACATTACCTCTGGCGGCGGAAACTATTACCCCTTTGTTGAGTGCGTTCAACGCGCATTAAAAGCGGGGGTAGATCGTTCTCGCATCACCATGAGTTCAGACGGCAATGGATCCATGCCAAAATTTGAAAATGGCATCATGGTCGCCATTGTTGCCGCCCCGGTTAATGCCAATCACATGATGCTTAAGGAAATGGTTGCCAATGGCATTGATTTCGAAACAGCGCTAATGATGACCACCTCCAATGTGGCGGATTCTTTAGGTGTAAAAGAAGCTCGTTTGCAACCAGGCATGACAGCAAATCTTTGTGTGCTCAAGGATTCTCTTGATATAGATACGGTCATCGCCCGCGGAGTGACCTGGATTCAAAACGGCAAGAGCATCAAACTTGCCAACTTCGAAGCGTAAGCCCCTTTTTAAGCACCTCAATCTCCTTGGTTGAGGTGCTTGTTAATTAGCTCTTCTTTTCGAACTCTTTCCATTTCCAACCGCTCTGCGCGTAGGCAGGCTGCCGCAGTGAACAAAACATCCGAAGAAGAGTTCAAGGCCGTTTCTGCGGAGTCTTGCAAAACCCCAATAATGAAACCAACCGCCACCACTTGCATGGCAATTGATTGATCAATTCCGAAAAGCCCACAGGCTAACGGGAGTAACATCAAAGAGCCACCCGGTACCCCAGAAGCGCCACAGGCACACAAAGCCGAAACAAAACTCAAAAGCAATGCCGTACCGAACTGAAATTCAATGGACAAGCTGTTGGCTGCAGCCAACGTCAGTACGGTAATGGTGATCGCCGCCCCAGCCATATTAATCGTTGCGCCTAACGGAATCGTTATCGAATACGTTCCCTCATCTAAATCCAGGCGGCGGCACATGCCCATATTCACTGGAATGTTAGCCGCAGAAGAACGCGTGAAAAACGCTGTCACCCCACTTTCCCTTAATGTTGCCAGCGTCAATGGATAAGGGTTGCGTCGAATGTATAACCAGACCAAAAAAGGATTGAAAATCAAGGCGACAAAAAGCATACTGCCGATAAGAACGAGCAATAGCTGCAAATATCCCAACAGCGCTTCCAAACCAGTCGTTGCAATAACGTTACAAACCACTCCGAAAATACCGAGAGGCGCAAAATGGATGACAACCTTAACAACAAACTCCACCCCTCTGGAAAGATCAGCAACAAACTCACGGGAAGCATTCGCAGCATGCCTTAAGGCAATCCCCAATCCTGTTGCCCAAGCCAAAATCGCCATATAGTTGCCGACTGAGAGCGCATGAATCGGATTATCCACCACGCTTAAAATTAAGTTGCGAATAACATCCTGAAGGCTTTCAGGGATGGCGCTGGCGGCCTCTGAGCTAACAAGATGAATCGTTGTCGGAAAGAGATAACTTGCCGCAACGGCTACAAGCGCAGCCCCAAAAGTTCCCAACAAATAGAGACACAAAACCGATTTAACATGGGCTTTGGTTTGTATGTCTTGATTGGCAATCGCTGACATCACCAAAACAAAGACCAACAAAGGAGCAACCGCCTTCAAAGCAGCAATAAAAATAGAGCCTAAAAAGCCACACGCTTGGGCAACTTCTGGCAAAAATAGCGCCACCACAATGCCCAAAACCAAACCAATCAAAATCTGCTTAACCAACGAGGCCTGTAAAAACGGCATTGCAAAACGGATAACAGCACGCTTTGGCATATTCACTCTCAACAAAAACCGACCATCTATTTCAGAGCTGCAACACTAACAACTTTCTGCGTCAAAAACTACAAAACTTTCAAGTTAAGTAGAGAGTTTTGCTTAGCTTGAACAATAAAATTGATGATTATCGATTGTTACAAAAGTGTTTATTGCCGGACCGACAGGTCTACAAATTTGCAGTACACTGTTTGAGTTGGAAAATCACAGCGGATTTCACTTTCCATGAAACTTTTTAAACGCGCCATTCTTGTTGCTTCTTCTGCGCTTTTGGCTTCCTGCGCCAGCATAGCACCACAGACCGTTTCGATTGATCCTCCTGCGGGCTCTCAAGAGGTTCTCCGTTTAGACGCCTCCGGAGAACAAATCTTTCGTTGCGCTCGCGACACTCAGGGGTGGTTTTGGCACTTTGAAGCGCCCAATGCCTATCTTTTTGACCCTATTAAAAACCAGGCTGTCGCGAAGCACGGATACCATTTTTCTTTCGTTCACAATGACGGTTCTAAACTTGTTACGCGAATTATTCGTTACCGCCCACAAACAGAGAATCTAACTGAGGCCCTTTTCGCAGTGACAGAATCTACCTCGGGTGGCGTTTTTTCTGGAGTGAAATATATCCAACGACTCAATACCCGAGGTGGCTTGCCAACACAAAAATGTTCGGAGGCAAAAAAGGGACACGTTTTACGAGTTCCATTTGAAGCTCAATTCGTTTTTTACAAATAGTGCAAGTTATCGTTATTTCTTGAAAAATAGGTCGTTCACTATAGAGGATTCCTTTAAATCCGTGTAAAATTGATACCTTGTTTTCCCAGCCTTTTTAAGGGATTGTTCGATGTCGACCGTTGGTGATTACTTGCAAAGTTTGCCACCGGATCGCCGAGTTGCGATGGCTAAAATTTGTAGCTTGATTCGCCGCTCGGCCCGGGGTGTTCGCGAGAGCATGCGTCACGCTCTCGCTTTCTATGAACTCAAGGGACCATTGTTTGCTTTAGAGTCTGCAGAAAAAAGCATGACACTTTATGTCGCTGAACCTAGTGTCATTGAAGCCTATAAAGACAAACTTCCCAATGTTAATTTAGAGCGTCAGTGTGTTGTTTTTGCCGACCTAAACCGCATTCCTCTAGATAGCATTGAAAAGATTGTTCGTGAGTCCGTTTCTGCTCGTAGGGAAAGAGTTGCCAAGGGAGAGATTCCCACCCAGGCTCAGCTGCTAGCTGTCTGGGGCTTGACTGAAGAAGATGCAAAGGCTCCTGCTCCTGTGGTTCGTATCTCGTTGAAAAGTCGTGATGAAGAAATGATTGAAATCATTGACGACACGAAAAGCAATTAACTAGCAGAACTCAATATCCAAAAAGGTTTCTCTTCAAGAGAAACCTTTTTTGTTTTTATCGCTGAAATCCACTCATCTTGATCCAATTCAATGCATGAGTATGTTTTCTGACTATGGTGGCCATAGTTTTCAGACACTGGTAGTCAATATGTCTTCATTTTGCTGTATTCTTAGCGACATGACGGAATCAAAAAACAAAATCAACCCTAAAGATAAACGATTATTGCGAGAGGTTAGTCTAACCTTGCTGTGCAAGATCGTTGCTATCGTCTGTTTGGGGCTTTTGTTTTTTAGTTCCGCTGACCGGGTGAATCCTGATGCCGACAGTATGAGCCGATTGATTCTGTCCGACGGTAGCGCTGTTTCCTCTCCCGGTGACAGTACTCACTAGCCTATTCACCACTTTTTCTGAACTTTAATCAAAGGACTCAAAATGATTTCTGCCGAATTAGTGGACTTATCACGGTGGCAATTCGCATTGACCTCCATGTACCACTTTATCTTCGTGCCTTTGACCTTGGGGTTATCTTTCATGCTGGTTGTCATGGAAGCCTGTTATCTTGTAACAGGGAAAGAGGCATACAAAGACATGACTAAATTCTGGGGCAAACTCTTCGGCATTAACTTTGCTTTGGGGGTTGCCACAGGGATCACAATGGAATTTCAGTTCGGTACCAACTGGGCCTATTACTCTCATTATGTCGGCGACATCTTTGGCGCTCCGTTAGCTATTGAGGGTTTGATGGCGTTCTTCTTGGAGTCAACCTTCATCGGTTTATTTTTCTTCGGATGGACTCGATTGAAAAAGGGAACCCACTTCATCGTCACTCTCATGATGGCTTTGGGGTCCAACCTATCGGCTCTGTGGATTCTTATCGCTAACGCATGGATGCAGTATCCTATCGGTTCAGAATTTAATTTCGAAACCATGCGAATGGAAATGACGGACTTTTTTGCCGTCATCCTCAGTCCCTGGGCGCAAGCCAAATTCGGCCACACCATTGCCGCAGGATATATGACCGGCGCGCTTTTTGTTCTGGCTATTTCCGCTTATTATTTGCTTAAAGGTCGGGACATTGACTTCGCCAAACGATCTCTTCGCATTGCCGCCGCTTTTGGACTGGTTGTCTCGCTCTTTACGATTCACCTGGGCGATGAGTCTGGTTATCTCGTTGCAAAAGATCAACCAGCAAAAATGGCAGCCATGGAAGCCGCTTGGGAAACGCATCCGGCACCGGCGCCAATGACTGTTTTCGGTTTTCCTGACGAAGCCACACAAACCACTCGCTTTAATGTTGAAATCCCATGGCTGTTCGGCATTATTGCCACTCGTTCTTTAGATACACCCATCCCCGGCATTAAAGATATCGTTGCCGAAAATACCACTCGTATTGAAAATGGCGTGCACGCTCTCGAAACACTTTCGGCTTTACGTCGGGATCCTAACAACGCAGTATTGCGCGAACAATTCTCGGAAGTTCAAAAGGACTTGGGGTACGGAATGCTACTTCGCAAGTACACCGATGAGCCCTCCCGAGCCACGGAAGAAATGATCGCCCAAGCGGCAAAAGATACGATTCCTAACGTTAATATCATGTTCTGGAGCTTCCGCGCCATGGTTGGGTGTGGCATTGCGCTTTTACTGATTTTTGCTTTGAACCTTTATTTCTCGGTCAAGGGATCCATCGTCTCGAAACGTACACTCTTGAAGCTCACATTTTTCGCATTACCTTTACCTTGGATCGCCTGCGAGCTCGGATGGCTAGTCGCAGAGTACGGACGTCAACCATGGAGTATTTATGAAGTGCTGCCTACGCACCTTTCAACGTCGACCCTCTCGGCATCCAGCGTCATGGGATCACTCATTGGCTTTGTAGTGCTTTACTCTGCTTTATTAGTAGTTGAGATGTGGTTGATGAAACGATTAGTGAAAACTGGTCCTAGTTTTCTGGGCACCGGACGTTACTTTTTTGAGCAAAACCAAACGAACGGCAAGGGAGAGTAAAAATGATTGATTATGAAATTCTCAGACTAGTTTGGTGGCTCTTTGTCGGAGTCCTTCTTGTCGGTTTTGCCGTCATGGATGGGCAAGACATGGGCGTTGGTTCTCTATTGCCGTTTCTGGGTAAAAACGACACCGAGCGCCGAATCATGATTAACACGGTCGCACCTCATTGGGATGGTAATCAGGTTTGGCTTTTGACCGGTGGTGGCGCAATTTTTGCCGCATGGCCTTTGGTTTATGCCACAGCCTTTTCAGGGCTTTATTGGGCGCTTTTCATCGTGCTTGCCGCCTTGATTTTGCGGCCCGTTGCGTTTGATTATCGTAGCCGAGTACCGGCAAGCAAATGGCGCGCGTCATGGGATTGGGCCTTATTTATTGGCAGTTTTGTTCCTCCAATTATTTTTGGGGTTGCCTTTGGCAACATGCTTCAGGGGGTCCCCTTCCACTTTGATGAGTCCCTGCGCTCGACTTACACTGGTAGCTTTTGGGCTTTGTTAAACCCCTTTGCTCTCCTGTGTGGATTAGTGTCCATTGCAATGGTTATTTTCCATGGAGCAAATTATCTGCTGCTTCGCACAACGGGCAACTTACAATCCAGGGCTCGCAAAGTTGGCTTGATTGCCGGAACGGTAACGTTTGTTTTATTCGCCCTCGGTGGACTCTGGGTTTATTTCGGGATTACCGGCTATGTCGCGACAAGCGTGAACCCAAGTGGAGTGTCCAATCCCCTTTTAAAGACGGTAACCGTAAGTGAGGGGGCTTGGTTCAACAACTTTAATCAATATCCTCTGCTCTTCGTTGTTCCTGCACTCGCTTTATTGGCCGCCGCTATCGGCGTATTAAGTCAATACGTATGGAAACCACTTTTAGCGGTTCTTGCTTCCTCGTGCAGCATTTTGGGTATCGTGCTCACTCCATTGATTGCGATGTTCCCGTTTGTATTGCCTTCTTCCAGTCATCCGGTTTCCTCATTGACGATCTGGGACTGCACGAGCTCTCAGCTGACGCTGCAAGTGATGTTTATCGTCACACTGATCTTTTTGCCGATCGTATTGGTCTATACCGGATGGGCTTATAAAGTAATGAGCGGCAAATTAACGGCTCAATACATTAAAGACAATGACAAAACACTCTACTAGTAGGAGCAAATTTTTATGTTTTACATTTACTGGATAACCGGTTTGCTGCTAGCGATAGCTTTTGCCGTCTTAATGGGGGCGATGTACGAAATAAAACAAGATAATCATCACAGATGAATCGCTTGATCCACTTACTTGCCAGAGCAATCTCTCTTGTGGCGGCGTCAGCCGTCACAATTGGGGTTGTTCTTTATCCCCGAGCGATCGCGACCGATATGCATTCCGTTCCACACGGTTGGTTAGTCTGTTTAATGATTGGAATGAGTGCTGCTTATGTACATGGCTTTGGATTTATTCCAAAACACCCTATCTTGAAACGCTTCTTTTCTCCTTGGATCGCTTGGCCGATGATTGTCATCGGAGCGGTGATGATTCTGATTTAGTCTCTGCGAAGTAGCCAATGTAATTGGACCTGAGCTGTTTTTGTGCTATCAGAGAGCCAAGCAACGCCATCCTGCACCGTCACGCTTAAGTGCATGCTACGATTCATCAGCGGAACCATTTGGCTTACCTCATCGTCACGTAGCATTGCAACCGATAGTTTTTCGATTTTTTCCATGTCGGCTCGAACCTGCTTCCACCACGGGCCAATGCGATCTTCACCATATGCAATGATGATCTCCTCGTTACTGCGGCCAGCAGACTTTCTTGCCTGTCGAACATCCGGTAACCCCACTTCAATCCATCGTGCGATGCTTCCGGTATCGTCAATTTCCCATAATGCCGGTTCCCCTTCAGTTGAAAGTCCTTTACCGAACTCCAACTTCATATCGGTTTCTCCGACATAAAGACAAAACGTCAAAAGTCTAATCGCCAAACGCTCCTCTGTTTCAGATGGATGACGCGCAAGAGTACAAAGGTGTGTGCCGTAATAGCCCCTATCAATATCCGAAATATCCACTGTTGCTTTATAGATTGTGGCACCTAAAGCCATCTTTGCCCCCTATCGAAAACGGCTCCTATGTTAATCCTCACGCAATGAATGTGCAAAAGCCGGTCAGACTTTTGTCCAACCGGCTTTTAATGGGCATTCAACCGCTAATTAGAAGCGATATTGCGCTTGGAAACCGACTAGATAAGCATCCAGGGATTGATACTCGCCGATCTTTTCTCCACCGACGCCACTATAAAGATCCATATCACCAACACCCATCAAATAGGTTGCCCCCATGTCGAATTGGAGTTGCTTGTTGAAGTGATATGTTGCACCCAACGACAGCCAGAGACGATCTGTATCCGGAATCACAGCCATACGAGTCGTTTCGTCATCAATTGGACTTGTTTCATAGGCAATACCGCCACGAACTGTGAAAGCGTCATTGATGCGATAGTCCGCACCAACGGAAAAGAGCCATGTATCTTGCCAGTTGTTTTGGACCTGAGGATTAGCAATCTGTCCTCCAATTTGGGCCGCATATGCAGGAGGAAGCCCCATTGAAGAAAGCTGACCCAATAAGAGGCTTGATACGCCCGACGGAATTGAGTTTTGAATGTTTAACGTATCAAAGTTCGACCAATTAGCCCAACGGATCAAAGCAGAAAGACGTAAATCCGGAGTCGCTTCCCAAGTACCGGTTAACATCACGGTATCCGGTGTTTCAACAGTAGCTTTTGAGCCAAAGGTTAAACCATTAAAAGCACCTAACTGACCTTGAAGTCCAGAAATTGTAAAGTCTCCTTCAGCCGTGTGCTCAATGGATGAGCGGTAGGACAAGCCAAAGCGTAGCGTGTCAGAAGGACTTACCATCACGCCAAAATTGAACCCCCAGTCCCAACTGTCTGCATCAATTTCACCGTTACCTAAACCATGCATTCCCATGCCCAAATCTGCTTTAGCATATTGTACGGACACACCTGCGCCCACACTAATCAAATCATTGACCTTCCAGGCAATGTTAGGATTCATGTCAAAGGTGTAGATCTTGGCGTTGGTTCCTCGATCAGCACCCCACCAATCCTTACCATATTCCGTGCCCATCCCGTAGGGAACCGACATTGCGAAGCCCAACCAAAGATTGTCATTGACTTGGTGTGTCACGTACCCGGTCGGAATGGCCTGTCCCTTCAAACGACCGTTTTCAGATTGACCAGCATAAGCACCGGCACCATCAATGTCAGCATTCAAAGCGATCCACGTGAAACCAGCTTGAACGCGTGTGCCTTCCAGAAGGGTCATGCCAGCGGGGTTATAGTGCACAGCCGACAAATCATCGCCCACAATGCCTGCGCCGGCATACGCACGACCAAGTCCTAAAGAGGATTGTTCCGTTAATTGAAAACCGGCGGCATAAGCCGTGGATACAGCCAATGCTGCACCGGTCAAAACCAACGCAGCAGCACTCTTTTGCATAAATGACATTTATATTTCTCTCCGTTAAGGTAAAAAGAGATCGGGCTCTTTCGATTAAAGAACCTTTTTTGCACAAATGGAGAGAATTTTGAAGGGAAAAACTTTCAAGGTTTACACTTTTTCATAGGTATAAACCCTAACCATACCCTAAAAAGGCTTAATGATTTCGTAATTTCTCTTAATCCGAATAAATGGGTCGATACTGACGAAGCCGAACCCAACCAATTGCGATTCGATAGGCAACCCAAATCCCCAGCACGATAAATCCCACAAACCAGATAATCGGGCCGACTACAATCACCGTAAGGAAAAAGCCCGCCAATGCCACCAGAACGGTCCAAACCATGCCGTACCAAAACGTGCGAATCTGCCAAGAAAAATGAGACTCCAAAAAAGTTCCGCGAGCATCAGGCGCCATAATGTAATTTAAAACCACGGCAGCAATTGATGGCCATCCAAATAAAAACGCGGAAAGAATTGTCCCTCCAGTCATCAGTCCTATCACAATGCTAAGACCATGCAGGATATAAACCAGCTGAGTGGTAAAAAGCAAGCTCTTCTTTGGACCTTCGTAGGGGGATAGTTCTGTCATCGCGCACTCTCATCGCAAAGTTTCATTCACGTAGATAAATTAGCATAAAATTCAAAATCTTCACGGCATTTTGACAAAAAATAATACAATTCTTATCGATGTTTAAAGCTTAGCCGCTTTGATATTACCCCGTACCAAATCAGCAAGGAGTTTACAGTGAGATTACTGTTGGTTGAAGACGATCCGATGATTGGCGAAAGTGTGCTTGACGGGCTCACTGGAGAAGGCTATGCCGTTGATTGGGTTCAAGATGGTCATTCTGCTCTTCTCGCTCTAAGAACAACAGAATTTTCGTTGGTTATCCTAGATCTTGGCCTTCCTGGCAAAGATGGAATCCGAGTGCTGGAAGAAATGCGAGCGGAGCGCAATTTAACGCCTGTTCTCATTACTACTGCCAGAGACACAGTGGAAGATCGCATAACAGGACTGGATGCCGGCGCTGACGACTATCTCATCAAACCCTTTGACCTTGATGAACTCTTTGCTCGCATTCGCGCTCTTTTACGACGTTCTGCCGGACGAGCCGAACCAACGATTGAAAGAGGTCGACTGTCCATAAAACCAGCGACTCACGAGGTCACTCTTGACGGCCAGCCCATCTTGCTCTCCAGTAAAGAATTCGCTCTTTTGATGGCTTTGGCTGAACGACCGGGATTGGTGCTCTCTAGAGCTCAGCTAGAAGAAAAGCTTTATAACTGGGACGCATCGATCGGCAGCAACGCCATTGAGGTACACATTCACCATTTGCGTAAGAAATTAAAAGACAGCGTTATTAAGACCGTTCGAGGCGTTGGCTATACGCTGGAATGCTAAGGGGTTGCGCATGTATTCAATCCGTGACCGTCTTCTTTGGACATTTTTCGGCGCCCTGATTCTCGCAGGCATTGCCGCCACGTACATGACCTTCATTTCGGCTCGGGCCGAAGTAGATCGATTCCTAGACACCGAATTGCAACAAATCGCTGTATCACTAGGAACCCACATTGATCGAGAAATGCCACCAGTCATGGCAAGCCCATCTGACGAGCAAGGCATTGTTATTCAGGTCCACAACAAAACCACTCTAAAAAGAGAATCCTCAAGGACAACGACAGACTTTTTCCCGATCCAGTCAGAAACCGGTTTTTCCAATGTGCTTTTCAGTGGTCAGGTATGGCGCATTTATTGTTTTCATGCCAACAATGAATGGGTCATTGTCACAGCGCAGCCAACAAATAACCGAGTCAAGCTGGCTTTCAGTTCTGCCTTGCACATTCTTCAGCCCTTGGCTCTGCTTTTGCCTTTTCTCATCATCGCGGTTTGGCTGCTCGTCAGCCAAGGGTTGGCCAGTTTAAATCGAACGGCAAAAATCGTCTCAACACGTTCCCCAACCTCCATAGAACCCATTCCGACGAAAGGCCTTCCTCGTGAAATTCTGCAATTAGTGGATGCGCTTAACACTTTACTAGGCAAACTCAAGGACAGTCTCGAGGCTCAAAAACGCTTCGCTTCCGATGCCGCCCACGAGCTTCGAACTCCTTTGACTGCCCTAAAGTTGCAGGTGCAGCTAGCCGAAAGAGCCAAAACACCCGAGGCACAACTAAAAGCCTTTGCTCGGCTTCATGCGGGCATTGACCGCGCCACTGGTTTAGTTCAGCAGCTGTTAATCATTGCCCGGCTCGATCCTGACGCTCACAAAAAGCCATTCGTTGAAGTTGCTTTAGATCGAGTGATCAATTCTGTGGCTGACGAGCTTGCTGTTTTAGCCCAGCAGAAAGATATTTGCCTAGAGGTCAACACAGTGAGCGCACAAACCCAAGGGATGGAGGATGCATTAAAACTTTTGGTAACCAATCTTACCGATAATGCGATTCGCTATACACAACCTGGCGGACGAATCGCCATTTCTCTAAAAGTTGAGAGCAATCAAGCTGTTATTCGTGTCAGTGACAACGGTCCGGGTATCCGTCCGGAGGAACGTGAACGAGTCTTTGATCGTTTTTACAGGGCACTTGGCACAAAAACCCAAGGACATGGTCTGGGATTAGCCATTGTTAAACGCATCGTTGAAATCCATCAAGGAAAAATTTCGGTGGAAGATGGGCTGGATGGCAAGGGAACCACAATGAAAATAACCCTTCCAACCCATACGTGAAGACACCTAGCTTTGTTACAAATAACGGTGGATCGAAACAACCCGAAAAACAAATTCTGCCGTTTTTTCTTTATTGTTTCACTAATATCATTTGCAAGAGAAATATTCTGTTTTGAATTATTTCGGAGATTTTTAAATGCGTAAAGGTCTTGCTTTCAAATCAACCATTTTAACCAGCACAGTCATTGCCGCATTGGCTTTTGTGCCCGCAGCCAATGCTCAACTGTCCTTTCTGTCAAGCAGTGACAACAAGGATCAAACACAAGTTCAAACACTGCCTGATTTCACAAAACTTGTTGAGGAAAACGGAAAAGGAGTGGTCAATATTTCCACAATCCGAAATGCCAGAACAAAAACCGTCGCCAATCCTTTCCCAGGACTTGATGATCGAACTGCAGAACTTTTCCGTCGGTTCGGCTTCCCGATCGTTCCCTTTGGACCCCAGGAACAACGCATCCCTGAGCAACGCGGCACCGGGTCAGGTTTCATTATCTCCTCTGATGGTTTGATTCTTACTAACGCACACGTTGTTGAAGGTGCGGATGAGCTTCGCATCCGCTTAACCGATAACCGAGAATTCCAAGGGAAAGTGCTTGGTCTAGATAAAAAAACGGATATTGCCGTTGTTAAAATTGAAGCCAAAAATTTACCAGTTTTGAAAATTGGCTCTTCCGAAAACTTGAAAGTTGGAGAATGGGTTGCCGCAATCGGTTCTCCGTTCGGCTTGGATAATACCGTCACAGCCGGTATTGTCTCCGCAAAAAGCCGGGCACTGCCTAGCGAAGAATACGTTCCCTTCATTCAGACCGACGTTGCCGTCAACCCTGGGAACTCTGGTGGTCCATTGTTTAACATGAAAGGGGAAGTCGTCGGCATTAACTCGCAGATCTTCTCCACCTCCGGTGGTTTCATGGGCTTATCATTTTCCATTCCAATTGACTTAGCCATTCAAATTAAAGATCAGTTAATTGAAAACGGCCGTGTCATTCGTGGACGCATCGGTGTCGGCATCCAAAGTGTCACCCAAGATCTAGCTGAAGCATTCGGAATGAAGAGTCCCCGCGGGGCGGTCATTACACAACTTGAAAAGGGTCAGCCTGGTGAAAAAGCGGGGCTGCAAGTAGGTGATATTGTTATTGCCCTAAACGGTCAAGAAATCAAAAACGCTAATGAGCTACCAGTGCGTGTTTCAGCAATGAAACCAGGGACCAAAGCGGAATTGACAGTTCTTCGAGATGGTAAAGAAAGGAAGGTGACCGTAACTGTCGCGGAAACCCCAAGCGATGAAGCAACCCCTGTCGACAGCAAGCAAGCTCAAGGCAAGTTAGGCGTTTCTGTTCGCGCGCTCAACCCGGAAGAACTTAAAGAGCTTGAGCTTCCCAATGGATTGTTAGTCACTGATGTTCGAGGAGCAGCAGCGAGAGCAGGGTTAATGCCGCGGGATATTATCATCAGCGCCAACGGCAAATCGGTGAAAACAACTAGTGATCTAATTAATGCTGTTAAAAAGGCTGACAAAGTTGCTTTGTTGGTTCAACGCCAAAACTCTCGTATCTTTATCGCTGTTGACTTAAAATAGCTTCAGTCTAGGCGCTAGAAGCAAAAATGCCGCAGGGTTTTAGTTCTGCGGCATTTTTAATCTCCTGGACAAGAAACTAAACTTCTGAAACCTCTTTTCGCTTTTCCTCATGAGCTGTATAGAGACGCTTAGCAAGCGCCTGACAAATCAAATCCTTGTCCAGCGACGGATTATTTAAAACCCTTAGCCTAATGCCGTCAAATGTCGCCATACGAACCTCTAACTCCGCTTGATCTATCGGATTCTCGGGGTTTAGATTGGGACTCAGACCCATTAAGTGTTCTCTGGCCTTTGCGTCAGCGTTAGTTAACACTGCTCTGAGAGTGGGATCATGCGCAGCTTCATTGAGCAATTCTAAATAAATTCGCACATGCTCCTCGGAAAGCATCGGCAACAGAATTTTTCGCATATTCTTCAAGGTTTTCTCATAGCTATCCAAACTACTTTGAATGGCATAGGTATTGCGATAAAACTCCTCAAGGCCTCGAGCAGTCACCTCTTCAATGATTGCAAGCTTACTCGGAAAGTAATTGTAGATATGCCCAGTACTCATGCCGAATTCTCTGGCAATATCCACCATGCTCGTGGCATGAATGCCACGAGCCGTAAAACAACGTTTTGCTGCTTCGATAATTTCTTCCCGACGTTGTTGCGTCAGATCCTTCTTCATTGCTTGGTTGCTCCGTTAGCGGAAGAATTTTCTGTGCTTGTTACAACGACTTGATCCGCTGACTTTGACAGATCCTCAAGTTTATGTTCCTTTTGATCAACCGCTCCGCCACCTAACGTCTTATATAACGTAACCAAACTCATTGCACGAGCTTGTTGGGCAACTGTCAATTGAGTTTGAGCGCTAACATACTCACGCTGGGAGTCCAAGACTGTAAGAAAACTTTCAGAACCGTGTCGATAGCGGGTTTGGGCAAGCTCATATGCCTTCTTTGTTGAATCAGCCAAATCACTGATAGCCGCCAACTCCGCCTCAATGGTCCCTTCCGTTGCCAAAGCATTCGCAACTTCACTAAATGCCGTTTGGATCGCTTTTTCATAGTTTGCCACAGCAATGTCACGATCGGTTTCCGACACGCGCAATGTTGCCCAATTAGCACCTCCGGTGAAAATCGGCAACGATACGGAAGGCGCAAAGCTCCACATACGGGTGCCACCATCAAACAGGTCACTCAACTCTGTGGAACCGGTTCCACCGCTAGCTACCAGGGTGATACGCGGGAAGAAGTTGGCACGAGCGGCGCCAATGTTTGCGTTCGCTGCGATCAAGCTATATTCAGCCTGCGCGATATCCGGACGATTTAGCAACACCTCTGAAGGCACACCGTTTGGCAACATGGCTGCCATGGTCACAACTTCAGCCTTTTGTGGCAAAAGATCTTCCGGTACATTAGTGCCAACTAGCAAATTGAGTGCGTTAATATCCTGAGCCACGGCCCGTTGAGACGACGCATAGGACGACTGAGCTGAAGCAAGCATCGACTTCGCCTGATTCAATTCCAGCAAATTGATAGCTCCAGCCTTATAGCTCGCCTCAGTTAATTGATACGACTTTGTCTGACTATCAAGCGTCTCCTTGGCAAATTGCAACAATGAGCGATCCGCTCCAAGCTGCAACCATAGATTTGCCGTTTCTGCAATTAATGTCACACGAGAGCTCTTGCGAGCTTCTTCCGTGGCGAAATACTCATTCAAGGCCTCCTCACTCAAACTGCGAATACGACCAAAAAGATCAATTTCATAAGAGGCCATCGCCAAGTTTGCAGAATACACATGGGAGACTGTGTCGCGTCCCGTTGTACTCAAAGTTCTCGGCGTTCCTGAGTGTTCCCCGCTACCGGTGGCAGAGATACTCGGTAAAAAGTTCGCACGCTGAATGTTGTAGGCATAACGCATCCGATCAACGTTCAACATAGCTACTCGGTAATCGCGATTGTTATCCAACATCATTTGAATAACTTGACGCAAACGAGGATCGGTAAAGAATTCCTGCCAATCTGGCAAGGCTTGTTGATTCACCTTCGCATTGGCGTATGCTTCACCTTCCGGCCAAGCCGCTGCTATAGGCGCTTCCGGTCGCTCGTAGCTAGGCGCCATGGACATACAACCAGTAAGTGCCAATGCCGCCACCAAGGGCAAAAGTTTAAGAGATTTCATTTAATTCTCCATCTTTTTATCAGAAGCGTTTTTAGGCTGATCCCCTGTCTTTTCAATGTCAGGCTTCGTTGAGGTAGAAGTATTCTTCTGACCGTCTTCACGCTCGTAGAAAGTTAGGTCTCCGTTATTTAACGCCGCCTGCTCCATCGCCGTTTCACGTGCAATCTCCGCGACGTTGATGTGGCGCTCATTGGCCGAACCGGAAACGCGCATGATCAGTACGTAGAAGATTGGCACAAAAAGTACACACAGGAACGTACCGGTAATCATACCGCCCAAAACACCCCAACCAATAGCATTTTGAGCGCCGGAACCAGCGCCATTGGCAAGGGCCAAAGGCAACACGCCTAAACCGAATGCCAAAGAGGTCATCACAATCGGACGCAAACGTAACCGAACCGCATCCAATGCTGCGTGAACAATATCCTCCCCACTGTCGTGGAGATCCTTTGCAAATTCCACAATCAAAATGGCGTTCTTACTCACCAAACCAATGGTTGTAACAAGACCAACCTGGAAGTAGATATCGTTATTCAATCCAACCAATCCGGTCAACCCCAATGCACCGATCACACCCATTGGAATGACCATGATAACGGCGATCGGAATGGACCAACTTTCATACAAAGCGGCCAAACACAAGAACACCACTAAGATAGACAGCGCATACAGCGGAGCTGCCTGACCAGATGACTCGCGCTCTTGGTAAGACACGCCGGTGTAAGCAATGCTGTAGCCTGCCGGCAAATCTTGAGCTATCTCTGCAACAGCCGCTAACGCGTCACCAGAACTATACCCTGATGCCGGATTACCTTGAATATTTACCGAAGGCAAACCGTTAAACCGTTCCAAGCGTTGAGCACCGTAAACCCAAGAGGTGGACGAGAATGCTGAGAAGGGAACCATTTCGCCCTGATCATTTTTCACGTACCACTTACCTAAGTCTTCAGGGTGTTGACGGAACTGGCTATCACCCTGCACATAAACCTTTTTCACGCGACCGCGATCCAAAAAGTCATTAACATAGGTACTACCCCAAGCCGTCGATAATGTCGAATTGATTGAAGAGATCGACACACCGAGAGCTCGCGCCTTTTCCGTGTCAATTTCCAAGTGCAATTGCGGCGTATCTTCCATACCGTTTGGACGCACAGCTGTTAAATGAGGATGCGCATTCCCCATGCCAAGGAATTGGTTACGAACCTGCATCAGCTCGTCATGCCCCTGGCCTGCTGCCGCTTGCAAATAAATATCAAAGCCATCGGCAATACCCAATTCTGGTACTGCAGGAGGCGGGAACGCAAAAGCGTTCGCATCCTTGTATGTTGAGAATTCTGCCATGGCACGTTCGGTGATCGCCGTCACGTGTTGACTATCGTCCGGACGCAACTCCCAGTCTTTTAAGCGTACAAACATCAAACCCGCGTTTTGACCAGAACCGCCGAAAGAAAAGCCCGAAACCGTAAAGACCGAGTCAACATTTTCAGCTTCCTTATTCATGAAGTAAGCACTCATACGGTCAAGCACCTCTTCAGTACGCTGTTGTGAAGAGCTGGAAGGAAGAAGAACCTGCGCAAGCAACACGCCTTGGTCTTCACCAGGCATAAAGCTTTGTGGCAACTTTTGGAAACCGAACACCACACCACCGAGAATGATGGCGTAAATCACCATCACACGAAGTGTGTGCGCGACCATCGAACCCACCTTGGTTCGAATCCAGAGCGAGAATTTTTCAAATCCCCTATTGAAACGTCCGAAAAAGCCTTGCTTGTTTTCGTGGTGATCTTTATCTATCGGCTTTAACAGATTGGCGCAAAGCATAGGAGTCAAAATCAATGCAGCCAACACCGACAATGTCATTGCGGAAACAATGGTCACAGAGAATTGGCGATAAATAATACCCGTTGACCCACCAAAAAATGCCATCGGCACAAACACAGCCGCCAATACCATCGCAATACCGACCAAAGCTCCAGTGATCTGGTCCATTGACTTAAGCGTTGCCTCTTTCGGCGACAGCCCCTCTGTTCGCATCACGCGTTCGACGTTTTCAACCACCACAATGGCATCGTCAACCAGCAAACCAATGGCTAGAACCATAGCAAACATGGTAAGCACGTTGATCGAGTACCCCATCGCAGACAGAACCCCAAAGGTGCCTAGCAGCACAACAGGAACAGCAATGGTTGGAATTAGTGTTGCTCGCCAATTCTGCAAAAACAGGAACATCACGAAAACAACCAAGACAATGGCTTCGCAAAGCGTTTTAACCACTTCTTGGATGGAAATTCGAACAAACGGAGTCGTATCAAACGGGATCACCCACTCCATCCCTTCAGGGAAGTTGGCTTGCATTTCCATTAATCGGTTCTTCACTCGATCGCTGGTATCCATGGCGTTCGCGCCAGAAGCCATACTAATGGCCAAACCAGTGGACTCCTTGCCGTTATAACGCGCGATAACGTTATAACTTTCTTGTCCCATTTCAACTCGAGCAACATCTTTAATCAGTACTCGAGAACCGTCCGTGGTCGTCTTGACCATGATATTCTCAAAGTCTTCAACCGTTTGCAGCAAAGACAAAGAGTTAATCGTGGCGTTGAGTTCATAACGATTGGCATTTGGCAAATTACCGATAGCGCCAGAAGAAACCTGCGCATTTTGTTCTTCGATCGCCGCGACCACTTCGCTAGTGGTCAGCGAGTACTTATGCAACTTATCGGGGTCAAGCCAAATGCGCATAGAGTACGAACTACCGAAAACCTCAACCTCGCCTACGCCTGTAATACGGGAAAGCGGTTCCTGAACATTATTAACCAAATAGTCTGACAGGTCAGCACTGGTCATCTTCCCGTTGCGATCAACGAAACCCACCACCATCAAGAAGTTCGCTGCTGACTTATCAACATTAACGCCTAATTGTTGAACTACTTGCGGTAGACTGTTTTCCACCGTTTTTAACCGATTTTGCACTTGCACTTGCGCAATGTCAGGGTCAGTGCCGGCCTCAAACGTAATATCAATAGACACACGCCCAGAGCTTTCAGAGCTTGAGGTCATATACAGATAACCATCAAGACCCGTCATAGCCTGTTCAACTTGCTGTGTGATCGTATTTTCAATCGTTTCAGCCGATGCTCCCGGATAAGTTGCTGTCACCGTAACCTGTGGTGGCGCGATTTCCGGATACTGAGAGACCGGCAATGTCATGATCGAGAGCAAACCGACCAACATGGTCACAATAGCGATCACCCATGCAAAGATCGGACGCCCGATAAAAAAGCGAGACATAAACTTTTCCTTTGCTTAAACCGAAACTACTTGGCTACTGCCTGAGTAGCATTCGCGTCAGAAGTCTTGTCATTGGCATTGGCGATTTGAACGGTTGCGCCAACACTAACTTTTTGTAGGCCTTCAATAATGACTTTTTCGCCTTGCTTCAGACCAGACTCAACAATCCAATAGGTTCCGGAGGTCCGATTGGCAACAATGTCCCGACGTTCAACCTTATTGTCTGGTGTCACCACATACACATAGGCCACACCCTTCGGATCTCGCATAACACAACGCTGCGAAATAACCACTGAGTTCGGGCGAGCACCTTCAACTAGTTGTGCGCGCACAAACATACCAGGTAAAAGGTCTCCGTTTGGATTTGGGAAAATGGCTCGTAAATTAATCATGCCTGTCCCCTCATCCACCTCTTCGCCAGTAAAAGTCAACTTGCCAGTTTGAGGATAAACAGTCCCATCCTCCATTAAAAGACTGACCTCAAGCGCACCATCTTTCGTTTGAATCTTGCCCGAAGCGATATCATGCTTAAGGCGCAACATCTCGCCGCTAGTTTGTTTGACATCAACATAGATCGGATCTAATTGTTGCACTGTGGTCATAAATGTTTGATACGACGTGACCAAAGCGCCAGGTGTCACCTCAGAGCGACCTACTCGTCCTGCAATGGGGCTCTCAACTCGGGTGTAATCCAAGTTGGTTTTTGCCGTTTTCATAGCGGCTTTGGCAGTCTTTAGCTGCGCTTGAGCCTGATCATTATCTTGCTTACTGACGGCATTGACTTTAACCAACTGTGCGGATCGGCGGGCATTAGCCAAGGCTAATTCATAATTTGCAACAGCCTCTTCATAGGCAGCTTCATAAAGTGCCGGATCAATTTGATAAAGCTGTTCACCAGCTTTAACCATTTGACCTTCTGTGAAGGTGCGCTTTTGAATAATGCCACCAACCTGAGGACGAACTTCAGCAACTTGATAAGCGCTCGTACGACCATTTAATTCCGTCGTCATAACAGGCGAAGAAATCTCAGCGGTCACAACCACAACCTGTTGAGGGGGACGCTGAACTTGTGTCGATGTATCCTTACACCCCGCCAGCGAAAAAGCAGCAACAACACACATGGCTGCCGCTGCGTATTTAGGGACGAACTTGGAAGACATAAATTAAAACTCTCCAAAACCGCAAATTTTATGAATAAATTATTGTTAGCAAAATACTTTCCCCGAAAACTGAACGATCATTCAGTTTTTGGGGTGAATGTTCGTTCATTATGGCAGAAATTCCCGTAACGAGGGGATCACTTTTACACACAAATCTGCTAAAAAGAATTTCTGAATGTAACAAAGATAAGGGTTAACCCCTAGTGCACTTTGTCAAGATAAAGTGAAAAATTGCGAAATTCTATTTAAGGCGACCGGCGATCATGTCATTTGAAATTTTTCACTTCCAGTACTTTTTAGCAGGACTTGTTAGCTTACTCGTAATTACCAACCCCCCGTCAAAGATCCCATTGTTTATCAGTTTGACGCAGGGCATGGATGACGAGCAACGCAAATCTCAAGCGAAATGGGCAGCCATTTATTCTGCCATCATCATGTTCATCAGTTTGTTGGCTGGGAATTTGCTGTTGGCATTTTTCGGCATCTCTTATGGCGCACTGCGTATCGCCGGAGGCTTTATGGTTGCGGTGATTGGCTACCAAATGCTTTTCGGCCAACAAAATGCTCCCAATAAGGCTCCTCTAGTTCGTCGTAATCGGGAGGACTATGCCTTTTTCCCTATCGCGATGCCTATGATTGCTGGACCTGGTACGATGGCTGTGATCATCGGATTTTCTACGGAAATTGCTGAATATCCAACCTGGGAAGACCAAGTTGCTACATTTTTCATGATGACGCTCGCAATCATTTTTTGCTCTATGGTCTGTTGGGCTGTCATGCGGTCAGCTGATTTTTGCGCTCGGAAACTTGGACCCTCTGGCACGATTATCGTGAGTAAATTAATGGGCTTCCTTCTCGTTTGCATTGGTGTCCAATTTATCGGTTCCGGCATTCGGGCCTTTATGACTGGCGCATAACAGGCGTTTCACATGGAACAAAAAAGCCGTTGAATTATCTACAAATTCAACGGCTTTTTACTTCCAGTCTGATTTACTCCGTCGTTACACTTTTAGCTAAATTCCTCGGCTTATCGACGTCATTGCCTCGAACAAAGGCGGTGTGATAAGCCAACAACTGTAACGGAACGACGTGCAGGATCGGAGACAAAGGCCCATAGTTTTCGGGCAAACGAATCACATGAATATG
>DVNR01000022.1 GCA_018714205.1 Candidatus Aphodousia faecipullorum
CCTGGCGACAACATCACGATGAAGGTGCAATTGATCAGCCCGATCGCCATGAACGAAGGTTTGCGTTTCGCAATTCGTGAAGGTGGTCGTACGGTTGGCGCCGGCGTGGTTGCCAAGATCATCGAATAATAATTTCATTATCTAATTTACTGAAATTATTTGACAAACAGAGGATGCGGGGTTAAACTCCGCATCCTCTGTTGTTCTTTAGTGTTCTTTTTAAAGGAAATCGAAATGCAATCTCAACGCATTCGTATTCGCCTTAAGGCGTTTGATTACAAGTTGATTGATCAATCAGCTCAAGAAATCGTTGACACGGCAAAGCGCACCGGTGCTGTTGTTCGTGGTCCTGTTCCCCTTCCCACTCGCATTCAACGTTTTGACATTTTGCGTTCCCCGCACGTTAACAAGACGAGCCGTGACCAATTTGAAATCCGTACGCACCAACGCTTGATGGATATCATTGATCCGACCGACAAGACCGTTGATGCTTTGATGAAGTTGGATTTGGCTGCTGGTGTCGACGTCGAAATCAAAGTTCAATAATTTTTGCTTTTGACTTGCAAGCTTTTTAATTGCAAGGTACAATCGCGCCTTTAAGCCAATAGAATTAAATACTTAGTTTTATCGGCGATTTTTCTTAAAATGGTCCCGGCCAATCGTAGCCGGGGTGGAGATAACAATGAGTGAAAAACTCGGCTTAGTCGGTCGCAAGATCGGCATGACGCGCATCTTTACCGAGGAAGGTGAATCTATTCCCGTGACGGTGCTCGACGTGTCTGGAAACCGTGTCACACAAGTGAAGACGGAAGAAAGCGACGGATACAATGCCATTCAAGTTGCATTCGGCTCTAAGAAGCCGTCTCGCGTGAGCAAGCCCCTTGCTGGTCATTATGCTAAGGCCGGTGTCGAAGCGGGTGAAATGCTCAAAGAGTTCCATATCGACGCTGACAAGCTTGCTGACATTAAGGTCGGTTCAACGTTGTCGGTAGAAATGTTCTCTGTCGGTCAAAAGGTTGACGTGACGGGTGTGACGATCGGTAAAGGTTTTGCCGGCGCCATCAAGCGTCATCACTTTTCATCGAACCGTGCTTCTCACGGTAACTCCGTGACGACCCGCGCCCCGGGTTCTATCGGTAACCGTCAAGATCCGGGTCGTGTTTTCCCGGGTAAGCGTATGGCTGGTCATTTGGGTGATGCACAACGCACCACGCAAAACCTCGTCGTGGCCCGTGTAGATGTCGAACGTCAGTTGTTGCTCGTTCGCGGTGCGGTCCCGGGTGCCAAGGGCGGTAAGATTGTTGTCCGTCCGGCTGTGAAGGCGTAAGGAGCGATCAATGGAACTGAATGTCCTGAACGAACAAGGTAATGAAACCGCTAAGTTGGCGGCTTCCGACGCCGTGTTTGGTCGTGAATACAATGAAGCTTTGGTTCACCAAATTGTGGTGGCCTTCCAAGCGAATGAACGTCAAGGTACCCGCGCTCAATTGACGCGCGCTAACGTTCATCATTCGACCAAGAAGCCGTGGCGTCAAAAGGGTACGGGTCGTGCCCGTAGTGGTATGACGAGCTCTCCCGTGTGGCGTGGAGGCGGTCGTGCGTTCCCGAATACCCCGAATGAAAACTTCAGCCAAAAAGTCAACAAGAAAATGTTCCGTGCTGCTATGGCAACGATTTACTCGAAGCTCGTTGCAGACGGTCGTTTAGTTGTTGTTGATTCAATCAGTGCTGAAACGCCCAAGACAAAGGCTTTTGCTCAAAAGTTGAAAGCCATGGGCTTGGATTCTGCGATGATTATCACCAAAGA
Organism: Candidatus Aphodousia faecipullorum; assembly: GCA_018714205.1. Lineage (GTDB taxonomy): Bacteria > Pseudomonadota > Gammaproteobacteria > Burkholderiales > Burkholderiaceae_F > Aphodousia > Aphodousia faecipullorum. Next base: position 1,808 of record DVNR01000022.1, read on the forward strand.
AGTTGATGAAAACCTGTATTTGGCTTCTCGCAACTTAAAGAATGTATTGGTGGTTATGCCGCGTTACGCCGATCCGCTTTCTTTGATTTTCTACAAGAAGATTGTTGTTACGAAAGACGCGATCGCTCAGCTTGAGGAGATGTGGGGATGATGAGCCAAGATCGTTTAATGAAGGTGCTCCTTGCTCCTGTGGTCTCTGAAAAGAGCACGATGGTCGCTGAAAAGAACGGCCAGGTGGTGTTCCGCGTGGTTGCTGATGCCACGAAGCAAGAAGTAAAGGCTGCTGTCGAATTGCTGTTCAAAGTGCAAGTCGAAAGCGTTCAAATGGTCAACGTCAAGGGTAAGACGGCTCGTTTCGGTCGTTTCATGGGTAAGCACAGCGATGTTCGCAAAGCTTACGTGACCTTGAAGTCTGGTCAAGAAATTAACTTCGCAGAGGTGAAGTAATGGCTCTCGTCAAACTCAAGCCGACGTCGGCCGGTCGTCGTCATGCTGTCAAGGTTGTCAGCACCGAATTGCACAAGGGCAAGCCGTTTGCCGCTCTTCTCGAAAAGAAGAACCGTAGCTCCGGTCGCAACAATAACGGCCATATTACTTGCCGTCACAAGGGTGGCGGTCATAAGAAAGCCTATCGTATCATCGATTTCAAGCGTAATAAGGATGGCATTCCTGCCCGCGTTGAACGTATTGAATACGATCCGAACCGTTCTGCTCACATCGCATTGGTTTTGTATGCTGATGGTGAACGTCGCTACATCATCGCCCCGAAGGGTTTGACAGTTGGCGCTGAATTAATGAACGGTCAAGAAGCCCCGATCAAAGTGGGTAATACGCTTCCTTTGCGTAATATCCCGGTCGGTTCCACTATTCATTGCATCGAGATGAAGCCGGGTAAGGGTGCACAATTGGTTCGCTCTGCTGGTGCTTTTGCTCAGTTGATCGCCCGCGAAGGTGAATACGCTCAAGTGCGTTTGCGCTCTGGTGAAGTACGTTATATTCACATCGAATGTCGTGCAACGATCGGTATGGTCGGCAATGAAGAAAATAGTTTGCGTGAACTCGGTAAAGCCGGTGCCAAGCGTTGGCGTGGTATTCGACCGACCGTCCGTGGTGTTGCCATGAACCCGGTTGATCACCCGCACGGTGGTGGTGAAGGCCGCACTGGTACGGGTCGCGCTCCTGTGACGCCCTGGGGTCAGCTCACCAAGGGTTATCGCACTCGTAACAATAAGCGCACCGATGCTATGATCGTGCAGCGCCGGAACCGTAAGTAAGGGGGCCAGTGAATGTCTCGTTCCTTAAAGAAAGGCCCGTTTGTTGATGGGCACTTGATGAAGAAAGTTGAAGCCGCTCAAGCTAGCCGCGACAAGCGTCCGGTAAAGACTTGGTCTCGTCGCTCTACGATTCTTCCTGAATTCATCGGTTTAACGATTGCCGTACATAACGGTCGTCAACATGTGCCGGTGTACATTAATGAAAATATGGTCGGCCACAAGTTGGGCGAATTCGCTTTGACCCGTACCTTTAAGGGTCACGCGTCCGACAAGAAATAACTAGTAGGAGTTAAATAATGGAAACCTCTGCTATTGTTCGTGGCGTTCGTCTTTCGGCTCAAAAGGGCCGTTTAGTCGCCGACCTCGTCCGCGGAAAACCCGTGGATAAGGCTTTGAATATTCTGACCTTCACGCAAAAGAAGGCCGCAGTGATCATCAAGAAGGCTCTGGAATCTGCAATTGCTAATGCCGAGCACAATGATGGCGCTGACATCGACGATTTGCGTGTGACGAAGATTTATGTGGAAAAGGCCACGACGTTGCGCCGTTTTGGCGCTCGCGCTAAGGGCCGTGGCACGCGCATTAATAAGCAAACCTGCCACATCTACGTGTCCGTCGGTGACGCTAACGCTAAGAAGTAAAGGTGAATCATGGGACAGAAAATTAACCCCACCGGCTTCCGTCTCCCCGTGACGCGTGACTGGACCTCGCGTTGGTACGCGGAAGGCCGTGATTTTGCCCGTACCCTGGGTGAAGATTTGAAAGTTCGTAGCTTCTTGCAAAAGAAGTTGCGCAATGCCTCTGTTAGCCGCATTTTGATCGAACGTCCTGCTAAGAACGCTCGGATCACTATTTACTCTGCCCGTCCGGGTGTTGTAATTGGTAAACAAGGCCAAGACATCGAAGTTTTGAAGAATGAAGTTCAAAAGATGATGGGCGTGCCTGTGCACGTCAACATCGAAGAAGTTCGTCGTCCTGAACTCGATGCTCAATTGATCGCTGACAGCATCACGCAGCAATTGGAAAAACGTGTGATGTTCCGTCGTGCCATGAAGCGCGCCATGCAAAACGCGATGCGTTTGGGCGCCAAAGGCATCAAGATCATGTCCGCTGGTCGTTTGAACGGCGCTGAAATCGCTCGTACCGAATGGTACCGTGAAGGTCGTGTGCCGCTTCATACTTTGCGTGCCAACATCGATTATGGCTTCTCTGAAGCTAATACGACGTATGGTGTGATCGGCGTAAAAGTGTGGGTCTACAAGGGTGATAACTTCGGCGAAGAAGCTCAAGCCCAAGAAAAGACTGAACGTGAAGATCGTCGTTCTCGTCGTCCCGCAGGTGAACGTGCTGGCAAACCTGCCGCCCGTCGTCCCCGCAAGGCTGCCGAGAAGACCGAAGCCGCTGCAAATGGTGAAAAGGCTGAGAAAAAGCCTGTTCGTCGTGCTAAGAAAGCTGCACCGGCTGCAGAAAAAGACGGAGAATAAGCGATGTTGCAACCTAATCGACGCAAGTACCGCAAGGATCAAAAGGGCCGTAACTATGGTTTGGCTACGCGCGGCGCCAATGTGTCCTTCGGTCAATTTGGTCTGAAAGCGCTTGAACGCGGTCGTTTGACAGCTCGACAAATTGAAGCTGCTCGCCGTGCGATTACTCGTCATATTAAGCGTGGTGGTCGCGTGTGGATTCGCGTTTTCCCGGACAAGCCCATTTCTGAAAAACCTGCTGAAGTCCGTATGGGTAACGGTAAAGGTAATCCGGAATACTGGGTCGCCTTAGTGCAGCCGGGTCGTGTGCTGTATGAAATGGACGGGGTTGATGAAGCCTTGGCTCGTGAAGCTTTCGCTCTCGCTGCAGCCAAGTTGCCGGTCAAGACCACGTTTGTTGTCCGCCAGATCGGCATGTAAGGAGAGACGGCAATGAACGCAAAAGAATTGCGCGCCATGGATGAGGCTGCGCTTAAGAAGGAACTCGCTGACTTGATGCAAACGCATTTTAAATTGCGTATGCAACACGGAACGCAACAACTTCAAAACACGAACCAGTTGCGCACGACGCGTCGTGACATCGCGCGCGTTCGCACGGTTCTCGCTCAAAAGGCGGCCTCGAAATGACACAAGAAAATCAAAATACGTCGTTGACTCGCACGTTAGTTGGCAAGGTTGTCAGCAACAAGATGCAAAAGACGGTTACGGTTCTCGTCGAACGTCGTGAAAAGCATCCGTTGTACGGCAAGTTTGTTTTGGTTTCTAAGAAATACCATGCTCACAACGAAATGGGCGATTTAAACGAAGGTGATACGGTTGAAATTGCCGAATCTCGTCCGATCTCTAAGACGAAATCTTGGAAGGTGACGAAGGTCGTCAAGAAGGCCGACATCATCTAAAATAAGTTTGCAAGTTTTCTAAATTTTAGATATACTTGCGCCTTCGTGGTTGAGGTTGTCTTTAGAGACAACCTCGACTGTATTCGTCAAGGGCATAAATCAGTCCTAGCACCCTGAGAGAATCAGGCTTCAGCGAAGACTGGTGAGTGTTCTTCCTCCCATAACGGGACCAATACTATCCGCATAGCGGAATAAGTTGGGAATTAGGAAATCATGATTCAGATGCAAAGCAAGCTGGACGTCGCTGATAACACTGGCGCTCGTTCAGTGATGTGTATCAAGGTGTTAGGCGGCTCTAAGCGCCGTTACGCTAACATCGGTGATGTCATCAAAGTGACAGTTAAGGAAGCAGCTCCTCGCGGCCGCGTCAAAAAGGGCGAAGTGTACAACGCCGTTGTCGTTCGCACTGCCAAGGGCGTTCGTCGTGCAGACGGTTCTTCCATCTCTTTTGATGGCAATGCCGCTGTTCTGCTTAATTCTAAATTGGAACCGATTGGAACTCGTATCTTCGGACCGGTTACGCGTGAATTGCGTACCGAACAATTTATGAAGATCGTTTCCTTGGCTCCGGAAGTTTTGTAAGGAGACGCGCGATGCAACGCATCCGTAAAGGTGACGAAGTTATCGTTATCACCGGCCGAGACAAGGGCAAGCGCGGTACCGTGCTCTCCCGCGTCGATGATCGTCATGTGACGGTTGAAGGCATTAATGTTGTTAAGAAGCACCGTCGTCCGAACCCGATGTTGGGTCAAGCTGGCGGTATTGAAAACAAGGTTATGCCGATTGATCAATCGAACCTCATGCTCGTTAATCCGGCTACCGGTAAGGGCGAACGCGTTGGCTTTAAAGAAGTTGACGGTAAGAAGGTTCGCGTGTTTAAGAGCGACGGCAGCATTGTCGGCGCAAAGGCTTAATAGAGGGTAAATCGAATGTCTCGTTTCCAAACTCTCTACCGTGAAGCCATTGTTCCCGAACTGATCAAGAAGTTCGGTTACAAGACCACGATGCAAGTTCCTCGTATCACGAAGATCACGTTGAACATGGGTGTCGGCGAAGCGGTTAACGACAAAAAGTTGATCGACAACGCTGTTGCCGATCTCACGAAGATTGCTGGTCAAAAGCCGGTGGTCACGAAGACCCGTAAGGCTATTGCAAACTTTAAGATCCGCGAAAATATGCCGATCGGTTGCATGGTGACCTTGCGTGGCGAACGCATGTATGACTTCTTGGATCGTTTGATCACGATCGCTTTCCCGCGTGTTCGTGACTTCCGTGGTGTCTCTGGTCGCTCTTTTGACGGCCGTGGCAACTACAACATCGGTCTTAAAGAACAAATCATTTTCCCCGAAATCGAATACGACAAGATCGACAAGATTCGTGGGATGAATATTTCTATCACGACGACTGCGAAAACCGACGAAGAAGCTAAGGCTCTTCTTGCCGCTTTCCGCTTTCCGTTCCGCAATTAATCGAGGTGTGAATTGGCTAAACTCGCACTGATTAACCGTGACTTGAAGCGCGCCCGTACGGTCGCTAAGTTCGCGGAAAAGCGCGCCGCTTTGAAGGCGGTTATTAATGACGCTTCGCGTTCTTTTGAAGAACGCATGGAAGCTCGTCAACAATTGCAATTGTTGCCCCGTGACGCCAGTCCCTGCCGTTTACGCAACCGTTGCGGTTTGACGGGTCGTCCCCGTGGCACGTTCCGCAAATTCGGCTTGGCTCGCGGCAAGATCCGTGAAGCTGCCATGCGCGGTGATATTCCTGGCCTTGTCAAGGCTAGCTGGTAAGCGAGGAGATTATCATGAGCATGAGTGATCCGATCGCCGATATGTTGACCCGTATTCGTAACGGTCAAACTGTCGACAAGACGGAAGTGGTGATGCCCTCCTCGAAATTGAAGGTAGCTATCGCCCAAGTCTTGAAGGATGAAGGATACATTGATGGTTATACTGTTGTCGCTAACAACGGTAAGCCTGAGTTACACGTTGGTTTGAAGTACTACGCTGGTCGTCCGGTTATCGAACGCCTCGAACGCGTTTCTCGTCCGGGTTTGCGTGTGTACAAAAACCATGAAACGATTCCCCAAGTGATGAACGGTTTAGGCATTGCGATTGTTTCCACGCCGAAGGGTGTGATGACTGATCGCAAGGCTCGTGAAGCCGGCATCGGTGGTGAAGTCATTTGCTACGTGGCTTAATAGGCGAGGAGGATAAAAATGTCGCGAATCGCTAAAGAAGCCGTGATCATCGCCAAAGGAGTCGAATGCAAGATCGACAATGGCGTGATCTCTATGAAGGGTCCGAAGGGTGAATTGAGCTTGAAGCTTAACCCGCTTGTGACCATTAAACAAGATGGTGACCATTTGCACTTTGAAGCTGTTGACAGCTCCCGTGAAGCTAACGCTGCTTCCGGTACCATCCGTGCTTTGGTCAACGACATGAATAAGGGCGTTAGCGCTGGTTTCGAAAAGAAATTAACGCTGGTTGGCGTGGGCTTCCGTGCTCAAGCTAGCGGTGACACGCTCAATTTGTCGCTCGGCTTTAGTCACCCTGTAGTACATAAGATGCCTGCAGGCATTAAGGCTGAAACCCCGAGTCAAACGGAAATCGTGATCAAGGGCGCTGACAAGCAAAAGGTTGGTCAAACCGCCGCTGTCATTCGTGGCTATCGCCCGCCGGAACCCTATAAGGGCAAGGGCGTCCGCTATGCTGACGAAGTTGTCGTGATCAAGGAAACCAAGAAGAAGTAATCGGGGCGGAGACTAAAATGATCAATAAGAAAGAAAGTCGTCTGCGTCGTGCACGTGCTACGCGTGCTCGCATTAAGATGCAAAAGATGGATCGTTTGACGGTTCATCGTACGAATTTGCACATCTACGCTAGCATTATCAGTGCTGACGGTGGTCGTGTGTTGGTTTCTGCCTCCACGGTTGAACCCGAAGTGCGTGCTCAGCTCGCCAATGTGCAAGGACGTGGTGGCAATGTTAATGCCGCTAAGTTGATTGGTACGCGTTTGGCCGAAAAGGCTAAGGCCGCTGGCATCGAAACGTGTGCTTTCGACCGTTCTGGTTACCGTTTTCATGGCCGCATCGCTGCGTTGGCTCAGGCCGCGCGTGAAGCTGGCTTGAAGTTCTAAGAGGGACTTATGGCTAAGGCTCAAGGAAAGAATGCGGCTGTCGACGCTATCGACGACGGCATGCGTGAAAATATGATCGCGGTGAACCGCGTGACCAAGGTTGTGAAGGGCGGCCGCATTATGGCTTTTGCCGCTCTCACGGTTGTTGGTGATGGCGATGGCCGCGTTGGCATTGGTACGGGTAAGAGCCGTGAAGTTCCGGCTGCTGTACAAAAGGCGATGGAACGTGCTCGTCACAGCATGGAAAAGATTCCCCTTTGCAATGGGACAATCTATCATGCGGTTGAGGCTCACCATGGTGCCGCTCGTGTGATGTTACTTCCGGCTGCAGAAGGTACGGGTATCATCGCCGGTGGTCCGATGCGCGCTGTGTTTGATGCTGTTGGTATTCGTAACATCGTGGCCAAAGCTCACGGTTCCACGAATCCCTACAACATGGTTCGTGCGACGATGAAGGCTCTCGAAGCCCTTCGTTCTCCGGCTGATATTGCTGCTAAACGTGGCAAGACGGTCGAAGAAATCTTAGGTTAATCCCGAAAGGAGATTCGAGATGGCTAAGAAGACCATTAAAGTTACGTTGATCAAGAGCCCGATCGGCACGAAAGCCGATCATCGCGCAACGCTGCGTGGCTTGGGTTTGTCTAAACTTCACCAAACTCGTGAATTAGAAGATACCCCTGCCGTCCGCGGTATGATCACTAAGGTTGCGTACTTAGTTCGCGCCGAGTAATAGAGGTAGATGATGCAATTAAATACTTTGCAACCTGCAGTGGGTTCTAAGAGCGCTCGTCACCGCGTTGGTCGTGGTGTTGGCTCAGGCTGGGGTAAGACCGCTGGTCGCGGTCACAAGGGTCAAAAATCCCGCGCCGGTGGCTTCCACAAGGTCGGCTTCGAAGGCGGTCAAATGCCGTTGCATCGTCGCCTGCCGAAGCGTGGTTTCACGTCTTTGACTCGCCGTTTCTGCGAAGAAGTTCGCTTAAACGAACTGCAAGGCTTGTCCGTGGAAGAAATCGATTTGTCCGTTTTGAAAGCGGCTAATATCGTTTCGGCTCGCGCTTTGTCCGCTCGCGTTATTCTTTCGGGTGAAATTTCCCGTAAGGTCGTGTTGCGTGGTTTAAGCGCCACTAAGGGTGCCAAGGCTGCTATCGAGGCGGCTGGTGGCTCTGTGGAAGAGTAACTCGCTTTTTAGGAAGAACAACGTGGCGACCAGCCCTAGTTCAAACAAGCCAGCAAGCGGTGGAAAGTATGGTGATTTGAAGCGCCGTATCATTTTTCTGCTGCTTGCTTTAGTCGTGTACCGGATCGGCGCTCACGTGCCGGTCCCCGGTATCGATCCCGACATGCTTTCTAAGTTGTTCCAAGATCAACAAGGTGGCATTCTCGGGCTGTTCAACATGTTCTCCGGGGGTGCGTTGTCGCGCTTCTCGGTTTTCGCGTTAGGGATCATGCCGTACATTTCTGCATCAATTATTATGCAGATGCTTTCGTATGTGCTGCCCTCTCTCGAAAGTTTGCGTAAAGAAGGCGAATCCGGTCGACGTAAAATTACCCAATATACGCGTTATGGTACGTTGTTATTGGGGATCTTTCAGGCGTTCGGTATCGCTGTCGCTCTCGAAACTCAAGCTGGCTTAGTGCTAGATCCGGGCTTTATGTTCCGTTTCACGTGCATTGTCTCTTTAGTGACGGGAACGATGTTTTTGATGTGGCTTGGTGAGCAAATCACCGAGCGTGGTTTAGGAAACGGTATTTCGATCATTATTTTCGCTGGTATTGTTGCTGGTCTCCCAAGCGCCATTTCTGGTTTGTTCCAGTTGGTTAGCAGTGGAGCCATCAGCCCCTTGTCAGCGATTTTCGTGATCGCAATTGTTGCCGTTGTCACCGCGTTTGTTGTTTTCATTGAACGTGGTCAACGCCGTATCACTGTGAACTACGCAAAACGCCAGATTGGCAACCGTTTATACGGAGGTCAATCTTCGTATTTGCCGTTGAAGATGAATATGTCGGGTGTTATTCCTCCGATTTTCGCTTCATCTTTGATTTTGTTCCCCGCCACGTTGGCAGGGTGGTTCACCAGTGGCGATTCAACTCGTTGGATTCGTGATTTGGCAGCGGCTCTTTCACCGGGACAACCACTTTACACGTTGCTTTACGCCGCGTTGATTGTTTTCTTTGCTTATTTCTATACGGCTTTGGTTTTCAACCCCCGTGAGACTGCAGAGAACTTGAAAAAGAGTGGTGCGTTCGTCCCAGGTATTCGTCCGGGTGAACAGACGTCTCGATACATCGACAAGGTGTTGTTACGTTTGACACTTGGTGGTGCGATTTACTTGGTGTTCGTCTGCTTGGTTCCGGAATTTTTGAATTTACGTTTCAATGTTCCGTTCTATTTTGGTGGTACATCATTGTTGATTGTGGTTGTTGTCACCATGGACTTTATGAGCCAAGTCCAGGCTTACATGATGTCGCAACAGTATGAAAATTTGCTCAAGAAGACAAACTTCAAGGGCTTCGGCTCCACAGGGTTTTAACTAATTCTGTGTAGTCAAATGAAATGTCCAACCGGGGCCATACTTCAGGCCCCGGGAGCATGCAGATTTGAGGTGATAGCTTCAAATCTGTCTCTAAATGGTTTTTAGATGTGCACTACGCGGATAAAAACTTGAAGAGAAAGGAAAAAGAGAGTATCCTCTCGAACTTCCTGTCGTGTGGACAGCAATGATCCGTGAATTGCACGGTTGGAGATAACAATGAAGGTTAACGCTTCGGTCAAAAAAATGTGCCGCAAGTGCAAGATCATTAAGCGCAAAGGCGTTGTTCGTGTGATCTGCTCTGATCCGCGTCACAAACAGCGTCAAGGCTAAAGAGGTAAAAGATGGCTCGTATTGCCGGTATCAATATTCCGCCCAATCAGCATGCCGAGATCGGCTTGACTGCCATTTATGGCATTGGTCGTTCCCGCGCTCGCGATATTCTTGATAAGGTTGGCGTGGAATACACCAAGAAAATTAAAGATCTCACCGACGCCGAACTCGAACGCATCCGTGATGCGGTCGGTCAGTACACCGTTGAAGGTGACTTGCGTCGTGAAGTTCAACTCGCGATTAAGCGCCTGATTGACTTGGGCACTTATCGTGGTATGCGTCATCGTCGCGGCTTGCCTGTCCGTGGCCAACGTACTCGCACGAATGCTCGTACGCGTAAGGGTCCTAAGAAGGTCGGCGTCGCGCTTAAGAAGTAAACATTAAAGGATTACAATGGCTGGCAAAACTCCTAGCAGTCAGCAAGTTGCTCAGCAACGTGCTCGCAAAAAGGTGAAGAAGGTCGTTACGGAAGGTATTGCGCACGTTCACGCTTCCTTCAATAACACGATCATTACGATCACCGATCGCCAAGGCAACGCTATCGCTGCGTCGTCTTCTGGCGCTCAAGGTTTCAAGGGCTCTCGTAAATCCACGCCGTTCGCAGCTCAAGTTGCTGCCGAACATGCTGGTCGTATTGCTCTTGAGTATGGTTTAAAGAATGTTGAAGTTCGCATCATGGGACCTGGTCCTGGTCGCGAATCTAGCGTTCGTGCTTTGAACGCTCTTGGCATTCGTGTGACGTCCATTCAAGACGTGACGCCGATTCCTCACAATGGTGTGCGTCCGTCTAAGCGTCGTCGCGTCTAAATCAAATTTCTAATCCCGCGTCCGCCTATGAGGATAGGCTGACTGAATGTGACAAAGTTCACAGGATAAGAGAGGCATATTAAATGGCACGATATACCGGTCCCAAACTTAAGCTCGCGCGCCGCGAAGGTTGTGACCTTAACTTAAAGAGCGCGCGTCGTTCCTTGGCCAGCAAAGTCGGCAAGGGTACCGATACGATCACCAAACCGGGCCAGCACGGTAAGACTTCTGGTGCTCGTCAATCGGATTACGCAGATCAATTGCGTGAAAAACAAAAAGTGAAGCGTATTTACGGCGTTCTTGAACGTCAATTCCGCCGTTATTTCGCTGAAGCTGAACGTATGAAGGGCAATACAGGTGAAATGTTGCTCAACTTGCTCGAAACCCGTTTGGACAACGTGGTTTACCGTATGGGTTTTGGCTCTACACGTGCCGAAGCTCGTCAATTGGTAAGTCACTGCGCCATTTTGGTAAACGGCAACAAGGTCAACATTCCTTCTTACCGTGTTAAACCCGGTGATGTTATCTCCATTCGCGAAAAGTCCCAAAAGCAAGCTCGTATTACTGAAGCTTTGGAACTTGCCGCTTCTAACGGTTTCCCTGCTTGGGTTTCTGTTGACGCGAAGAAGTTTGAAGGTACGTTTAAGGCTGTTCCGGCCCGCGACGAAATCGGTCAAGAAATTAACGAATCCTTGGTCGTCGAACTTTATTCTCGTTAATCAGGTTGTTGAAGAGAAGAGATCGTGTAGTGCGCTTTTTCTTCTCTTCCCTGATACAATTTCGATGCGATCGGTCCTTGTGGGGCGCCGATCGCATTTGTACTCACGCCCCAGACCATCCATCAGCCTTATCGGTGTAACGAGCCGAGGGTATTGAAAAGGACAGTCCAACATGGTTAATACCACTTTGTTGAAGCCGACCACTGTAGAAGCTGTGGTCGATGAAAACAATCCTAATCTCGCAATTATCACTCTTGAGCCTTTTGAGCGCGGTTACGGTCACACGTTAGGTAACGCTTTACGCCGCATTCTTCTTGCCAGTATGATCGGTTATGCGCCGACAGAAGTCCAGATTGCTGGCGTGGTTCATGAATATTCTCAAATTGATGGCGTTCTCGAAGATGTGGTTGATATTTTGCTCAACCTCAAGGGTGTCGTCTTTAAATTAGAAGGTCGTGACGAAGTCACTTTGACCTTGCGTAAAAGCTCTGAAGGTGTTGTGACGGCTGCCGATTTTGACCTCCCCCACGATGTCACTATCGTCAATCCTGATCATGTTATTGCACACCTGTCGGCCAACGGCAAGCTTGATATGCAAGTTAAAGTCGAAAAAGGTCGCGGATACCAGCCGGGCAACATGCGTGCCTTCCGTGACGATTATTCGAAGAGCACGATCGGTCGCATTATCATGGATGCTTCCTTTAGCCCGATTCGCCGTGTCGCCTACGAGGTGAGTGCTGCTCGTGTTGGTCAACGCACTGACTTGGATAAGTTGGTGATGACCATTGAAACCAATGGCGCTATTGAACCTGAAGAAGCTTTGCGTGAGGCTGTGCATATTCTTCAAGATCAATTAACGGTCTTTGGAACAATCAAGCCTGAACAAGCGGGCAAGGCTGTTCCTGAAGAGGATGTGAACAATCCTCCGCCGTTGGATCCGATCTTGATGCGACCGGTTGACGACTTGGAGTTGACTGTTCGTTCAGCTAACTGCCTTAAGGGTGAACAGGTCTTCTATATTGGTGATTTGATTCAACGTACAGAAAATGAATTGCTCAAGACGCCGAACCTTGGTCGTAAATCTTTGAATGAAATCAAGGAAGTTTTGGCTGCTCATGGTCTTACTTTGGGTATGAAGCTTGAAAACTGGCCACCTGCCGGTTTGGATCAGCACTAATTTTTGGCATTTGCCAAATCAAAGGCGAGAGGTTAAAATCTCGCCTTTCGGATCTTTAAGTCCGGATGTATTACCCGCCCGCCGGCTTTTGTCGGATAGAAGAAGATGGGGAAATGACTCTGTTGAGAGTCTAAAGACTAACTTTTACAAGGATATAATAAAATGCGTCACCGTCATGGTTTACGTAAACTGAATCGCACGAGCGCTCACCGTCTCGCTATGCTCCGCAACATGATGAATTCTTTGTTGCGTCACGAAGCAATCAAAACAACGCTTCCGAAAGCCAAGGAATTGCGTCGTGTGATTGAACCGATGATCACTTTGGGTAAGGAACCCACAGTTGCTAACAAGCGTTTGGCTTTTGCTCGCTTGCGCGACCGTGAAATGGTTTCTAAGCTTTTTAACGAAATTGGCCCGCGTTTTGCTAATCGCAATGGCGGTTATACCCGTATTTTGAAGATGGGTTTCCGTGTTGGCGACAACGCTCCGATGGCTTATATGGAATTGGTTGAAAAGGCTGCTCCTGTCGTTGAAGAAGCTACCGAAGTGAAAGCTGAAGAAAAAGCTGAATAATTTCGCTTCAGTCGGATAAGAATTTAAGGGGGAAGTTCATTAGGAGCTTCCCTTTTTCGTCGGAAGTTTGCAATGTCGGAATTAACCTCACAACGATTGGATAAATGGCTCTGGGCGGCTCGTTTTTTTAAAACTCGAAGTTTAGCTCAGGAGGCAATTGAATTAGGGCGGGTTAAGCTCAATGGAGAACGGGTTAAACCATCCAAAGACGTAAAGCTTTCTGATCGCTTAGAAATTCATCGTGGAGCAGATATTTACGAAGTTTTGGTTTGTGGCTTTAATTCCCAACGTGGGCCGGCCAAAACAGCTCAAATGATGTATACCGAAACAGAAGAGGGTAAGGCTCAACGTGAAGCCATGGCTCAGTTAAGGAAATTTGCTGTCGAGCCCGCTTTGGATAGAACAACAAAGGGAAGGCCCACAAAGCGAGAAGGTAGAGAGTTGCGCAAGTTCAGAGGATATTAAAAACAGTGCCCTCGATAATTTCGGCGGGCACTGTCTGCAGATTTTTACTATTGACGTTATTCCTTCAGCCAGCGTGCGACATCTAGAGCACAGTAGGTCAAAATGCCGTCTGCACCGGCTCGCTTGAAGCACATCATGGTCTCCAACGTGAATTTCTTCTCATCAATGTAGCCCGCTGCGGCCGCAGCCTTGAGCAGGGCGTATTCTCCACTGACGTGATAAACAAAAGTGGGAGCCTTAAACTCATCTTTTACGCGACGCAAGACGTCTAAGTAGGGCAAGCCCGGTTTAACCATGACCATGTCAGCGCCCTCTTGTAAATCGAGTCCAACTTCCCAAAGCGCTTCATCAGAATTTGCGGGATCCATTTGATAGACCGCCTTAGTGCTTTTGCCCAAATTTGACGCAGAACCTACAGCATCCCGGAAGGGACCATAAAAGGCGCTTGCATATTTGGCAGAGTAAGCCATGATTCGTGTGTGAATGAAACCCTCTGCATCAAGGGCTTGACGAATTACCCCAATTCGGCCATCCATCATATCACTTGGAGCGACAACATCCGCCCCGGCGCGAGCTTGCGCCAGCGACTGTTGCACAAGCATCTCAATGGTTTCATCATTCAGAATATAGCCTGTTTCATCGATTAAGCCGTCTTGGCCGTGAGTAGTGTACGGATCGAGAGCCACGTCACACATAACACCTAATTCAGGGTAATGCTTTTTAAGCAGGCGAACGACGCGAGGAATTAATCCGTCAGGATTGGCAGCTTCGCGGCCATCGGGCGTTTTCAGTGAAGGATCAATAGCAGGAAAAAGGGCGATCATAGGAATACCTAGACGGACCATTTCTCCAGCAACCTTCAACAATTCGTCGGGGGTTAATCGTTCAACTCCCGGCATGGTGGGCACTGGCTGGCGGCGAGCTTCACCTTCCATGACAAAGACTGGAAGAATTAAGTCAGACGCAGATAACGTATTCTCGCGCATAAGGCGGCGCGAGAAGTCGTCGTGACGCATGCGGCGCATGCGTTTTTGGGGATATTGGCCTAAAACGTGCATTTTGTAACCTCAGAACAATTAAAGGGTGACGGTTCGCTCTTCTCGGTAAATCCAACTCGTGAGCACTTCGCGCAACTCGGCAACTCCTTCTTTTTTTAAACCGGAAAATAACTGAACAGAGACATGCGGACCGATTTCACTGGCTCGGCACTGGGCTTGTCGTAATGCATTGATTTTGCCTTGATTATTTAATTGATCGGCTTTGTTTAAAAGAAAATGTAACCGTACAGGTCGCGTGTTCATGAAATCAATGACCCACTCATCCGTAGGCATAAACGGGCGCCGAGCATCCATGACCACAACAATGCCAGTTAATGTATCACGGTGAGCTAAATAACCACCAATCAGTGCCGACCAGGTTTTTCTAGTGCTTTCTGCAGCTTTTGCAAAGCCATAGCCGGGCAAATCAACGAGGTCAGCCACATGTTCTCGTTGTCCATTTTCGTTTTTTTTACTTAACGAGAAAAAATTAATTAACTGAGTCCGTCCGGGAGTTTTAGAGGCAAAGGCCAAACGTCCCTGTCTAGTCAATACATTAATCGTGGTGGATTTCCCAGCATTAGAACGGCCGACAAAAGCAATCTCAGGCACGCTTATTGCGGGAAGTCCGTCTAATTGTGAAACAGAGAGCCGGAAGCGGGCGCTATCAAATAAACTCAAGGTAAAATCCTTCTAAAAACAGCGAGCATTGTAAGAACGCAATCTTACGCAAAGTTTAAGAAATTGCATATTGCGTTATCCTAAGGCCTTGTTTACTTTCTTTGTGCCTACAAAAAAAGGTGGTTGCGCAAGGTTAACAACCACCCTATCAGTTAAAAGTGATGGTCAGACTGTCACAAAGGACCACATCGCCAACAAGATTACTTGTCCGGTCAGAATACGTAAAAACATCGCCAAAGGATAGACCGTTGAGTAAGCTACCGCAGAGGAGTTTTTCTCTGAGAGTGTTGCAGCGTAGGCCAACATGGGCGGATCTGTTGTTGCTCCGGCCAACAGGCCGACAATGCTGTGGTAATTGATATGGAAGAACTTCCTGGCAATGATTCCCACAATAAGCAAAGGAATGATTGTGACAAAAAGACCAAGTCCAACATAAAGCCAACCATTGCCGACCAATAACGCCGCAACAAAATTTTCTCCGGCAGCCAAGCCTACACTGGCAAGAAAGAGGGCTATGCCGATCTCACGCATCATCAAATTTGCAGATGAAGTTGTGTATGTGATTAGACGGAACAAAGAACCATATCGTCCCAAAAGAATGGCAACAATTAGCGGTCCTCCCGCAAGTCCAAGTTTCAGCGGCACCGGCATCCCTGGAATTGCCAAGGGGAGTGAGCCAAATAAAATGCCGATGGCGATACCTAGAAAAATGGTTACTAAATTGGGATGTTCCAAGCGTTTAACCTGATTCCCAAGTCGTTCAGCCAAGCGCTTGACTGAATTTTCTGGTCCAACGCAATATAGTTCATCGCCCATTTGAATGTGAAGATTCCGATAAGGAAACAACTGCATGCCGGCACGGTAGACGCGAGTGATATTCACGCCATCGGAGTGACTTAAATGCAAGTCGCTGATTGTTAGCCCGTTGATGGCTTGACGGGTCACGACCAGACGACGGCTCGTGATTGGAGAGTGTTCTGTCGCCAAATCGATCTTTGTGTCTTCTTCGCCGAAAAAGGCAACAATTGGATCTTTGTTCTCTTCAGCAGAGACGATTCGAATTGTGTCACCCACGTGAACCAAAGAATCAGCGCTCGGGCTGGTAATTTCTCCGTTATGAAGAATACGAGAGCAAATAAATGGACGTCCAATAAAGTCCCGGATAGAACCTATTGTTCGACCTTCCAGTGCTCGATTGGCCACAATGACATGAAAGAAAATAGAGACGTGGTTGGTTGTTTTTTCTTCTGCTTCCCAGTGCTTATCTTCTTCTTTGAGGTCGATTCTGAACATGAGGCGCAATGCAATGGCAGTGCCGATGATTGATACCACGCCCAGCGGATAAGCGCAGGCATAGCCGACGGCAATATCTTCACCGTGATAATTTAGTTGAGCTAAGGCCTCCTGTGTGGCCCCAAGCCCCGGTGTGTTGGTGACAGCGCCGAAATGAACACCCAACATTTGAGCTAACGATATTGTGTCATCAAACAAGAAATATAAAACGATTGTCACAGCGACACTTAAAACAACCGCCAAAATCATCAAACAGTTTAGAACGACGCCGCCGCTTTTAAACGAAGAAAAGAAAGAGGGGCCGACTTGTAGGCCGATGAAGAAAACGAAAAGAATTAATCCAAAGTCTCGAATGAAACCGAGAACAGTCGGATTGACTTTCAGTCCAAAATAATTCAGTGCTAATCCGGCAAATAGCACGAAGGTTACCCCAAGAGAAACACCAAAGACTCTGATTCGCCCTAACGCTAGCCCTAAAGCCACGACGATGGAGTAAGCCAAAATAATATGGGCAATTGAATCAGGATTTGTAAACAAAGCAGTTAACCACTGCATGATTCATGCTCTTTTAAGAAAATTAAAAAACCCAATGCTACGCCAAAAAAATGCTAATAGTTCAATGCGTTAGGGTTTATTCTTAATAGGGAGAATCCTGAATGATTTAACTGTCTGGTTCGTCGATTTTAGAAAGAAGCGATTCGTTTTCCCATAAATTTTCGTAACGATCGCGAGATCGAATCATATGTGTTTGGAACCCGTCAACTAGGATCTCTGCACTTAATAGCCTGGAGTTATAGCGGCTGGCCATGCTCATGCCATATGCGCCGGCCATGGTCATTACCAACAAATCGTCATTTTTGACGCGAAGCGCGCGTTGTTTGCCAAGCCAATCGCTTGATTCACAGACTGGTCCGACAATGTCATAGACGTGCTCGGGAAGATCTTCGTGAATTTCTACGGGGAGGATCGGCATCCATGCCTCATAGAGAGCAGGGCGGATCATTTCTGCCATGCTGGCATCGGCAATTAAAAAAGATTTGTTTGGCGTGTGTTTAATGTACTGGATGCGAGTTAACAAAGCGCCCGCTGCGGCAATAAGCGAGCGCCCAGGTTCAAAGATCATCTCAAGATTTTCGTAACCACGAGCCCGAAGTTTTTGGTGCAGGGTATCAACCAACTCGTTAAGATCTATCGTTTGTTCGTCCCGGTAACGAACACCAATGCCGCCGCCAAAATCTATATGAGATAGCTCGATGCCATCAACTCGTAACAGGTCAAGCAAATTCAACACCTTGTCACAACTTTCGTAATAAGGGGCGGGGTCTGTGAGCTGAGAGCCAATATGGCAATCGATGCCCACCGGATTAAGCCAGGGAGCCTGCGAAGCTTCCCGATACAACGATATGGCTGTTGCGGGATCCACTCCAAATTTATTTTGTTTTAGACCAGTTGAAATGTAAGGATGCGTATGCGCGTCAACATCAGGGTTGATGCGAATTGAGATAGGCGCAACCATCCTCAGAGAGGCGGCAACACGAGCCAGTCGTTTCATTTCTGGTTTGCTCTCGATATTGAAACTGCGAATGCCTAAGGACAAGGCAAGCCGCATCTCCTCTTCTGTTTTTCCTACACCAGAGAATGTCACTTTGTTCATGTCCCCACCGGCTTTGTGCACTCGTAACAATTCACCGCCAGAAACGACATCAAAACCACAATCACAGCGCGCCAACAATTGCAACAGCGCAATATTGGAATTAGCTTTAACAGCGTAACAAATGATGTGGGGATAGTTGCCAAGGGCCACTTGAAACCGACCGAAAGCCTCCAGTAGGGAAGCTTTGGAGTAAACATACAAGGGGGTACCGTAGCGGTTGGCCAGCTCAACTAAGCTTACCTCTTCACAGTACAGTGAACCGTCACGATACGAAAAGTGGGCATTGGGTAGGATAATTTCTTTCATACAAACATTCCGTTACCGCGAGGCCGAGTCTTGATGCGTATCGGTATTTGTTGTCACGGTCGGTGGATCAATCGTTTGGATGCTTTCTTGAGGCGCCTGATTCGTCGGCGGCAAATAAAGATCTGCCTTTAATCCACAGGCTGATAAAGTCGCTGCGATCGCAATAATCGCTACAATTTTGATCGGTTTCATAGTTTTTTGGAAAACAATCATGACAGAAACGGAATTTATCGAACTAGCCGAACAAACTTTACAATCTTTGCAAGCAGCTGTCGAGAGCGCTTGCAGTGACTGGGATGTTGACCGGCAAGGCAATGTTTTGACACTTCAAGCTGATGATGGGTTTCAAATTGTGATTAATAAGCAAACTCCAACGCGCCAAATCTGGTTGGCAAGTTTAAAGGGCGGTCATCACTACGAACGAGAGGGCGAGGAATGGGTCGATACGTGTACTCGCCAAACGCTTAAAAAAGCTCTCGAATCGCTTCTAACAGAAAGGACGGGCCGCCCTGTTAGACTCTAGCCATCCAGCCTGTTAAAAAATTTGGTCACGAATTGAACCTTGCAATGGATCGACTTCTGTCGGTTCCTTGGTTTCTCCGAAGCCTACGGTTTCAACAGTTGAGCCAACCTGGTCAGCGTAGAAGTATTGACCTCCGATTTCAACAACATCGGGCGGTTGCGGACGTCGATACTCCGGAACGCCCTTTAAAACAGCCTGCATGTATTCGGTCCAAATCGGCAAAACGAGACCGGCGCCATAGGCGTTGTGCCCCAGTGACTTCGGTTGATCGTATCCCATCCAACCCACGGCCACGATATTGCCCGCATAACCGGAGAACCAAGCATCGAAGAAGTCATTGGTCGTACCAGTTTTTGCTCCAATGTCAGATCGCTTTAAGGCGCGACCCGCTCGTTGGCCTGTCCCTCTGAGAGCAACGCCCTGCAAGAGTGAATTCATGACAAAGGCATTGCGGGCGTCAATGGTTCGAGGTGCACCCTCGCCAGCTTTGGGATTGTGTGATTGCATCAGTAGCGTTCCGTCGGCGTCAACAACCTTTTCAATCAAATAGGGTTGGACAAGATACCCGCCGTTAGCAAAGACAGCGAAGCCTGTTAGCATTTCCCAAGGCGTGACCGATCCTGCTCCCAGTGCAGTCGTCAACAGCGGCGGATGCTTATTAGCCTCAAAACCAAATCGTGTTAAGTATTGTTGAGCGTAATAAGGATCAATGGCTTGCATGACTCGGATGGATACCAAATTTTTGGATCGTTCCAGCGCTCGCGCAAGCGACATGGGCCCCTCATATTTGCCATCATCATTTTTGGGTTCCCAAAGCCTGCCACCTGTTAATTTCGGATCGATCGAAATTGGAGCGTCATTGATGATCGTGGCCGGTGTAAAGCCCTTGTCCAATGCGGCAGAGTAAATAAACGGTTTAAAGCTTGATCCTGGTTGACGCCATGCCTGTGTCACGTGATTGAATTGATTGAATTTAAAATCAAACCCACCGACGAGCGAGAAAATGGCTCCCGTATTGAAATCGGCTGAAATAAAAGCGCTTTCAGCGACAGGAATCTGTCCGAGTGTCCATTCGCCTTTGTTGTTTTTCGTTACTCTGACGATGGCGCCGACACGTAATTCTTTCTCTTTATAGCGTCCGGTCAATTTCTTATTTTTGCCTGCGATGTATTTTGAGGCAAACGCAAAATTTTTGGCATTGACATTAATCTTCTCGCCATTGACCATTTGGACTGTCATGGATTTTGAGTTCAGATCAATGACAACGCCGGGCAGCAAATTAGTGCTGGAGACCGTTTTGGCGAGTCCCTGTCGGATGGCTGCTTCATGGTCCACACCCTCTCCAAGGTTGACATGACCCTCAGCACCCCGATAGCCGTAATTGCGATCATAGGAGATGAGCGCCTTGCGAACGGCGGCGCTCGCAATTCGTTGATCGGTGGAACGGATCGTTGTGTAGACGTTCAAACCTTGGTTGTATATTGCGTCCCCAAAATAAGGAATCAAGAGCATACGTGCCAACTCAGCGATATAACCGGCATGTAAGTCTTCCGTTAGCAACGATGTCTTCTGCTGTTCAGCCGTCGGACGATGCACTTCGATGGGTTGACCCAAAGCCGTTTCGTAGGTGATGTCGTCAATGTAGCCAAGTTGAAGCATGCGGCCCAAGACATAGTTACGACGCATGGTGGCTCGTCGGATATTGACAATTGGGTTGTATGCACTGGGGGCCACGGGAAGACCTGCAAGAACAGCTGCCTCGGAAATCGAAACATCCCGAAGGTCTTTTCCAAAATAGGTCTTTGCTGCGCTGCCGAAACCGTAGGAGCGGTGTCCCAAGAAAATTTGATTCGCGTAGATCTCAAAAATCTTATCTTTTGAGAGATTTTGCTCAATTTTAAAAGCGAGGGCGACCTCATAGAGCTTTCGTACGTAGCTTCGCTCTGAACTGAGGAAAAAGTTTCTGGCAACTTGCATCGTGATCGTGCTGCCACCTTGTCCACGGCTACCCGTTAAGATGTTGGCTATGGCGGCACGGGCAATCCCCATGAATTCAATGCCGGAGTGTTCATAAAAGCCGTTGTCTTCCGCGGCAAGAATCGCCAAACGGACATGCCGCGGGATTTCCTCGATAGGCACATAATCACGTCGTTCTTCGCCAAACTCCCCGATTAAGACACCGTCGGAGGTATAAATCCGCAATGGAACTTTGGGTCGATATTCGGTCAGGGTGTCAATGGGTGGGAGTCGATAATAGACGACAGAAAAGACAACCAGGCCGATGCTCACACCGATTACGCCGGCGCTCAGACCGGTGATGCATAGCCACTTGAATGCTTTTTTGAACCAAGATTTTTCAGAGGTCGCTTTTTTCATTGTGCAACAATAAGATTTTTTTGCGGTACTTTACCTTAAATAAATCCAACCGCGAAGGACCGCTTTGTAGATCGAACAAAATAAAATGCTAATGGTACTGACTTTTTGCTGATTTTGTGCTGATCTTAAAAAAGAGGTTTCGTTTAGAAACACATCCGTGATCGGTCTCTAAAGGACAATCGGTACAATACATACGGTGGATGTTAATCCCGAAGGGGAAATAGGCAGATATATGATCGATATTTACCAGTTTGAATTCACCGTCGGTAAAGAATCTATTGATATCCTCGGGCATGTCAACAATCGAGAGTATTTGCGTTGGATGGAAAAGGCGGCAATCGAACATGCTGCATCCCTGGGCTGGGACGCTCAGGCGTACCTGCAACGCGGGGAAACTTGGGTTGCGCGGGAACATTGGATAGAGTATCTCAGGCAGACCTACGAGGGGGAGCGGCTGACAGTTTATTCTTGGGTGAGTAGCATTAACGATTCTCGCTCTCTGAGGCGTTATGCGATCAAAAGGGGAGACCGGGTGGTTTGTGTCGGTGCGACCGAGTGGGTCTATATTGACTTTAAGACCGGTCGTCCGAAGGAAATCCCCGATGATGTGGCTGCAAGTTTTGCAGTGATCCCAGACGGCGATCCTCGTTTGGAGGAGCGGGGCATCGTTCGTCTTGTGCGATTTTCACCACACCTAGACCTCTGAATGGATAGAGGCCGAGGTAGTGAATTAAAAGCTGAGGATCAGGCGATATAATATTGCGTTTACTGAATTTAAATTCAGTTTTTTTCGAAGGAAAGTGTCCGTGCAGGATCTTGTGATTGTCAAAGACGTAACGTTTGGCTACGGCAAGCGCGTTATCTTAGATGACGTGACGCTTCGTTTTGGCCGAGGGCAGGTTGTCGCCATAATGGGCGGTTCCGGGATGGGGAAGACCACGTTGCTGAAATTGATCGGCGGTTTGGAAACGCCGCAAAAGGGTCAAATTATTTTTGATAACCAGGTGATGGACACTGCGAATCGTGATTCGCTTTTTGCGATGCGACGGCGCATGGGAATGTTGTTTCAATTTGGCGCGCTTTTTACCGACATGTCGGTTTTTGATAACGTCGCTTTCCCGTTGCGTGAGCAAACAGACCTTAGCGAAGAACTGATCGAGCGGTTGGTGTTGATGAAATTAAATGCGGTTGGACTTCGCGGAGCGGCGAATCTGATGCCAAGCGAAATCTCCGGCGGCATGTCGCGTCGCGTTGCCCTGGCTCGTGCCACCGCACTGGACCCGTCGCTTATCATGTACGATGAACCCTTCGCGGGGCTTGATCCGATTTCCATGGGGATTACAGCTCGGCTGATCCGAGAACTCAATGATGCGTTGAATGCGACAAGTATTATCGTGACTCATGATGTTCCAGAGACTTTTGCCATTGCCCACTATGTTTATATGATTTCGTCCGGTCGCATTGCTGCGGAAGGCACTCCGGAGCAACTGAGCGCGTCGACAGATCCTTATGTGCGACAGTTTTTGGATGGCGAGCCTGACGGACCGGTGGCATTTCATTATCCGGCTGATCCGATTGAAAAAGAATTCGGGGTGAGAGTATGAATTGGATCGTTGACTTGGGGGCTTGGACCTTAGAGCAGATTCGTCACGTTGGGCGTTTGGCTATTTTTTCCGTTCAGCTTTTTAGGGTGCTGCCGGCGGCGCTTTCGCGCTTTGGCTTGATTGTTCAACAAATCCATTTTATTGGAAACTATTCGCTTTCCATTATCGCGGTCTCCGGATTGTTCGTCGGTTTTGTCCTAGCGTTGCAGGGTTACTACATCTTGGTTACCTACGGTAGTGAGCAGGCGCTTGGTGTCATGGTCGCATTGTGTTTGACCCGTGAGTTGGGCCCCGTGGTTTCTGCGTTGCTATTCGCAGGCCGCGCGGGGACATCGCTAACTGCTGAAATTGGTTTGATGAGGGCTGGCGAACAAGTCGCCGCGATGGAAATGATGGGAGTTGATCCCGTCAGAAGAGTGTTGGCACCGAGGTTTTGGGGTGTTTTTATTTCCTTGCCGATTCTTTCTTGCATATTTACCGCTGTTGGCATTTTGGGTTCTTGGGTTGTTGGTGTTTTGATGATTGGTGTGGACGGAGGGGCTTTTTGGTCACAGATGCAGGGCGGCGTTGACGTTTTTTCAGATGTTGGAAACAGCATGATTAAAGCGGTTGTTTTTGCTGTCGCTGTTGGGTTAATTTCACTTTATCAAGGGTTTACTGCCCGTCCGACACCTGAAGGTGTTTCGCGCGCAACAACTCGCACAGTGGTGATTTCATCGCTTATGGTGTTAGGGCTTGATTTCATTATGACGGCCCTGATGTTCTCGGTTTAAGTAGAAAGGACTTTAAATGGAACGCAATAGAGATCGTAAACGCGGCGTGGAGCTGATGGTCGGACTTTTTGTCGTGGCCGGATTTGTTGCTTTGCTTTTTACCGCGTTGCAGGCCGCCAATCTCGGAAGCTTTTCCTGGTCGGAGAAAACTTATACGGTTGAAGCAATGTTTGACAACATCGGTGGGCTGAAAGCGAGAGCGCCGGTAAAAAGTGCCGGAGTTGTTGTCGGTCGCGTGGATACCGTAACATTTGACAACACGATGTACCAGGCTCGTGTGACGATGTCAATTGATACAAAATACCAGTTCCCGGCCGATACGGAAGCTCAAATACTGACCTCAGGGTTGCTCGGTGAGCAGTATATTGGATTGATGGCCGGCGCTGATGAGGAAGTGCTCGAATCAGGAAGCAAGATTCGTCGCACTCAATCAGCGATGGTGCTCGAGCAGCTTGTTAGCAAGTTCATGTACAGTTTTGTAGAAAACAACAATAAGGAATAACTCTCTCATGTCAGCACATCATAAAGGCTTACTGGCATCCACTTTAACCCTTGCGTTAGTCGGTTGCGCCGTTGTGCCGCCAAATGCCGGGGATAATCCGAATGATCCTTTGGAAGGCATTAACCGTCAGACTCATGCATTGAACATGACGCTTGATGAGTATGTGTTGCATCCGATTGCGCAATCTTACGTCGATTATGTGCCGGAACCGGTTCGTGACAGTGTTCACAATGCCTATGGGAACTTGCGCGAACCACGTAATGCTATTAACAACCTTTTACAAGGCAAAGTGACGCAGTCGGCAGTGAGTGTGGCCCGTTTCTTGATTAATTCGACGGTGGGCATCGTTGGACTTTTTGATGTTGCCGGTTACATGAATTTGGAGCGTGCTCCTGAAGATTTTGGTCAGACATTGGGATCGTGGGGTGTTCCCGCAGGCCCGTATATTGTTTGGCCGCTTTTAGGGCCGAGTACCTTGCGAGACACTGTTGGATACCCGTTTGATGTGGCAGCGGATCCCTCAACTTACCTGTATTGGGGAGAAAGTGATTTGATCCCGTACTCTCTGGCCCAAGGGGCGCTTTATGTTGTTGATACGCGAGCTGGGCTGCTTGCCACTGACGCCATGCTTGCTACCGCTGTCGATCCGTATGTCGCTGTGCGCGAGGCCTATTTGCAAAATAGGGAATTTGAGGTTTGGGATGGTAATCCACCGATCGTCTTCCCAGTTGATGAGTTCGAAGACGAAGATAACGAGAATTAATAAGGGAGAAACACCATGTTACGGCGTGCTTTTTTGCTGATGGTTGGAACGATTGCTTTGAGTGCTTTTATGCCAGTTGCAGGTGCGGCGACCCAAAGTTCTGATCCAGAAGCGTTTGTGTTACAGGTTTCAACTGACATTTTAGAAGCCATTCGCAAAGATCCGAAGATTCAAGCCGGGGATAAAAAAGCAATAGAAAAGCTCGTCGACGAGAAAATGATGCCTGCGGTTGATTTTTTACGTATGACACGCTCGGCAGTGGGACCTAAATGGCGTGAGGCAAATGCTCAACAGCGAGAAAAGT
Organism: Candidatus Aphodousia faecipullorum; assembly: GCA_018714205.1. Lineage (GTDB taxonomy): Bacteria > Pseudomonadota > Gammaproteobacteria > Burkholderiales > Burkholderiaceae_F > Aphodousia > Aphodousia faecipullorum. Next base: position 27,021 of record DVNR01000022.1, read on the forward strand.
TGCAGTATCTGTTTCGTGAAACTTTGATTCAGGTTTATTCCGGCGCATTGGCAATGGGTAAGGATCAAAAAGTCCGTATTCTTCCTCGAGGGCAAAATGATGGGACTGAAGCGATCGTGCGCACAGGCATGAGTTCCATCTCTGATCCTAATCAACCAGAAGTGCAGATTATTTATCGTTTGCGCAACACTAAGGAAAAGGGCTGGCAAGTGATTGACGTCAACGTCGAAGGCGTCTGGCTGGTCAGCAATTATCGCAATCAGTACGGGAGCATCGCAGCCCAAGAAGGCATCGATGGCCTGATTGCCCGCATGCAAGAACGGCTAGCCAATCCGCAAAAAGCTGAAACAGCTAAGAAATAAAATGAAGATCACTACAAAAACCGTGGGTTATGATGATATTCATCAGTGGGAGCCCAAAGTGATTGAGGCGCTTCAGGCAGGTGACGCTGTGATTGATTGTGGCGAAGTTGAAAGTGCCGATAGTGCGTTGCTGGCTTTGATTTTACGCTGGCTTAAGCTGGCACAGACTCAGAATCTGTCCCCCCGGATTCTGGACTTGCCCGAAGGAATGTGGAGTCTGGCGAAGCTTTACGGTGTCCGAGAACTTATCCGCCCCTACTGCAAGAAGAGTCGTTAGGGTAAAGAGGATTGTTTGTAACAAACGGGCACGAATTTGGGTCCGTTTGGCGCTATCGATGTGCAGAAAAATCAGTATGATTGCCCTTGACGGTTCCTCATGTGAGTCCCGTTCACCTGTTTCTTAAAAGATCAATTCACTATGGAAAAACTCAAAATTACTGGTGGAGTTCGTCTGGAGGGCGAAGTCAAAGCCTCGGGAGCTAAAAATGCCGCCCTTCCGATTTTGGCCGCCTCACTTTTAACGGCCGATGATCTTGTGTTGCACAACGTGCCACACTTATCTGATATCGCCACAATGGGAAAATTGCTCACAGGATTGGGAATGACCGTTGAGCGTCAGGAAGAGTCCGTCAGACTCAATGCCCGCTCGTTGACTACGCTGACCGCACCCTACGATTTGGTTAAAACGATGAGGGCTTCCATTGTGACGTTGGGACCGATGCTGGCTCGTTTCGGGGAGGCTCAAGTCTCGTTGCCCGGCGGTTGCGCAATCGGAGCTCGTCCTGTTGATCAGCATATCAAGGGGCTGCAAGCGATGGGGGCTGACGTGCAAATTGAGCACGGCTACGTTGTGGCTCGTGCATCGCGTCTTAAAGGCGCTCATATTGTGACGGATATGGTTACGGTCACAGGAACAGAGAATCTTTTAATGGCGGCCACGTTGGCAGAGGGAAAAACTGTTCTTGAAAACGCGGCTCGTGAGCCGGAGGTGGTTGATTTGGCAAACTGCCTTATTGCCATGGGCGCAAAGATCAAGGGGGCGGGAACGCCGGTCATTGAGGTTGAAGGGGTTGAAAAACTTCACGGCGCGTCTCATCGTGTGTTACCCGATCGAATTGAAACGGGAAGCTTTTTAGTGGCTGCGCTCATGACGCGTGGTGACGTGACCGTGACGGATGCTTCGCCGCATACGCTTGACATTGTGCTTGAAAAACTTAGAGAGGCAGGAGCCGAAGTGACGATCGGCGAGGATTGGGTTCGAGCGAAAATTAACAGACGACCGAAAGCCGTGAGTGTTCGAACCGTGCCACATCCGGGTTTCCCCACGGATATGCAGGCTCAGTTTATGGCATTGGATACGATTGCGGAAGGAACTGGGCGGATCACTGAAACAATTTTTGAAAATCGTTTCATGCATGTACCGGAGTTGCAACGATTAGGCGCTAATATTACCGTGGATGGGCATACAGCAGTCGTGACTGGAGTGGAGCGGCTTTCCGGCGCTAATGTGATGGCGACAGATTTGCGAGCCTCAGCTTCTCTTGTTATAGCGGCGCTTGTTGCCCAGGGGGAAAGTGTCGTTGACCGGATTTATCATTTGGATCGCGGTTATGATCACATGGAAGTCAAGCTTCGTTCGCTTGGCGCAGAAATTGAACGCATCTCTTAAGGATGAAAGACTATGTCGGATTGTATTTTTTGCAAAATCATCAAGGGAGAAATCCCTTGTAAAAAAGTTTACGAAGATGACGACGTATTGGCGTTTCACGACATCAACCCGTCTGCGCCTATTCATTTTCTGTTGATCCCTAAAAAACACCTGGAGTCTTTGGCTCATGTTCAACCTGAGGACACGGCGCTTTTAGGTAAAATGATGGCCCTCGTGCCGCAGTTGGCGAAAGAACAAGGATGCCAGAATGGTTTCCGTGTTGTGATCAATACTGGCCGTGATGGCGGTCAAGAAGTCGGTCATTTGCATATTCATGTTTTAGGCGGTCCTCAACCCTGGCCGCGTAGGAGTTAATAAATGGGCAGTTTTTCCATTTGGCATTGGCTTATCGTATTGCTGATTGTTGTGCTTGTGTTCGGCACTGGCAAGTTGCGTACACTGGGCAAAGATCTCGGCGGTGGTATCAAGGGCTTTAAAGAAGGTTTGAAAGAAGGTCAAGACGAGGTTCAAGCCACTAGCTCCAAACAGGTTACCGACCAGTCAAAGCCTTCTGACACGGTTGATGTAACGGCTAAAGAGAAGTCTGAAGCTAAGTAATGACGAATGTCTAAGTTAGGCAGGCGAAATTTTTTGGATAAAGATTCGCTTGCCGGCTTTTTGTATGTTTGATCTCAGTTTTACCGAAATATTAGTCATTGGAGTTGTTGCGTTGGTGGTCTTGGGACCAGAGCGCTTGCCGGAGGTTGCGCGCACATTTGGGCGGTGGCTCGCAAAAGCCCAAGGCTACATGACGCAGATGAAATCTGAATTTAGTCGAGAAACCCAACTGGCAGAAATTCAGAAACTGCGTGAGGAAATTGCCTCTTCGGCGAATGCCTTAAAAAGTTCAGCGACGCAAGCTCAGCAAACCTTTGCTCAAGAAGTTCAAGAGGTCAATTCCGCTTTACAGGAACACAACAATTCCAACGGCACGGATCCGTATACGCGCTTTAATCAAAGCGAGGCGACGCTACTTTCGACCAAAGAGTCTGATCAAAATGCGGGTTCGACGGTTTCCACTTCGTCAAAGTCAAGTTTTCGAACGAATAATCCATTCGGTTGGGATTTCGGAGAGAGTGACTCCTCAACGTCATATCATTCTTTGTATGTCCCTCGGCGATATAAGCCGACAGCTTCTTTGGATGATGTAATCACAGAGTTGGAAGAACTACGCCGTGAGATGGCTTTGCCGAGAAAGACACTCGGCGGATACAACCGTCGCTACGCACCGAGATCGCGGGTTAATCGCCCTCGCATTTATCGATAATAACCACTATGACAACAGAGAAAATCCCATACGAAAATCCAGAAGATGAAGAGGTTGATCGTGAACAGCCGCTGATGTCTCATTTGCTGGAATTACGTAATCGATTGGTGCGCGCTTGTTTGAGCGTGATTGTGGTTTTTCTTTGTCTGTCACCGTTCATGAAGACGATTTTCGACTTTTTGAGTAAGCCATTAATGGTGGCTTTGCCAGAGGGTGCGAAAATGTTGGCGACAGGGGTGGTCGCGCCTTTCTTTGTCCCTCTTAAGGTGACTTTGTTTTTGGCCTTCTTAGTGGCGTTGCCATATGTTCTTTATCAAATATGGGCGTTTATTGCCCCAGGGCTTTATAAGCGGGAAAAACGCTTGGTTTTCCCAATTCTTTTTTCCAGTGTGATGATGTTTGCCCTGGGTATGCTCTACTGCTATTTCATCGTGTTTCGGATGGTTTTCGTATTCATCGCGGGTTTTAGTCCAGAGAGTGTTAATTTTGCCCCGGATATCGATGCTTATTTCAGCTTTGTGATTACCATGTTTGTCGCTTTTGGAGTCACGTTTGAAGTGCCTATCGTTGTGATGGTTCTTAATCGAATTGGCGCCGCCAGTTATGAAAAACTCGCAAAAATTCGTCCCTACGTGATCGTGGGCGCTTTTGTTTTGGCCGCTGTTGTTACTCCGCCTGATGTGATGAGCCAATGTTTGCTGGCTGTTCCATTGGTTGTGCTTTATCAAGTGGGACTATGGATGGTGAAGTTTTTTGGTAAAAAAACACAAACCTCTTCCGAGACTGAATAAGCTGGAAGCGGTTACGTTAAAAGTAAAGATAGCAATATGCAACTTGAGGCGCTTTTATCTAATCTGGATCAATTCTTGCAGCCGCATCTTTTCAAAGACTATGCGCCTAACGGATTGCAAGTGCAGGGCAAAAGGGAAGTTAAGCGGATTGTCACTGCTGTTTCTGCGACTCAAGCTGTGATTGATCGTGCGGTCCAATTGCGAGCTGACGCGCTTTTAGTTCATCACGGTTGGTTTTGGCGTGGCGAAAATCCCCGGATAATTCAAACGAAATATCGCCGCTTAAAAGCGCTCATGATGGCAGATATGAGTTTGATTGCCTATCACTTGCCTCTTGACGCTCATCCGGTTGTCGGTAACAACGCCCAATTAGCCCTGAAATTAGGGGTTCAAGATGTGAAACAGAGTGGTGATGGAAATTTCCTTTGGAGCGGGAAGATTAGCCCAATTAGCGCTGAGAATTTAGCGGCACATCTGACAGTTCTTTTGCATCGACCGGCTCAAATTCTAGGTGATTCGAGCAAGCGCATTGAAAAACTTGCTTGGTGTTCTGGAGCGGCTGCTGATTTTTTGGACGAGGCAATTGCGATTGGGGCGGACGCTTACATTAGTGGAGAAGCTGCGGAACGAACGACTCACCTTGCTCGCGAATCAGGAGTGCCGTTTTTTGTTTGCGGGCACCACGCGACCGAGCGTCTGGGGATTCAGGCTCTCGGAGAATGGATCGAAAAACAGTGGGCTATCGAGTGTGTCTTTGTCGATGACGACAATCCTATATAACCTCTTGTTTATTAAGAAAAAATATTGTTTGCTGTAGCGTTTTTAGATGGAAGTAATTACAATAACCGAAGGTAGCCTTTCAAATCTATCTAATTGAGAGAGCTCACTTTTTTGGGGGTGTTTTTCCATGATTTTATATTCCGGTTCGACCTGCCCATTTTCTCATCGTTGTCGTTTCCTTTTGTTTGAAAAGGGAATGGACTTTGACGTGGTCGATGTCGATGTCAATAACATTCCGCCGGATATCGTGACCATGAATCCATACGGTGAAGTGCCGGTCCTTGCCGAGCGTGATTTTGTGTTATACGAGGCAAACATCATTTGTGAGTATTTGGATGAGCGTTTCCCTCATCCGCAGCTAATGCCTTCAGAGCCTGTTGTACGCGCGCGGGTTCGCCTTTTGATGTTTAACTTTGAGCGTGAGCTTTTCCGCCATGTGAAAACGCTGGAGTCGCGAAGCGCCGATATGAAAGCGAAGGCTTTGGCTCGGGATGAAATTCGCAACCAATTGATTGGCATGGCGCCGCTGTTTATTAAAAATAAATACCTTTTCGGTGAAGATTTCACGATGCTTGACATCGTGATGGCCCCGTTGCTCTGGCGCTTAGGCTATTACGGTATTGATTTACCAAAATCGGCCGCTCCGTTGCAAAAGTATGCGGAAAGGGTCTTTTCACGTCAGTCGTTCATAGACTCAATGACGCCGTCGGAGAAAGTCATGCGCCGTTAGGCTGGCTATTGGGGAGAATGTTTATGTCACGACCTTCCATCAAGTCCTACTTGATACAGGCTATTTGGAATTGGTGTACCGATGTGGGACTGACGCCATACGTACTGGTCAATGTAGATGACAACTGTGTGGTTCCATTGGAGTTTGTCGAGGATGGGAGGATTATTTTTGATATTTCCTCCGAGGCAACTCACGAATTGCACTTTGAAGATAAAGCGATTCGGTTTCAGGCTCGTTTCGGTGAAAAGGCGATGCAGTGTTACGTTCCGTACAAAAATGTCGCCGGAATGTTCCCTCAGGAAGAGCCAAATAAGGGGATGATGTTTAGTCCCGCCAGTGATGAACCTGACGAAGAAAAGCTCGAAGAGAAAAAAATTAACACTCCTGTCTTTTCTCGTGTAAAATAGCGATTCTCTCGATGCCCAATTAGCTCAGTTGGTAGAGCAACCGCCTTGTAAGCGGTAGGTCGTCTGTTCGAGTCAGTCATTGGGCACCATCAACGCAAAAAGCACACAAATTATGTTGTGTGCTTTTTTCGTTTCAGTCGCCTGATTTTAAAGGGATTGTGGACAATCTCCGATCAAAACAAGCCGACGTCTGAAAACTATACATTCCGTCTCATTTTTTAAGCATCTGATGACCAAACATCATTCTCGGTGATGACCTAACGATTGGTTCAGTGGCTTGGCATCATGCCGTTTGCGTGGCATTGTTGTGTCATATGATGACCAAAAGGTGTGTCTGGTGATGGTAAATTTGATGACCAATCGACAAATTGCGCAACTTCGCGACGGTGTTTTTGCAGTTGGCGGAGTGGTTGGTTTGTATGTTCGTAAGCGTTACGGCAAACTCCGGTTCTTAATGCGTTGGTGTTCAAAAGGTGTTCGTCGTGACTGCTATTTGCCAAGAAACCTCACGCTGTTAGAAGCGCGAAAAATGGCTGTTCAGTATCGATTAAAAATTGATAGTGGGGTTGATCCGCGGATTGAGAAAAAGGAAAGAGAAGTCCAATCCTTAACGAAAGTTCAGGCGCTTGATAAGCAAATTGAACCCAGATTTTCCATTAGCCGGATTGGACAATAATTTTGTTAGGATCAAAGAGCTCAGAAAGCCATTTTCGCTTTCTACCTTTGACGTAGAGAATCAACCTATCCGGCTCTTCATTTTTATTCGATAAGTATCTTGAAGGCACCACCAAAACATGCTGCAAAATGTATTGCATGCGGTGATTTTTCCTCAAATGTAAACAGCTTCTGCGAAACAAGCTTGCCAGGTTTGCTGTCAACATCGCCAAGGTTAATGCCACTTCCGTGGCCCAATAATCCTTCATCACAAAGCTGTTTAATCCGAAATCTTCCTTTAGTGCCTTAATCTGATTTTCGCAATTGGCTCTTAATCGATAGACGCGCCAAATCGTTGCCGCATCGTATTTCATGTTGGTGACCAAAGCGCTATAACAATAATGCTCAAAATCCCAGTCATCTTCAAACAGGCTCAAACTTTTTCCGATGGCTTGTTCTCGGATATCTTTGTCTTGACGAATAAAAATCACCCGATAACTTTTATCCCAAGACGACGCCTTGTAGCTCGCTTCTGAAATCGCAATGCCATCGGTCACGTCACACCAGTCAATGACTTTAGGTGAGAGAAAACCACTATCAGCACGCAATAGGCCAATACGTCTGGCACCCAAATGTGACTTTGTTTGCTCCAGGAAGCCTTCGATATTATTGGCTGTGTGAGAGTTTCCCGGACGTAGCCAAAAGTTGACGATCAAATTAGGTTCGGTGAGAAAGGCCAATAAGGGATGGTGGCTTTTTCGACCGTGATAACGTGGGTTATAACCGACCTCTGCGCCTTGCTGATGGCCAAAGCGGGTTATGGCTGTGGAGTCCACATCCAGCGTGACACAGTCTGAGACTCGGGCTTGGTCAGCGCACCAACTGTAAACCTCAGTCATCAATACGGCACTTTGATTGGATGTAGTAAACCGTTGAAAAAAACGACTGAAAGCCTTTTGCTCCGGCATCTTAGACCAATCGCAAATCTGAGGGATCGCCTTATCAGTGCGTAAGGTATTCATGTGACAGAATCGATTGGCACCACAAAGAACGTTGGTGACAAATTGTTCGACAAGCAAACAGGGATCGTAGCCGCGATTGGATTGAGGGTGAGGCAAGGACCATCAAGCCAGCTGACTTCTAAAGCGAAGAGCTTTCAAAAATTGTGCCCAAAGAGCCAAACCACCCCATGCCGAAACGTTGTCGGCGTTGGAAAAGCTAATTTGGCAGCCCGGCTTGGTCATAGTCAGCCTCCGTAGGCACTTTTAACAAAAATTTCTATCGTAATATCAATGAATTACAACTTTTATTTCTAATGGAATCCCATTAGAAAAATGATACTTCAAAAGTCCCCTTCAGGTCTAATGGAAAATTCGGGTTCAATTGAACTCAGTACAGGCGTCACAAGGGCGGCATTAAGGTTCATACAATCCTAAACAACGACACTCTGTTACCCGAAGTCATGGTAATGACTGACGGCAAAGTTAGTGATATCGCCTTAGCTCGGTCACTGCAACTACCCACCAATCAATGCATTCTCATCATGGACAGGGGATACTCGGATGATGAGTTTTT
>DVNR01000001.1 GCA_018714205.1 Candidatus Aphodousia faecipullorum
GAAGCGAATACGCGCACGAATATCCGTTATGCTCTAACTTGATGCAATCGATGAAAGACAATTGGCGAGTCGTGTTGGCAGCGCTTTTGCATGATATTGGCAAAGGTCTAGGCGGACGACATGAGGAAAAAGGAGCCGAGATCGCACGTAGAATTTGCCAGCGCTTCGAGATTGATCCGCAAACAACAGATTTCATCGTTTTTCTGGTGCGAGAGCATTTGACTATGAGCATCGTTGCTCAGAAACAAGACATTTCAGATCCGGACGTGGTGAAACGCTTTGCTCAGGTTGTCGGTGATGAAGAGCGCCTCAATGCGCTATACCTATTAACCGTTTGCGACATTCGCGCCACAGGACCCAATGTCTGGAATAAATGGAAAAGTCAACTGCTGCAAGACCTTTACTGGCAGACGTTGCCGTTGGTCAGAAGCGAGGGCGCTCCCGACCGGGACGCATTCTTGCTTAAACGGCAACGAGAAGCAAAACAAATGGCGCTAAGCGCTGGAGTTGATGAGAAAACACTTCGATCATTTTGGAAAACACTGACGCTTCAATACTATCTAAGGCACACAGCAGAAAGCATCGCCTGGCAGTCCATTGAAATTTCCAAGGTTTTTCCAACTGATCAAACAATCGTTCGCACTCGATGCTTGCCTGAAGAGGTCGGCATTGAAGTGCTTGTTTACACACCGGACCAACCAAAGCTTTTTGCTCGCATTCTGGCTTTATTGCAGAAGAAACGTTTCTCAGTGCTGGATGCAAGAATTTACACGACACCCGACGGACACGCGCTTGATACGTTTGTCATCAGCGACAATGGCAAGAGAGATCTAGAGCCGTTGTCAGACAAGCTCATAGAGGAATTGACTGATTGGATCAACCACCCCCAACCGCTTCCGCAAAGTAGCAAACACGGAAAGCTCTCGAGACGATCACGTTTTTTCCCAATTCAACCTATCGTCAACATTGAAGCGGACGATAGCGGCCAAAGCTATATTCTTTCTATCACCTGCATGGATCGAATCGGACTGCTTTACGATATCGCAAATGTGCTCAACCGCCATGGCATCAACTTACAGACAGCCAAAATCATGACGATGGGAGAGCGAGTGGAAGACGTCTTCCTCATCGATGGAATAGCCCTTAAAGACTTATCCAATACGGTTGCCATAGAAAATGAATTAATGACCGTTTTAACACCCAACATATAGGAGCATGAATGTTTGTCGGCAAAAAAGCCATCATCTTTGATATGGACGGCACCTTGATTGACTCGGTCGGCGTATGGAACACCGTCGATGTACAAATCATTAATCAGTTCGGATCTAAAAAAGCGCCATCAGAAAAAGAAATGGGGCACGAGCGAGATCAAGTGACCGCGGCAAACCGCTCGGATCCCAATCCCTACATGACTTATTGCGAACATTTGCGCGTTAAGTATGGTTGTCACATCGACGCTGCGAGTATTCATTCAATCCGGTATGAATGGGCCAAAAATTATTTAATTCATTCCATTGACTATAAACCGGGGGCTGAGCAATTCATCAAGGCATTGAAACAACGAGGACTTATCTTAGCCATTGCGTCAGCGACTAAAAAAGCCAATCTTGAAATTTACCGCGATCTGAATGAAAACTTAAAACTTAAAGCTCCACTTGAAGTGTATTTTTCCCTAATTTATGGTCGTGAAGATGCTTTAAGAATGAAACCTGATCCATATATTTATCAACGGGTTATAAAGGAACTTAAAGTAAAACCTGAAGAGACTTTGGTTTTTGAGGATTCTCTTATAGGCATCCAAGCCGCGCGCGCGGCCGGAATTGAAACGGTCGCCATTTACGATCAATACGCCGACCATGAACACGAAGCCATCAAAGCGCTGGCTGATCATTACATCGAAAACTACGGTCAAGCACTCAAGACACTTCAAAAAGATTGGCCTTGATTTTCATTGAAAGGGTGCGTGACACAGCGCATCACGCACCTAAGCAGTGACGATATCTGACATTCAAAAATCACCGCTTGCAACCTAAAAATTCAAATGGCTGATCGTGTCATTTAATATCTTTTTCATATTCACAACCACATTAGCCATCGTTTGCTTCACATCGTCCCAAGCGATTGTGCTGCCAGATAATCCAGCCGCCCAATTCACGCTTGCGCAAAGCATCGCATACTCCATCCCCAACTCTCGAGCCAAGGCAGCTTCAGGCATTGCAGTCATCCCACACATGTCACAACCGTCCATAATCATGCGACGAACCTCTGCCGCACTTTCCAGACGAGGTCCCTGCGTACAAGCGTAAACGCCACCGTTGTGAACGTAGATTTTGAGCGCTTTGGCACTTTCTAATAATGCCTCACGCAACAAGCTTGAAAAAGGTTCTGTGAAATCAATGTGCTGGCATTTAAAACCTTCTACACCCCAGTAGGTTGATTCCCGTCCCCAGGTGTAGTCAACGATTTGATCGGGAACACTCATGTGTCCTGGAGCGTTGTCTGCAGACATTCCTCCCACAGTACCGGTCGCCAAAATATGAGACACTCCCAAGGATTTCAGTGCCCAAATTTGCGCCCGATACGGGACTTGATGGGGTGCATAGCGATGATCTTTTCCATGTCGATAGACCAACGCGACCTTTTGGTTCGCCCACCGGCCCGTAGTCAAATCAACCTCTCCAAAAGGCGTTTGAAAAACTCTATCCAAGCAGTGTTCCAGCCTCAAATCCTCAAACCCGCTTCCAACAATGACTCCAATCATTATTGAACATCCTCCAATTTAAGATTTAAAAAACTCAACATCTCACTTTCATCAATAATGGAGACTCCCAATGCTTGAGCTTTATCCAGTTTGCTGCCTGCCTCATCACCGGCGACAACATAGTTGGTCTTTTTACTAACTGATGAAGCCACTTTCGCGCCTTGGGCTAGCAACAACGTCTTGGCTTTTTCTCTTCCTAAATGAGGCAAGGTCCCTGTCAACACAAAGGTTTTGCCGGCAACAAAGGATTCTTGAACCGTTTGAGCGGGCGCCTGCCAATGAATGCCTCGATCTAATAGTGAACGGATGACAGTTAAATTATGCGGTTCGCTAAAGAATGAGTGAATTGACTGCGCAATGATCATACCCACATCATTGACCTCACATAAAGCCTCGACATCGGCTGACATCATTGCATCCAACGTCCCGAAATGCGTAGCTAAATCCCTTGCCGTGCTTTCACCAACATGGCGAATACCCAGCGCATAAATAAATCGAGCCAAGGTTGTTTCACGACTTTTGTCGATCGCCTCAATTAAATTTGTCGCACTTTTTTTCCCGAAACGATCCAGTTCCACCAGATCCTCAACCCGTAATTTATAAAGATCGGCCGGCGTGCTAATCAGTGAAGCCTCCAGAAGTTGGTCAATCACCTTTTCTCCCAAGCCATCAATATTTAACGCTAAACGCGAGGCGAAATGAACGAGTGCCTGTTTGCGTTGAGCGGGGCAAAAAAGCCCCCCAGTGCACCGCGTATCTTTTTCCTCTTCATCACGGAAGGTCTCTGAGCCGCAAATCGGACAGTGATCTGGCATGACAAAATCCCGCTCCGTCCCTTGACGACGTTCCGGCAATACACGAACAATTTCCGGAATCACATCCCCTGCTCGACGAACAACCACCGAATCGCCGATTTTAAGACCGAGTTCAGCGATGAAATCTTCATTGTGCAACGTCGCGTTGGAAATCGTCACGCCCCCCACAAAAACGGGTGTCAACCGAGCAACAGGCGTTAACTTACCGGTTCTGCCAACCTGAACATCAATCTCTTGAACCGTCGTGACCGCCTCTTCCGGAGGATATTTATGTGCACAAGCCCAACGCGGTTCGCGCGAAATAAACCCTAACTCATTTTGTAAAGCCAAACTGTTGACTTTATAGACAACACCGTCAATTTCAAAAGGTAGCGTCTGACGAATGCTACGAACCCAATCATGAAAAGCGGCCAGGGCCTTCCAACCAGAGACAACACGACGCTCTTTAGCCACGGGGAATCCCCACTTGGTCAGCGTGTCCAAAATACCGGAATGGGTCAAAGCAATCGGCTCACTGATTTCTCCCAATCCATAAGCGTAGAAGGAAAGTTTTCGGCGTGCTGTCACTTTTGGATCCAGTTGACGCAAGAAACCGGCGGCCGCGTTGCGAGGATTGACGAAGGGTTTCAGCCCTTCAAGGCGTTGCTCATCATTGATTCGCTCAAAATCAGCCTTATGCATGATGACCTCACCCCGAACTTCCAAAATTTCAGGAACTTTGTCCTGCAATCGAAGTGGGATGGTTCTAATCGTTTTGACGTTGTCCGTTACATCTTCCCCGACGACACCATCTCCTCGAGTTGCTGCAGAAACGAGTTCTCCATGCTCATACCGTAGATTAATCGCCAATCCGTCAAACTTCAGCTCAACGTCATACTCAACTTCCTCTCCTTCAGGTAGAGTTAACGCTTTTTTTATCCGTTCATCAAAAGCTTGAGCGCCGCTTGCCTCAAAATCTGTTTCTGTGTGAATGCTAAGCATCGGCACAGCATGGGTGATTTTTTTCAAATCGCTACGAGCCTGCCCTCCAACACGTACCGTGGGTGAGTTCGGCGTTTTCAAACTCGGATATTTTGTCTCAATCTCAACCAATTCTCGAAACGTCTTGTCGTACTCACTATCAGGAACTGAAGGATTATCGAGAACGTAGTACTCGTAATTCCATTTTTCCAAATCACGACGTAAGCTCTCTGCATGTTCACGGGCTTTTACAAGTTCCTCATTTGTCGGAGAAATATCAGTAAAAAGCTCACCACTCAAATTATCAAATAAAGAATCTTGTTTCATACAAATTGGAAAATAAACTTGTCACATGGAAAAGCAGTGTCCTGCTTAGTCGAAAAGAGCGGCCAATTGCGACCGCTCAATGTTTTATTGTGCCGAATCCCTTGTAAAGAGAATTCTGGCTCGTGGACTACCCGGTTCAATCTCAGCTTGAATCATCTGCTTGTAGTAAAGCTCGAGCTGTTTATTGATGGCTTGAGCCGCTTCGGTATTGATCGGAGCATCCGTGGCATCCTGCATTTGCAGGTGCAACCGAGCGCACAAGTCATTAGAAACACTGAACAATTTATGCAAAGGACGACTATTCGGGCGAGCAAGCGGCGCATCAAGCGACAAGGTCAGATAACGCCGGTCAAACTGATCTTGAGTCAAAAAGATCGTTGCATTTGAAATATCCTGAACGGTCCCCAAAAAGTAGCGCATGGGATTTAGTTGCGTAAAACCAGCCAAACGAGCCGCTTCGGCCACTTCTGGCGGAGGCAAGGGTTCACGGGCCGCCAAAATGAATGACAATTGAATATCGAAGCTTTTAATCGTTTCATGCAAATGTTTGGCTCGAGCGACAATGTCCTGGGCTGCCTCTGTATCATTATCCGCATCCAATGCAATCCCCGCCTGTTGTATCGCGACACAGAAGCGGCTGGCATCCATCTCATTGATATAACTTAACCGCGTCGCTAAAAGCAGCACGACCGCCATCTCAGTGTATCGACCTTCTGCAACGGGCAGATACCAGCGATTGTTGTCCACACGACGAACATAAATGCGGATCGGCAACTTCAGTTTCTGCAGGTTTGCCGCCATTTCCAACATGCGTTCCCCGGCGATCGGTCGAACTGACTGAATCAACCCAACCGTTTCAGTCAATTCGTCCGCTTCGAAATTAATCAAACCTTCTTTAGGGAATAATTTCATAGGAGGCTGCTTTTCAATCTCAACAGGATTCTTCGGTTCAACAACACGATTTGACTGAACAGTCTTTTCATTGGACGGTTCAGGTATTTTCTTTTCTTGGACCGGTTTGGGTTCCTGCGGCTTCACTTCCGATTTCGACGTTTGCTGCGTTTTAATCGCTTCAGTAGGCAAAGGATCGGAAACCAAATCAAACGGAACTTCAACCGTTTCACGCTCAATCATCGGCTTTTCGACAACAGGTTCTGGCGCCAACTTCACTTCCGGTGTTTTTTCGAGACTTTTTAACTCAACCTGTTCACTCGTTTTCGTTGTCGGCTCGTTAACAATGCTCACTTGCGGAGAAGCTTCAGAACTGCTTTGACGGGGCAATGAGCCGGGCCGCATTTTTTCATACATTTTTTTAGATTCTTGAGCTAAACCCACGCGCGAATTCTGCGCTTTTTTCTGTTCCATCCGAGACCATAAAAACAAGGCCACGAGGATGACCGCCGCACCGATCACCAGAAATAGAACCATCTCGTTCATAAAAGCTCCCAAAAGCAAGCACTTAGACGACCCGTTACAGTCTCGCCACAAGAACCGTCACAGTATCTGAAATTTCACGTCTGAACGGTATATTTTACGCACAAAAAAACCTTTGTAGAAGACTTTGTGTTTGAGCTCGAGCTCGTACAAAATCGACAAAAATTTTTCGTCTCAGTTATCGGAAACGCCCTCTATGCTTTGAGAAACGACAAAGCAACCTTTGCGTAAAGTTCCGCTCCGTGAATCAACATGGATTCATCAACCCGATAGCAACCGGAGTGTTGAGGATAAACAGCTCCACAAGCCTCATTTCGGATTCCGAAAAGCGCCATGACACCGGGAACTTTCTGCTCAAAGTAGGCGAAATCTTCAGCAACCATGGTCAATGGGTAGTCCACACAAGCCTTTTCGCCTAAAACTTCCCGGGCGCAAGACTGCACCAATCGAGCCATTCCCTGATCGTTAATCACAGGTGGAACCAATGCGTCATAAGTTAGTCGAGCCTTTCCTTTTAACGCTGAAGCTGTTTGTGTGGCAATTCGACCAATCATTTCTGGGAAGTGCTCGCGAACCTCATTGGAAAAACAACGGGTAGTGCCGGTCAGGCGCCCCGACCCAGCCACAACATTCCAACGTGTGCCCGCCTCGATTGTACCAACAGTCACAACTGCGGTCTCGACAGGAGAAATTTCACGGCTCACCACGGTTTGAAGATTTTGAACAATTGCAGAGCAAATCACCGCCGCGTCTGTACAAACGTGAGGCATCGCGCCGTGACCTCCCACGCCTTCAACATCAATGCTAAAGCGATCGCCGGAGGCCATTGCGGCCCCTTCCCTAACTGAGATCGTCCCCGCTTGTAAATCAGACCAAACGTGCATCGAAAAAGCGGCATCAACGCCGTCGAGCACGCCTTCTTCAATCATCGACTTAGCTCCGACTCCCATTTCCTCTGCCGGTTGAAAAGCCAGCACCACAGTCCCGTCAAAATCCGCTTTAAGCTCATTGAGCATTGCTGCCGCGGTTAAAAGCATGGACATGTGGCAATCATGACCGCAAGCGTGCATGACCCCGGGATTGCGGCTGGAAAATATTTCGCCGGTTTCTTCATTGACGCTTAAAGCGTCCATATCAGCCCGAAGCAAAATCGTCTTACCAGGCCTACGTCCTTGAATTTTCGCAACAACGCCAGTTTGCAGACCACAGTTTCGCCAAGCGATTCCCATGCGATCAAGCTCTGCCTTAATATGAGTTGAAGTTTCAAATTCTTTCGTGCTGACTTCAGGGTTCTGGTGAAACCAACGACGTTGTTTAACCTGATAGTCCGCGAACTTGTCACACAAACTTTTCAAATCCATTTCGAGATCCCTTCCAAAAATCAAGCCGACTCGAAAACGGAGTCGGCATATTTTTAATTTTTAGATTTTTGAACATATTGCTCTGCTTCGGCGATATCAACGCTAACGACACGGGAAACCCCCGGTTCTTTCATTGTCACTCCGATAAGCTGATTGGTATGTTCCATTGTCACCCGATGGTGAGTAATCATCATAAATTGCGTATTCCCGCTCATTGCACCCACCAACCTTGACAACCGCTCCTGGTTGGCTTCATCAAGCGGTGCGTCAATTTCGTCGAGCAAACAAAATGGCGCCGGGTTCAAGGTAAAGAAGGCAAAGACCAAAGCAATGGCCGTCAGCGTGAGTTCTCCGCCGGACAGCTGCCGAATCGAATGATTGTGCTTGCCAGGAGGATTCGCATACATCTCAATTCCAGCCTCCAGGGCGTCGTCTGAAGTCATCTCAAGTCGAGCATGCCCACCCTGAAACAGTTGAGTGAACTTTTGATTAAAGGCCTCATTGACTCGATTGAAAGTGTCCTTCAAAAGCGCACGAGTTTCCTGGTCAATTTTCTTGATGGCTGCTTCAATCGTCACAATGGCTTCGTTTAAATCCGCGACCTCACGATCAATTCGCTCGACTTCCTGTGTCTGGATTTCCAACTGTTGCAATGCGGCGTGATTGACAGCTCCCAAGGCGGCGATTTCTTTGGCAGTTTTTTCAACTTCAAGCCTCAAAGCGTTCAACTTAGGATGCTCCAACTCATACCGTTCACGCAACGCAATCTCATCGTACTGCATTTCATCCAGGCGCCCCTTGACCGTCGCGTAATCCACCTCGTGCTGACGGCGCTTAACAAAATAGTCCCCAATGCGATTCTGCTCAATCGCCTTTTGTTCCTCCAGCTGTCCCAACTCGGCCTCGGCCTCTTTAACTTCAAGGTCAGTCTGCGCCTGAACTTTTTCGGCATCCGATAAATCAATTTGGGCTTTTTCCCGTTTTTGCAACAAAACCTGCAGCCCCTCTCGTTCGCTGTCCTCATCAAGCGCTTCAAGAGAAGCTTGAAGCGAGTTGATTTTTTCCCGCAACTCCCCTTGTTCGTTCTGAGCCAACATCTGAGCCCGCTGCGATTCATTGAGTCGCTCCGTTAATGTTCGAAGAGCCATCTCAACTTCTCTCTGGGTGTAAGAAAACACGTTGTAGTCTTGCTCGGCACGACGTGCTGCCTCCTGCGCATTCTCCCAGGCCATGCGAGCCTCTTCCGCTCGCTGCTGCCGTTGTGACAATTGCTCATCCAACTCGGCGAACTGAGCATCTGTTTCTTCAAGCGCCGCGGAAGTTTCTTCAAGTTGCGCTTGAGCTTCTTCGATCCATGTTCGCAATTCCTCGGCGCGCACTTTATAAGCTTGCATCGCCGCCGTCATCCGCGTCAGCTCGAGAGCTGTCTGACTTTCTTGACGTCTGACGCTTTCGTAACGAGACTGAATATCCCGCAGATTTTGAGCCAAATCGGCTTGACGCAACCGCTCTTCACCCAGGCGTTTTTCCGCGGATTCAATCTCGTTTCTTACAGCGGCTTCATCATTTTGCAATTTTTCGATTTCCGCGCGACGTGACAACATCCCTGAGGATTCATCCTCTGCCCAAAAAGTAATGCTTACCGGATCAATCAAATGTCCTTGCGGCGTGACGAAACAAAAACCATCCGGCAATTCAGAACGATGCTTTAATGCCTCTGATAGAGAGGGCGCCAAAAAGCATCTGCAAAGCCAATAATGAAGAATCGGCCTGACACCATAAGCGCTGTCACTTAACGTGACTTTGTCTGTTAACCTGGGAAAATCATCACGTTGATTGACTTCCGCCTCAGTCTTAGAGGTTAAGAAAAATGTCATTTTCCCCGGAGGGGGCGCCAGCTCAAAAGCGCTTGCCATCTCCAATCGAGAGATACCCAACGAGTTGACTCGTTCACGTAGAACCGCCTCAAGCGCCCTTGCCCAGTCAGGCTCAACATGAATCCATTCATAAAGACGCTTCATCGAATCAAGACCTTGGGCGGTTAGCCACTCAGAAAGGCGATTTCCACTGAGCGCTTTTTGTTCCATTTCGTGAAGAGCCGCCAGACGAACCGTTTGCGCCGTATGCGTTTGCTGCTTTTCATGCAGTTGAGACTGCCACTGAGCAAAACTATCCCTCGCTTGCTCCAACGCTTCTTGAATTTCCTCTCTTTGAGCAAGCAACAACTCGCTTTCTTCATGCAAAGCCGCAACATCCTCTTGAAGCTGTTTGTACTCAACCTCATCAGGAGCGGATGTCTGTGATGATTCATGACGATACTTTTCCAATTGGGCTGATAGCGTTTCACGGGATTTGGATAATTGCGCCATCTCCAACGAAAGCGTTCTGGACTGTCCCTCCAAAGCGATCGCTTCTTGCCGAGAGGCTTCGTATATTCTTTTCAAATTTTGAGCCTTATCCGCGGCAACCTGGCGCGCCTCATCTAAAGCGGCTTCTCGCTCTTGCGCCGTGGCCAACACTTCCTCTTTCTCTTCCCGTTCTTTAAATATCGCATGAATTCGTTCTGATTGTTTCTTGACCTCCTCGCCTCGAGCGACCAACATCGAACTATAACTTTCAAGCTGCGTCTTCATGAGCGCTCTTCGCTCAATGATCGAACGTATATTGCCCTCAACAGATGAAATCGATTTATCAACTTCAGCCAAAGATTGAGTTCTTCCTAAGACTTCGACATTAGCCTCGTTTAACCGATTACGCAATTGGCCCAATCTTTCACGCTCACGTTGAATGGTCCCATCTTTTTCAGAAATCAAGGACTGTGACTGAGCAATTTGAACATTAATCCGATCAATCGCATTTTGGGCTTCGAGCATCTGGACAAACCACCAAAGTGATTCTTTTTCGGCGCGCTCACGATCCAATTGCTGATACTTCAGAGCAACCTCTGCTTCTTTTTGTAGTCGGGAAAGTGACTCACGGCGAGTCACCTGTAGATCGCTAACGCGCTCAAGGTTTGCTCGAGTGCTGGCTAATTTCGATTCTGCTTCTTTACGACGCTTTTTATACTTTGAAACACCGGCAGCCTCTTCCAAATACTCTCGCCGCTTTTCCGGAGAATCCTTCGCAAACTCGGTGACCATCCCCTGACTGATTATGGCATAAGAATTGGCCCCCAACCCCGTTCCCATAAAAAGATCGCGAATATCTGTTGCACGAACCTGCTGATTATTGATGAGATAGGAGCTGGTGTTATCACGTGTTAAAACACGCTTAACTGAAATTTCACTGTACGTTCCCCAAGGGCCAGGGACCGAACCATCACTGTTATCAAAAACCAACTCGACCATGGCGCGCCCGGCCGGCTTACGGTTATCCGATCCGGCAAAAATCAACTCGCTCATGCTCTTGCAGCGAAGATCGCTGGCTTTCCCCTCACCCAATGCCCACTGCACCGCCTCAATGACATTGGATTTACCACAACCGTTTGGGCCGACAATACCCACAATCGAAGAGGGCACCTCAATCGTCGTTAGGTCTGCAAAAGATTTGAAGCCGCTGATGCGGATTTGTCGAAGACGCACAGTTTTCCTTCAGTTAAAACGAAAACGGGTCGCTTAGACCCGTTTCTACTTGTGAAATCGTTTCTTAACGCTTAAGCATTCCGATATTAAGCGAAGATCGAAATTTTCTCAATGATTAATGTTGGCGACGATCTTTGTCCGTTTCGGGTCCGGGATCTGCTTCCAAGAAATCGTCGTTGTAATCTATTCGCCATGAACGGTAGTAACACCACATTCGGAAGAAGCAGATAAACAGAGAACCGATCCAGATGCTCAGGGTATTGTCCACACCGAGTTCAATCAACAAGATATACAACCAGCAACCAGCAAAAGCAACCGAGCCATAGGGCTGATGGTCATAAATTAGCGATGGTTTCACATTTAAAAACGCATCACGGCATAATCCGCCGAACACGCCGGTTGCGACACCACAAAGCACCGCGGGCAGGTACGGCACCCCGAGATGGACACCGTGGCTCGTGCCCACTGCGGAGAAAAACCCCAAGCCGATGGCATCACTCCAAACAAACACATCATAAGACAGGTGTTTTTTGTAAAACTTAAAAAGCATCGGCGTAAAGATCGTTATGAAAAGAACCAACCAAACCAATTCTTGATTGGCGATCCAATACATCGGGCGACGGTCGATGAGAAGATCACGCATAATCCCACCACCAAAAGCCGTCGAGAAGGCTAAAACAAAAATACCAACCGGATCGCACTTTTTGCGAATCCCCACTAAAACACCGGCGAATGCGAACGCAACGATGCCGATAACATCCGTCAGGTAAAGCAAATCGACCTTGTCATAGAAAGCTTGCAATGAAGCTTGAATTGAAGAGGCGATGTCCATGAGAAGTCCGTTTTATAAATATAAATTTTGAAATGCCCCGTATTGTAAAAAAGTTTGTCTTTTAACTCAATGAAAATAGGCTGTCACCGACAATCTCCGCTAAAATCCGACTGATTATCAAGGAGTCATCAATGCAATTGATTATCAAAACATTTTCAGAGCTAACCACTGAAGATCTTTTTGAAATTTACAAAGCTCGAGTTGCTGTTTTCGTTGTAGAACAACGATGCGCGTACCAAGAAGTTGATGACCTAGACAAGATTGCTCTGCACTGCTATTTCGAAGAAAACGGCTCAATCGCCGCTTACTTAAGAATCATTCCTCAGGGGCAGTTGCCTGGCGAAGTCTCACTTGGCAGGGTGCTCACTATTCAGCGTGGGCAAGGCCTTGGACGAGCAATGATCAAAAATGGCATTCAAGTTGCTCAACATCGCTATCAAGCTCGCTCAATTTTCATCGAGGCTCAAAGCTATGTGCGCGCTCTGTACGAATCTTTGGGTTTTGTCGCAATCTCTGAAGAATTTTTGCTCGATGGCATTCCACACATCGAGATGCGGCTTAATTTGAAAGACTGTCTTGAAAGGGAGTAATTAAAGTTTGCTCAAAAAACGTGAGCGATGAAAACAGTAATCCACCGGTTCTCCACGGTGGATCACTATCAAATTTGCTGCTGCAGACAAATTAGAGATCGATATCGACCAATTCGTAATGATCGCTACCCATTCCAAGCTCGTGCATATACGACAATTGGCGCAAACCGTGTCGAGATTCAATGCGCTCAACCAAATCGTGATTAAGCTTATCCCCTAAGGAATACACCAAGTCGACGCTGGCCTGATCAATTGCCAACAAATCGGTAGAGGCAACAATTCCGATATCAGGAATGGTCGGTTCAGCGGCGGACAGCCCAGCGCAGTCGCAATCGACAGACATGCGGCGCATCACGTTGATAAACACAATGTTTTTACCAAAATGGTCGATCACCGCTTTTGCGGACTCTGCCATGTTTTCCATCAACGTTTCTTTACCTGGCCACTTATCCCAGGGTAAATTAACGTCGCTTACGCCATGCACCTGTTGCTTGCCAATTTTTCCATCCGCACAACCAATGGCAATATTCTTCATCGAGCCGCCAAAACCACCCATGGCATGCCCTTTAAAATGAGTCAAAACAACCATGGAGTCATAATTGACGATATTTTTCCCCATGGAAATTTCTTTAAAGTGACGCCCTCCTTTGACAGGCAGCATGACCGTTCCTTCGGCATCCATGATGTCAACTGGGCAGAAGGTCCACCCGTTCACCTGTAGCGTCTTCAAATGCTTTTCGGTTGTGTCACGATCGCCAGCATATAGCGTGTTGGTCTCAACAATCGTGCTATTGGGGATTTTCGATTGGAAGGCCTGAACCATATCCCGAGGCAGAATGTTCGGACCGTGTTGCTCCCCTGTATGCAGTTTAATAGCCACCTTCCCCTTGATTTCGTCATTAATCAAGGCGTAAAGCTTATTGAGGTGCTCTGCGTCAATGTGTCGAGTAAAAAAGACTTTCGCCTTTTTACCAGTAAAGTCTGAACCGACTTTCTTGCAACCGACAACTGGCGCTTGAGCTTGAGTTGTCGACGCATTAGCTAAAGCACTCATCACCGCACCAGCGACCAAGCCGCCGGCTGCTTTCAAAAAAGTGCCGCGAGTACACTTAAATTCAGCCATATTGAACCCCTTTAAAGAAGTTTTCAGAACTTGAAAAATTGTAGCGACTCAGACCAATGGAAAATTGCCTAATTGTCTCGGCAAGTCACCTAATCGATTTATTTTTGAACTTGGTTGGCGTGCAGCTTGCGCAATGCCTCGATACCCATCGCATCGTATCGTTCAAAAGGTTGATGAATCCAAGGATTATCTTCGAGATATTCCACGTAAAAATCTGGTTTTAACACCGAGCAAGCTTTCCACCACAAGACAGCGACCTTCACATCGGTGACTGCCGGATACGCTTTCTTCAAATGTTCAACAACCTTGACCACTGTTTTGCCGGAATCCACCATATCATCGACCAACAGAAGGCGACCGGAAATATCGCCGCCCGTTTTTGTGATGAAAGAAGCAATGTCCAAATCCCCCTGAACCTGCCCAGCCGCCTCACGGTAAGAACTTGTCGCCAAAATGGCCAACGGCATGTCGTAGACACGAGAAAAAATATCCCCGACGCGCATGCCGCCACGAGCCAAGCAAAGAATCGTGTCAAAACGGTAACCTGCACGATCGACATTGAGGATTAACTGCTCAATTAAATCATCATAGTGCTCTTGAGTAACATGAAGGTGGCGTATCATAAAAAACTCGGGGCGGTGTTCCGCCCCGATCCTCACTTATATCAATTAAAGGTCAAAGGGGTTGTTCAGCATAATGGTTTGCGAGCGATCCGGTCCTGTGGAAACAACGGCAATCGGGCAACCGGCGACCTCCTCAAGACGCTTCAAATAGCGTTTAGCCGAATCCGGCAATTGCTCCCAACTCGTCGCGCCAAACGTGCTTTCCTTCCATCCCGGGAAATCTTCATAGATCACTTCACATTGCGCACAGGCCTCTGCGCCATAAGGCATCACATCAACAGTTTCCCCCTGATACTTGTACCCTACACCGAGACGGACCGTGTCCAAACCATCCAAAACATCCAACTTCATAACGGCTAAACCGCGCAATCCGTTGATTTGAACGGCGCGACGCATCGCAGCACCGTCAAACCAACCGCAACGACGAGGACGACCAGTCACCGCGCCATATTCATAGCCCTTATCGCGAAGATGCTGACCAATTTCATCATTGAGTTCTGTTGGGAAAGGTCCTTCACCAACACGGGTGCAGTAAGCCTTGGTAATGCCCAAGACATAGTCAATACGATGAGCACCGACACCCGCTCCGGAGCAGACAGCCCCCGCCACAGTGTTGGAACTTGTCACGTAAGGATAGGTGCCATGATCGATGTCGAGCATGGAGCCCTGCGCGCCTTCAAAGAGGAAGGACTTCCCCTCGTCCATAAGTTTATTGATCGTGTAGGACACATCAGTGAGCATCGGCTTGATGCGTGGAGCGAAAGCCAAAGTTTCATCAATGACCTTGTTGACATCCAGCGCTTGAGCGCCTAACAACTTCGTTAATTCAAAATTGTGATACTCCATCACATCGCGAACACGTTCAATGAAAAACTTTTCATTGAAAAGGTCCGCCACACGAACACCGCGTCGAGCCACTTTATCTTCATAAGTAGGACCAATGCCACGACCAGTTGTGCCGATCTTTTTAGCGCCGGCCGCCGCCTCGCGGGCATGATCCAACGCGATGTGATACGGCATCACCAACGGTGCGTTGCCGGAGACGCGAAGACGATGTTCAGCCTCGCAACCATGGTTTCTTAACTGTTCAATTTCACCGAAAAAAGCCTCTGGGCAAAACACGATGCCATTGCCAAGATAGCAGGTCATCGTGGGATGCATGATGCCTGACGGAATCAAACGAAGGATCGTTTTGTGACCATTGATCACTAGGGTGTGCCCCGCATTGTGACCGCCATTGAAACGCACGACACCGTCAACCTTTTCGGTGAGCCAGTCCACAATCTTGCCTTTACCCTCGTCACCCCATTGGGCGCCGACCACGACAACATTCTTAGCCATTGTTGTATCCCTGAAATAAGCAATAAAAACTTAAAACGGCAATGAAACAGCTCATTGCACACGTAACCGCCTTATTATCGCCGAGTTTCAGATTTTTTTGTAGTCTCTACTGAGCAAGTTTTGCACTAAAGTATAATTTTTCGGATTCTTCTTTATATTTTTAAAAATGGAAACCATTCGTTTACTGTACCCCGATTGGCTAAGTGGAGGACTGGAGACTTATTACTTCGGAGCCAATCTTCTACAGCACATTTTGCCTCCCAATCCCAACCAACCATTGGTTCAGGTTGAGATTGCCGCGCCCAACGGACAAGAGAGAACAATTGAGCAAGGGATTGCAGGCAAAACGGAAGTGCTCTCCGGTATCAAGGCTGCACAAAGGGTGATAGCACAAAACTCACCAAAGAGAATCATCACCATCGGTGGGAATTGCCTCGTCTCTCAAGCTCCCTTTGATTACCTTCATGGGTTATATCCCAATACCGGCATTATTTGGATTGACGCCCATCCTGATGTTTCAATGGCTAAAGATGGGTACCCGAACGCACACGCCATGGTGTTGGGAGCGTTATTAGGAAAAGGCGAAAAAGACTTGGTTGACCTGCTTCAAAACCCACCGTTTAAGCCCAATGAGCTTTTATATGTGGGATTGCAAGGATTGCACAGTTACCAGGCCCAATTTTTAGATAACTTGGGAGTGGACTACAAACTCCAAACAGACACTTTTGTCAACGACACCCAAATTAAAGAATTTGTTGAACCATTCGATCATGTGCTGGTTCATCTTGATATTGACGTGTTAAATCCCAAGATCTTTCATTCGACCTACTTTGCCAATCCCAACCTTGTAGGTGACGGATCTGGCGGTGGCAAAATGAGTTTAGAGTGTCTCAGTCACATTCTTCAGTTCATCAATCAAAACTCGAATGTGGTCGGATTCACTATCGCCGAGTACCTCCCTTTTGACGAAGAGCAACTTAGCAAAATGTTCCGCTCTTTAGAACTATTTAACCGATGAGAGTAAACCGTTATGCCAGTTTTAATGCCTGAACCACAAAACACATTGTTGGGTAAAGATACGGTTTATAGCGATCGCTACAATCCGAATTTACTGCAACCCATTGCCCGCAAGCTGGGACGAGATGCAATTGGTGACCACCGGTTCCGCGGTGTCGATATTTGGCGGCTGTATGAATTTTCTTGGCTTAATATGCAAGGCTTGCCCCAAACCGCCATTATTGAGCTAACCGTCCCGGCTACCACTAAATTTATTATTGAATCAAAGTCATTGAAACTTTATGCGGGCTCCTATGCAATGACCCGACTAAGCTCTCAAGAGGAAGTTTCAAATCGTATTTCTCGAGACCTTTCCGAACGATTAGAGGGTCCCGTTCAAGTAAAGCTTTATCGTATCAACGAATATCACGACTCTTTGCAATCCATGCCGGGATTTTCGTTGGACGATCTCGTGTTGGATAAGTCCGAAGATATCCAAACTTATGAAACTGAACCGGCTTACCTTATCTTTGCACCTAATTGCAAAACTCTTATTAGCAAAAAAACATTTTCTACCACGCTTTTTCGATCGCTTTGTCCTGTCACTGGGCAACCCGATTTGGCCGCGATTACCATTAACTACGAGGGGCAACCCATTGACCCAAAGGGGCTTTTGAAATACCTTGTCTCTTACCGCTGCCATCGCGGTTTTCACGAGCAGTGCGTCGAACAGATTTTTCATGATCTTCGCAAAGCGTTTAATCCCCTGTCGCTAGAAGTTTATGCGTGTTTTACGCGACGAGGCGGTATCGATATCAATCCTTTTCGATCTTCATGGCGCGACATTCCTGAAGAATTTATCCGAGAAAAACGTCAGTAAACAAACAGCCCGCAATGCGGGCTGTTTGTTTAACAAGAACTTCAGCTTGTCAAAAGCCAGATGGTTCCAACTCCAACAAGAAGCAATCCAAGACCAATCTTACGAACTGTTTCCGGCCGAGCAACTCGTCCAATTTCCCGTACGGAATCAAGCCATTTTTCCGGTGCGACAAATGGGATAAGTCCTTCAAAAATACAGAAAAGCGCCAGAGCTAGGATCCAAACAGTAACGGTCATTGCTTTTTAGGATCCTTCATGTACTTGAAGAAATCCGAAGATGGATCAACAACCATGACATCGTTTTTCTCTGCAAAACTGGTGCGATACGCTTCAATGTTACGATAAAAACGCGCAAATTCCGGATCACGTGAGAACGCCTCAGCGTAGGTGGCATTGGCTTGAGCGTCTCCTTCGCCTCGAACTTCTTGTGCTTTACGATAAGCTTCAGCCAAAATGACTTCGCGTTGACGATCGGCGTCAGCTCGAATTTTCTCAGCCTGAGCCGCACCTGTTGAACGTTCTTCTGAGGCCACGCGTTTGCGCTCTGCTTCCATTCGCCGGTAAACGGACTCTGAAATTTCAGGCGTGAAGTCTACGCGTTTGAGTCGAACGTCAACCACCTCAACACCGATGTCAGTCACACGGGATTGAAGGCCGTTGCGAATCTCTTGCATGGCAACATCACGTTCTCGCGAAGTAATTTCGTTAACGGTGCGTTTATTAACAATTTGGTTCAGCGCATCACGTAGTAGCGAAGAAATTCGGTCATTAGCAGCCCGTTCATTTCCTTGGAAAGATACCCAATAGCGACGCGCATCGGCGATACGCCATTTCACAAAGGAATCAATCATCAAGTTTTTCTTTTCACTAGTTTGAACAAGATCAGCCGTTGGAGCATCCAACGTCAGAATGCGCTTGTCCAAATACACGACATTTTGCAAAGGAGGCGGCAATTTGAAATGAAGCCCCGGCTCGGATTGCACTTCTTTTAACTCACCAAGTGCAAACACCAACGCATGCTCACGCTCGCCAACCGTGTATAAGCAAAGCTTGGCGCCCACCATGACCACCGCTGCCGCAAGTACTACAGTAGATAATTTATTCATATGAATTTGTCCCCTTAGCGGCTACGACGCAATGTGCGAAGATCTGCATAATCATTGGCAGCGCTGTTGGCTGTGTTGTCAACCGTTCCCGCCTGTTTGGTGGCTGTTGAATTGGTTGAGGTATTGTTCGAAGACACTGCCAAGGCCTCCTGCGCAGCCGCCTCGCCTTGCTGGCGGTTGCGCTCCATCAACTTATCAAAAGGCAGATACAGAAGATTGTTGCCATCTTTCGTATCCACATACACTTTTGTAGTCGAGCGCATGACCTGCTGCATCATATCAACGTACATACGATCACGTGTTACCTGAGGCGCCTTCTGGTACTGAGACAAAATTTGCTTAAATCGCTCAGCATCACCGGCCGCCGCCTGAACAACACGCGCCTTGTAACCTTCCGCTTCTAAAGCCAGTCGAGCCGCTGTACCATGGGCTTTGGGTATCACCGCATTTGCGTAAGCCTCGCCTTCATTGATTTGGCGTTCTCTATCTTGACCAGCCTTCACCGCATCGTTAAACGCGGCTTGAACCGGTTGAGGCGGCTGAGCGTTTTGGATAGCCACACTCATCACCTCAATACCTGTTTGATAGCGATCAAGCATCTCCTGCATGATATGTTTGACGTTTTCAGCGATTTCTTGCTTACTTTCAAACAACACGCTGTCCATCTTTCTGCGACCGACAACTTCACGCATCGCAGACTCAGCAGATTGCCGAACTGACTCATCCGGATCGCGGGAACGGAAAAGATAATTCATCGCGCCATCACCCGATTTAATGCGATATTGAACATTAAATCGAACATCCACGATGTTTTCATCATCAGTGAGCATTAACGCTTCCGCCTCGCGATTGGCACGTCCCATCGCACCAATGGCTACTGTGCGGACACTGCTGACATCAACGATATCAGCTGATTGAACAGGCCAAGGCATATGCCAACGGAAACCCGGCATCGTGGTCTGTGTGTACTTGCCAAACGTCGTGACTATGCCTGACTGCCCTTCGGGAACAATATAAAAACCGGTTGCGCCCCATAAAGCCAGCGCGGCAACGACCGCGAAAGTCACGCCTTTTCCACCGGCCTTTGGTGGAGTGAAGCGCGGCGGCTGCATGCGCTTTAAGCTTTTAAAGGGTTTCTTAAACGACTCTTCCTGGCGCGAACGCAATTCTTCATCACGACGCGTTTCTTGCGTTTTTTGATCATCACGATCGTCCTGCCATTGGTTCTGTTGAGCACCACGATGCTCCGAACGCTGACGGGAACCACCCAGCATGCCGCCTAACGCTTTATTGAATTCATCCCAGAGTCGATCCAAATCGTCGCCAGAACCTTTACGAGAGTCATCCCGACGATCGGCCTCATTACGACGATCATCGGGCGTGTTCGTATTGTTCTCATCTTGACGATCAGACTCGCGAGAATCCCGATCGTCCTTGTCGTTTTGCGAGTTGCCTCGGCCCCATTGAGGGTCATTTAAAGACATCCACAAACTCCTGCTTAAGTCATATTGTTTTGATGGAAAAAGTCACTATCCACCTTTAAATGTAAGTGGTTAATTTTAGCGGAATTATTACATCAACAACGTAACCAAATTCAACAAATGAGAAAATCATTGATGATTTGCTTTGATTTTGACGGTTTTTTTAATCGAAACATCTGAGGGTTGTCCCGTAAAACGGGGGATTTAAGCGATTTTATAGGTGAATATGCGTACACGTGGTTACTTTAAATACATTACTATCTGTAACAGCAGGCTTATGCAAGCCCGCGTTTGTTTATTTATTCATTTCTTCAATCAACAGAGGACTTTCCCATGTCTGATAAAGTAGAAAACGCTACTGAAGAAAAAGTTGGCATTGGCGGTTATATCGCACTGGTCTTTGCTTGCGTCTTCTTCTCAGGTGTTTGTGCCAGTACTCAATGGTGGGGCATCTTCGACTTCACGACTTTGAACGGCGCGTTCGGTAAAGTGGTAACGAGCGTTACGCAAAACGGCGAAGCCTTAAAAGTGACGACCTCTTCATTCCGTGGTGCAGCCGGTTCCGGCGCTATCGACGGTTTCATGTTCGCTTTAACCTTGGTTCCGACCGTGATGTTCGCTTTGGCTATGATCACGGTGTTGGATCACTACGGCGCTTTGCGTGCTGCTCGTCAATTGTTGACCCCGGTTCTTCGTCCGTTGATGGGCATCCCGGGTTCCTGCGGTTTGGCTTTGATTGCCTCTTTGCAATCGACCGACGGTGGTGCTGCTTTGACCCGTCAATTAAAGGACTCTGGTGAAATTACTGAACATGAATCAGATATTTTCGCCATGTTCCAATTGTCGGCTGACGCTTGTATCACGAACTTCTTCTCTTCTGGCGCCGTGCTCTTTACTTTGACGGCTGCTGACGGTTCTTTGGCTGTTCCGACCTCAATGGGCGTCTGCTTGGGCTTGATGCTCGTGTTAAAGGTGGTGGGTGCCAATATTGTTCGCTTCCTCGGCGTGTTCCGCTCGAAGAAGAAGGCTGCTTAATCGGAAGGAGTTGAAATTATGTCGCATGAATCCAAGAATCCGATGGTTACCGACGTATTCGTCAAGGGTGCCGTCCAAGGTTGGGGCATCGCCACGTCTTCAACAATTCCGAACGTGTTGATGGCCTTCGTACTCATTCGTGTTTTGCAAGTATCCGGCTTACTTGACATCTTGGGTGCTGTTTGCGCTCCTGTGATGGGTCTGTTCGGATTGCCCGGAGAAGCAGCGGCGGTTTTGATCGGCGGCTGGATGTCCATGGGCGGTGGTGTCGGCGTGGCCGTTGCCTTGTTCGATGCTGGTAGCGTCTCTGGTCATGATCTTGCCATTTTGGCCCCGGCTATTTACCTCATGGGCTCTCAATTGCAATACATGGGTCGCGCGTTGGGTGTGATCGGAACGGCTGGTCGCATGATCCCCGTTTTGATGGGCATCTCCATCCTGAACGCCATGATCGCAATGCTCATTATGAACATCATTGTCTAGTTGAATCAATGAGTTAAAAAAGGGGGAAACTGGAATTAAACCGGTTTCCCTTTTTTTGTGTGTACAAAATTGTGTACAAATTACTTCTTTTCAGATCCATAAAAAATTATTTTGTACACAAATCTCATTCAATCCCCTTATTTTCATAGCATCTCCACGATTTTTTTCTTGTACACACTTTCATATTTTTTA
>DVNR01000023.1 GCA_018714205.1 Candidatus Aphodousia faecipullorum
TTTGGCCCGCTGCCTTTTGATCGGCAGGGTTGAGAATTATGCCGAAGCCTCATTCTCTTGTCAAGTCGTTATCAAAAAATCTTTTCAATCCCGACCTGGCTTTTTCGCTCTGACGCTTATCGCATCGCAGCGGAGTCGGTATTTTAAGGAATGTTCTCAATTTGTCAAATAACCCACCCATGAATCACGATCGCAACCCAATTAGCAAAAATCCTCTTTTTACAACCATTCGGAAATTTTCCATTTCCAGTTACTTATTTTTTCAGCATTCACACTAACAGTTCTTTAAGATTACCGGTGTTATTTTCTTTTCCAATCTAAACCATGAAAAAAACATTATTGCTTGCACTTGTTTCCGCATTCATGATTCCAGCGCTATCCCACGCGGCTCCAGATACGGACCGGGTTAAAACACTGGTTAAACAAAAAATGAATATTGAGGCAACTTCAGTAAAAAAACTGCCTGTCGGTTTGTATGAAGTTGTCGCCAATCGTTCCTTGCTTTACGTGGACAAGGATGTGAAATTCCTTTTCGCCGGACATATCTTCGATATTGCCTCCCAGAAAAACCTCACTCAAGAACGTTTGGATGATCTATCACGCATTGACATCAAGTCATTACCACTTGATCAAGCGTTGAAAACCACTCACGGAAAAGGTGAACGCAAGTTGTACGTCTTTGCTGATCCGTTCTGTTCTTTCTGTCAGCGGCTCGAGAAAACATTGCAAAATCTCGAAAATGTCACCATCTACACATTTGTCGCTCCACTAATGAATTCTGAAGAAATGGTGAAACGCATCCTTTGCTCTCCCGATCCTCAACTTGCTTGGGATAATTGGATGCTTGATCAGAAGGAACCGCCCGCACTGTCAAGTCAATGCAAAACAACAATCGGCGAAAAAAATATGGAACTGTTTAATCAATTTGGCATGGAAGGATTGCCTACCATGTATTTTGAAGACGGCTATCGCCTGGAAGGCGCTGTCAGTCTTCAGGAAATCGAGGCTCGATTCGCAGCCATCAAGCGTTAACTTTCAAAAAAGCCTTCGCATCTGTCTCGATTCGGAGGCTTTTTACTTGACATCAGAATTATCTTCAGTCACCGGCTTATTCAGCTCAACGAAGATACCTTGTTGCTTGCCCCCTCATCTTTCTAACAAAACAGATACCCAGTGCTCCTTTGGACAATGATGCTTTTAACAGTCTCTTGGAAACAAATCAAAATGGCATTTGCTAACGTTAGCAACACCGTGTCGTTTTGCCCTTTATTTCAAAGGAGGCTGCATTCCCTTGGGTAAAAGAACCCATGCTTTCACTTTGCTATTCTGTTTGCCAGCAGCCTCTCCAGCGTCATAACCGCTACCCCAATAGAAATCAAAACGAATCGGTCCGCGGATAGCGCCCCCTGTATCCTGAGCAACCACCGCTTGTGTAAATTTCATATCCGGATTAGTTTGTTCTACATCAACAACGATCGGCCAACCCATTTCGTAATAACGTCGATCGACAGCGACGGAGCCTTTATCGGTCAAAGGAACCCCCTGTGCTCCAATCGGACCTTGGGACGGGTCTTGATCCTTTCGCTCCACGAAGAAAACATAGCTTGGATTCTGGTTAAGAACCGTCTGCAATTGGCGAGGATTCTTCTTTGCCCAAGCTCGGATACTTTGCATAGAAAGCTCGTGCGACTTCAAATACCCCTGTGAAACCAAGTAAGAGCCGATTCCTCGATAGGGATGACCGTTCACATCCCCATAGCCCACTCTCATAAAAGAACCATCCGGTAGAACGATCCGCCCCGACCCCTGTATTTGAAGGAAAAATGCGTCAACTGGATCTTCAACCCACGCAATGGCAAACTGGTCTAAATTCCGTTTGCTCAGTTGAGCGCGAGTGTCATAGGGCACTAAAGTCTGCCCCTTGACCTGACCGCGTAATCTCAATCCTTTCAACTGAGGATACAGCTCATCCAGCTTCACCGTAATGAGATCGTCAGGCATGGTGTGAAGCGGATAAACATACGGTTTTTTCTTCTGCCGACTACCGTACAAAACCGGTTCATAGTAACCGGTCATCTTCCCCTCGTCCGTAATTTTGATTGTTTGATCGGCTCCTCTGGAAACGGCGACAGCGCGGTAGGGAACGAAATAGGACTTAAAAAACGTTTCTGCCTGCCCGACCGCGGTGCTCTGAGCGACTTGACAGACAGACTGCCATTCGGCTTTAGCCGTCAACTTGCTACAAGACAGCTTAAAAGCCTTGAGAGCAGGCTCCCAATCCTCAACATTGGGCACTTTATCAAATGCGCTTTCTTCAAATACAAGTTTTGACTGGCCTGGAGCTAGCCCTGTCTCAGGCTGCTTTTCAGGTGTTGACGAACACGCTGCCAACAATGTGACAAGCATCACGCTCAATGTAATTTGAATTAATCGCATGAGATACCTCTAAACAGAATGCTTAGATTGTACAAGCCTAAAATCAATCTTTACGAATAAAACGCAAAAAGTTACGTTTCTTCAACTGAAAAATTTTTCTCGCTTCTTATTAGGAGAGATTCTCTAAAATTATCGATTGTTGATATGCCAATTTGGAGATTCGTTTAAATGTCGTTTTTTTCTCGCCCCAAACCCTCAGCAAATTGCCGTATTGCCCCATCCATTTTGTCCGCTGACTTCGCTCGCTTGGGCGAAGAGGTTCGTGATGTGATTGAGGCAGGCGCTGATTGGATTCATTTTGACGTGATGGATAATCACTATGTCCCTAATTTGACCATCGGTCCACTTGTCTGCGAAGCCATTCGTCCGCATGTTAACGCCCCTATTGATGTTCACCTTATGGTGGAGCCAGTTGATAGTCTCATTCCGATGTTTGCGAAAGCGGGAGCTGATTACATTACCTTTCACTGCGAAGCATCCCGTCACATCGATCGTACGTTAGGATTAATCCACGATTGCGGTTGCAAAGCCGGCTTAGTCTTTAATCCAGCAACCCCACTGTCCTATTTGGATTATGTTTTGGAAAAGATTGACCTTATTTTGATTATGAGCGTCAATCCCGGTTTTGGCGGACAATCATTTATTCCTTCAGCCATCAATAAAATTGCTCAGGTCGCAAAAATTATTGATCAACACAAGCGCAGCACCGGTCATGAGATATTCCTTGAAGTGGATGGCGGCGTGAAAGTGAACAACATCGGCGCCATCGCTGCAGCGGGAGCTGACACTTTTGTGGCTGGCAGCGCTATTTTTGGTCAGAAATCAAAAGCGGGGTACCAACAGGTTATCTCCGAAATGCGAGAAGCCATTGACGAAAGTCTCATTGCCTTACACCGGGCAGAACTTGCAGAGTTGAGTTGTAATCGTGATTAAAGCCTTGTTATTTGACGTTGACGGTACTCTCATTGATTCATTGGACGACTTGGAAATTGCCTGCAAACAAATGATGCAGAGTCTCAATTTAGCGCCCTTGAGTCGGGATGAAGTTTCTCGCTTTATCGGAAAAGGCGCTCGGATTCTAGTGATTCGAGCGCTCAACGCTCGCCTCGGGAGAACCCCAACGGACGAAGAAATCGACCAAGCCCTTCGTGTTTACCTACGCGCAATGGCAGAAGTTGATGGTCGGTATTCTAAATTGGAGCCCAATGTCCTCGAGGCATTGGAACGACTTAAAAAATTCCACTACCCGATGGCTGTGGTGACCAACAAACCGCATTCCATAGCAGAAGCCTTGCTGAGCAAGTTTCAAATTCGGCACTTCTTTGACACAGTCATAGGAGCTGACGATGTCAACCATCCAAAACCAGCCCCTGACATGTTGCTTTTGGCAGCCTCTAAACTCAACGTAACCATTGAAGAGTGCGCGATGATTGGCGACTCAATGAACGATGCCCAGGCCGCTCAGAACGCTAAAGCGCATCCTTTGCTTTTAAGAACAGGGTTTAACGAGGGAGTCAGCATAGATGATTGGACAAAAATTCATCTTCCTTTAACACCAATCTTCGATACAATGAAGGAACTGTCCGATTATTTAGAAAACACACAGCGGGGTTAATCGTGAATAAACTCTGTTTTCTTGTAGCAACATTATCCACTTTGATAACAGTGCCCACTTGGGCTCAGTCTAATGTCGACGAGTGCTACAAAACAGCAGCGACAACGATCGCGTTGCGAGAATGCCTCAAACAAGAACTACAGGAGACTCGCACAGAGTATCGCGATGTTTTAACTAGACTTACACAACATGCGGCGGAGCTAGACCGCATTACTGGTCGCAATGAGGCTGTGCCCGCTCTAGAAAGAGCTAATACAGCTTTCGACCGTTACGTGGCTGAACAGTGCCGTTTCGATCAAGCATTGTTTAGTTCTGGTACTGGTGCCGGGGCCGCTAATTTGTCTTGTCAAATTAATTTGTTGCATGCACGAATTGGCGCCATTGAAAGTCAACTTCCTCAATAATGCATGATTGACCTAACATACGATAGGGTGGCTGGCGATTGGCAGGCCATCCTGAGTGACTTTTTCAACTCAACCCAAGGCCTCTCCCTTTTAAAATTTCTTCGAGCTCGTGAAGAGGCTGGGGTGAACATTTTTCCACCTACGCCTTTTAAAGCATTGGAGTTAACGCCGTTGGCCCAAACGCATGTGGTCATTGTCGGGCAAGACCCGTACCACGGCAAAGGGCAGGCTCAAGGTCTTGCCTTTCATGTTTCTAAAACATGCAAGATTCCGCCAAGTTTACGAAATATTCATAAAGAGTTATTACGCGATTTGAAAATTACACCACCTGATCATGGCGATTTGACAGGTTGGGCACAACAAGGCGTCCTACTTTTAAACACTGTTTTGACAGTCGAAGAGGGCAAAGCAAACAGCCATGCAAAGAAAGGTTGGGAAACTCTGACAGACGCCTTACTAACCGAATTAGCTAACTCTCCTTCCCCCAAAATATTTATGCTTTGGGGCAATTACGCACAAAGTAAACAGCCGTTAATTGAATCAGGCTGTGGCGTCAATGCCGTGTTGTGCGCCAATCATCCTTCGCCACTATCGGCTCTGCGCCCACCGGTCCCTTTCATTGGATGTGGTCATTTTTCGGAAACTAATCGCTTATTGGTTTCCAGAGGTATTCGTCCGATTGATTGGTCTCACTTTTCTTCAGAGAGCGACGAATTCAATTTACAGTTTTCTTTATCTTTTTAAATCAGTTTGTTAGCGATAAATTTAAAAATTTTTTAATTTTCTTTTTGCAATTAGCATTTTTTTTGCGTAAAATGCTGAACTCTACGGCGGCTAGGTAGCTCAGTTGGTAGAGCAGCGGATTGAAAATCCGCGTGTCGGCGGTTCGATTCCGTCCCTAGCCACCACTAGATTCAATAAAATCGGGCTTTCCGAAAGATATTGAAAATTAGGGTACCGACAAGCAAAAAGTTACCCCCTTAGTTTTGAGCTAAGAGGGTATTTTTGTATCTACCTCCGATAAATTATTTTTCTAGCGAGACGCTCGGCTTCCTTTCTCGGTAACCCTCCATCAAATTCCATTATTGCCGCTCGCTCTTCAAACGCTTCCTTCAAATTTTCATCATTAAGTACCCCTCGGCACTTAGTGTTTTGCGTGGGGAACTTGGGGAATTTGGGGAATCCCTTGGTATTAGGGCGATTGACGCGATTTTGCAAAATGGGGAACAGTGGGGAACGTGGGGAATCGCCCATATTTATTGGATTTTTACTTTTGCCAATTCGAGACAATTCCCCACTTTTTTCACTTTTCGCCAACTCTTTCCAATCAATCAGGCTCATTTTCGACCCAATTTTCAGGAACTAATCGGATATATCTCCCCTCTGGCACACCGTGATAGGTCTTACCTTTTGCAATTTTGAAAAAGTAAAGGCGATCATTGGCGGCCAAAATCCCACTGTCTTTCAAAATTTTCAGGCTTTCTCTTTCGGGGAAACCATTTTTAGCCAATACCTCAGTTTTAAATGGCCCTTGAAAGTAAACCACTTCGGTGTGTTCATTGTTTAATGACGATAACACCGAGCAATTTATCTTTTGTTGAACGTCTAATATCGTCACCCGTGCTTAATACTGTTACCTCGTCAAAACGCTCACGGTTACTCTGGTGGAACTCCAACACGCAACGGATTAAGTCGGCGGCCTGATCCTCTTTCGATCTAAATCCTTTCCGCCAGACTTGGAAGCACACTTGAGCCGCCTCCCATGCCGCTCTTTGCTTCCATGGTAAAACACCATATTGAATAGCCAACTCACCCGCTACCGCCACCAGCGCGAAGCGGCGAGCAACACGGCCTACCATTGGATCAGTATCGGAATTAACCGTTTTTTGAAATTCTGTTAAACCGTTTTCCAAATTTTTAGTAAACGCCTCAAGGCCATTTTCTTTTATATCGGCCACCAAGTGTTGCAAAAACTCAGGGCCTGCCGTGCCATAGTATCGGCTCTCTGTGTACTGCCTTAATTTATCCGCTAGTCCTTTTGGAGTTTCTCCCTCTGGTACTTTGTCAAAAATCCCTGAGCCGTTATCGTTGGTTACTTCAATGTTGACTAGGCGTACATTGATACCATCATCAACTTTTACGCCGTACCGCTTGGCAAATTCCTCAGCACTCACCTCACCACTTGAGGCCAGTAATAAACGCCATGAAGCGGCGGCCTTGTTTTGAAGGCCCTTAGTCATTCTGCGCTTACCCGATTCATTGCCAATCATGTAAAGCACTTTCCCGATATTTCTACCATCAGCCTGCCCTATCTCGTCACAAATCATTGGCAAGTCACTATGTGACTGACAAAACGCCTCCAATCCGTTATCTGTGGCACGCCATGAGGCCATTTCACCAGATTCACCATCAGAGGCCGCCGAAGCGAACACGCTACATAACGCACGCAATGCGCTCGATTTACCTAATGAGCTATCTCCCACCAAGTGAAAGCCGCCTGAGGGTTCGCTGACGATACGCGCCAACGGAGCGGCAAACGCTATGCAAGTAAAAAAGGTAATGCGATTAGAACACAGGGCAATACTGGCTACATTATCCTGCCAATCTTTCAGCGTGCCCTTGCTGGCGTACTTCGGGGCGGCGGCTTCGTCACCATCAAACAACACAGCTTCACCGCTGATGGTTTCCCCAATTATTCGATCAGGCAATACAAACGAGTAACCTACATCATGCCATCCATAGGACTTGGTAGAACACAGCTTAGGCAATGCTTCGCGCGGATAACTGCGAATGTAATCCACCACACGGTTAGGACGTCCACTTGATATTGCGGCGAAAATCTCAAGTCCGCCGCTGGCTAACGCCGCGAATACCTCGGATTGTTTGGTACTCAAATCCCCCTCGCTTATTTTCAGCTCTGAGCTCTTTTTGGAAAACAGTCAGAAGACAGAACGTTTCTCAGATGGTTAGTGTCATTGGAAGGCGGCGTGTGGGCAAAACGACTTTAGTCCTTAAAGCGTTTGAAAATGAAGCGGTGCCGTTTTTGTATTTGTTTGTCTCACAGCGTGTATCCGAATCTGATTTAGTACAGGCCTGGCTCAATGAAGTTTGTCGAAGTGCCGTTAAATGTTTTCGGCACTTCGCAACTTCAAAACTAATAGGTGTACTTTTCAGCTCCCTTCCAAGCCGGTGTATAGGCTCCCTTATAGGCTTTCATCAAAGTCGTAGCTGTCTCGTGGGTTTGATAGGCCTGGACAACTTTTTGGTAGATAGGATTATCTTTATCGGCTTCACGCGCAGCAATAATGTTGACAAGCTGAGCGACCTGAGGGTTGGTGCTTGGATTTAAGTCTTCAGAAAAAATAGAGTCTGAAAAAGCGTCAAGACCGGCTGTATAGGCATTTCCGCCGTTGATGATGGCCGCTGCGACATCGGGTAATAAGCGAGCGAGGATGCCGGATTCAGCTTCACGGATTTTAATTTTGACTTTGTACTCGGTGATGTCCAGTTTAGTTGGCACGTAACCTTTCGTTGGGTCAACTTTGATGAGACCTGCGGCCTCTAAGAGTTTGATAGCTCGACCGCCGTTGGTCAGATCCGAGGGGATTGCGATGATATCACCGTCTTTGAAGTCGCTCAGTGACTTAATTTTTTCTTTGTTGTTATAGATTCTCAAGGGAGTCAGAAGCGTGTCGCCTATTGAGACGATCTTGTAGCCGTTTCTTTCAATGTCATTGGCAAGATAAGCTTTGTGCTGAAAAGCGTTTAAATCAATCTCCCCGTCAGCCAATGCTCGATTGGGCGTGGCGTAGTCACTGTATTTGATGAGTTTTACACGGATTTTTTCCGGCGCTAAAAGTTCATTGACAGTATCCCATTGCGCGACGTAGTCGCCGACAACCCCAACTGTCACCTCTCGGAATTCTTCGGCACAGACAGAAGAAAAAGAACCCAGAGAAAAGGCGGCCACACAGCCAGCGGCTACCAAAGACTTTAAAAATGTACGTTTATTCATGATGATCATCTCCAAAGTAAAAAGTTAGTGAGAAGTTTTGCGGATAATCCATTGACCGAAACACTGCACAATCGTGATGACAGCCAAAATGATGATGACGGTGAGCCAAATCATATCCCGGTAACCCATTTGGTAACCATAGCGAATGGCAAAATCACCAAGACCACCGGCTCCGATTGCGCCGGCAATGGCGGTGATACCGATAAAGCTCACAAAAGTGATGAGGGTGACGCGAGTGATGCCAGGGATGCTTTCTCTTAAGTAGACACCAAAGACGATTTGCGGGATGGAAAAGCCCATGGCCTGGCTCGCTTCAATTAGACCATCGTCCAGATCACTTAACACGGATTCAATTTGACGGGCAAAAAACGGTACCGTGCCGAAAACCAGTGCGACGAAGGAGCCGGTGACGCCGGATCCCGTACCTACTAAAAAGCGGCTCAGAGGAATCAAAAGAACGATCAGAATGATAAAGGGGATCGAACGGATAATGTCGATACTTTTGTCCAAAAATAGGAAAAGCCAGCGTTTCTCCCACAGACCGTCTTTTCGAGTAATGACTAAAAGGACACCGATTGCAACGCCTAAGAACCAGGCAATGGTGCCGGAGACGGCGACCATGGTTGCGGTCTGCCAGAAACACTCAACAAGTTCCGGGCCGAGTCTTTCAATATGCGGTAAAAGAAAGGCAATAATGTCGTTCATCTGAGGACCTCCACACGGACTTTTTGTTCAATTAAAAAGGCTTTGGCTTGAGCGATTTTTTCTGCCTCACCTTCTATGGCTACGCCGAGTTTGCCGACGATGCATTCCTTGAAATAGTCGATATTTCCGTAAATGATGTTGGCTTTGACTTCAAAGCACCGATAAAGTTCGCTCATTAATGGTTCTCCGGCGACGCTGCCTCTGTAGGTCAGAAACCAGACCGGCTGATCGGGGTGGATACCGGTGATGGAGCTATTTAATCGGATGAGGTCGTTGAAAGTCTCAAAGTTATCGGCTGCTTGGATAAAGCTTTTGGTAATCGGTGCCTGAGGATTGCTGAAAATATCAACGATATTGCCTTTTTCTACGACTTGGCCGTTTTGCATGACGGCTACTCGATCACAAATTTCTTTGATGACTTCCATTTGGTGGGTGATTACAACAATGGTCAGTCCCAGTCTGGCGTTGACTTCCTTTAACAGTTGCAAAATCGAATGCGTTGTCTGAGGATCTAGGGCGCTTGTTGCTTCATCACACAGAAGAACTTTAGGATCATTGGCAAGGGCCCGTGCAATGGCAACGCGCTGCTTTTGCCCGCCGGAAAGTTGTGATGGATAATTTTGAGCCTTATCGGTCAGGCCGACCAATTCGAGCAACTCATTGACCTTACGAGCCCGATTTTCACTACTTAGGGCTGTCAGCTTCAGGGGAAGTTCAATATTTTCAAAAACCGTGCGGCTTGGCATGAGATTGAAATGTTGGAAAATCATGCCTATTTTCTGGCGCAGTTGCCTGAGTTTGAGACCGCTGTAATTGGTGATGTCCTCGTTGTCAATCGTAATCCGTCCGCTTTGAGGCTTTTCCAATAGATTAATGCAGCGAACAAGAGTGGATTTACCGGCGCCGGAAAAACCGATAATGCCGAAGATTTCACCTTGTCGAATTTTTAAACTGACGTCTTTGACGGCCTGAACCGTTTTTCCACCAATTTCAAAAGTTTTGTTGATATGTTCCAGTTTGATCATTTCTTATCCTTCAGTCACACCGAATGCGAAATGCATCAAACTTTTTTGAGCGTCTAATCAACGGTATCTAACGGTTGATTTCTCATAACCAAAAAATTTGGTGTGACGTTTTAATTGTTTAAGTGAAGGGGAAGAAATATCGTTCGTTATGAGACCTTCCGAACGATACTTGAGCGGAGCGCGGTGCTCCGAAGGTCCTTAGAGCACCATCGTCATCATGCACATTCGCATTTCAAAAAGACGCAAAAAGCATCGAACCGAAGACTCGGCCGAAGCGAAGCGTACATTTTGAAGTGCCTGTTGCATGGTGTTTCCTATGCTCTAAAAATTGAAATCTCGAAAGAGATGGACAGAGGTTAGAGGAGTTGAAAGCAATATTCAAGGGGGTAAGGTACAAAAATTTTGCCCCCTTGAGCAGTTTGGCCTAGTTTTCAAGGAAAACCTTTAGGTAGTTATACCGAGAGTATTGGCGGCAAGATGATCCAGAGACTGTAAATAACTTTGTGTAAATCCAATATTTGCTAATCTCTTAGGAGTGAAGGAAATGGATTTACCAATGAACCAAGACAAGCTTAAAAACCTAATCGCCAGTATTCCAACCGAACAGTTAAAAAGT